>DGHJ01000151.1:8342-13888 GCA_002392625.1 Oscillospiraceae bacterium UBA3851
AACGCTTTACAGACTTTTTTGACAGTCAAAGGGGCAGCTTTGCAGCTGCCCCTTTTAAGTGTTTTTTATTCTCCTGCTTCATCCGGCACGCACAGCGGCTTCCGGGACAGCATGGCCAGGAACGTGGGGATATGCAGCTCGTGCAGCCTGCCTTCGCCGTTGGTGTCCTCATAGAGGCTCAGCAGCGTGAAGCCAGCCTCCAGCTGCCCGCCGATCTGCTCCTCAAGGGTATGGGAAAACTGGACGCCGCAATCCTCCGCCTGAAGAAAGGCCATCTGGTCCGGGTTTTTCAGAGGATTGAAGGGCAGCTCGTTGACGATCTCCCTCTCCTCAGCGTCCACGATATAGTTGACATAGTGGTCCGTTCCCGCCAGCAGATAGCCCCCAGGCTTGAGCACGCGGAAGCACTCCCGCCAGATGGGCCGCACCTCCTCCACGTAGCAGTTGGACACCGGGTGGAAGATCAGGTCGAATTCCCCATCGTCAAAGGGCAGGGGCTTCGTCATGTCGCCCCGGATGATCCGGATGTCGTAGCCCTCCCGCTCCGCCACCATGCGCTCGCTCTCCAGCTGGAGCGGGGAATAATCCAGGACGGTGCAATCAGCGCCCAGGGCGGCAAAAATGGGCATCTGCTGCCCGCCGCCGCTGGCCAGGCCCAGGATCTTCTTCCCCCTCAGGTCGCCGAACCACCGGTGCGGCACAGGCTTCGTGGGCGTCAAAACCACGTCCCACCTGCCGTTTTTTGCCATTTCGTACTGCTCATGGGAGATGGGCCGGCCCCACTCCCAGCCCTCGCGGATCCATCTGTCGATGGTTTGGGCATTGATATCCTGATAGTTCATATGTCGCTCCTCACTCCGTCGGCAAATCGATATAAACCGGCTCATGCCCCACCGCCGACACGTACCGCAGCAGGTCCTCCCGGCTCATGCGCAGCGTGGAGGTGGACCGGCCCGGATGACCGGAGACGGTATCGTCCGCCAGCAGCTCCCGGTCAATGACCAGCTGCACCATGTGATCCGTGTCAAAAAGCAGCTCCAGCGCGGAAACGGAGCCGGGAATGGTGTTGAGATACCGGGCCATATGCTGGGCGTCGGCGAAGGAAAGGCGGGCGCAGCCCAGCTGGGCGGACAGAAACTTGGTCTTGAAGGGCTTCTCCCCCGGCATCATCAGAAGATAGAAGGCCGTCTGCTGCCGGTTGCACAGAAACAGGTTCTTGCAGATCTTGCCGCCCAGGGTGGACTCGATGAGCAGGCAGTCCTCCATGGTGTCGGCGTGATCGTGGTCCACCCGGTCAAAGGGGATATTCAGCTCGTCCAGCTTGTCGTAGATGGCTTCCTCCCACAGCTCCCGCCTTTCCGCCGGGCGGCCGCTGTAGCGCACGGGATCGATGTTCATTTGGTTCCTTCTTTCTGCGGCGCGAAATAGTGAGCCGCTGCGTATTGATAGTGCTGCCGAAAGGCACTTCTCGCCTGCCGTCCCGGAGGGGTCCATGCCAGGAACATATCAAAGGCATGTACGTCGCCGGGGTACACGTCCACCGTGGCCTCCACTCCCGCCTGCTGCAGATTCCGGACAAATTCCACTGTCTCGGTGTAAAACGGTTCCCCTTTACATACAAAGGTATAACAGGGCGGAAGACCGCTGTAGTCCGTCTGCCGTGAGGGGGAGGCGTAGGGCGGCACGTCACCGCCCCAGAGGGAGCCCAGGTAGGTCCTCCAGCCGTGGTGGTTGCGCGCCGTGTTCCATACCAGTCCGTGGTTGTCGCGGGAGGATTCCGTGTCCCGGCAGTCCAGCATGGGATAGAGCGGCATCTGATAACAGACGTTGACCTCGCCCCTGTCCCTGGCCGCCATGCACACCGCCGCCGCCAGACCGCCGCCGGCGCTCTCGCCGCCCACCATGATCTGGTCGGTCCGTACGCCCAGCTCCCCGGCGTGATCCTTCAGATATACCAGCGCGGCATAGCAGTCCTCCAGCGCCGCCGGATAGGGCGCCTCCTTGGCCAGCCGGTACTCCGGCGACACCACCACCGCGCCGTACCGCCGGGCAGCGTCAGCGCCGCGGGAGACGTAGACCATCTCCGCCATGCCGCTGATATAGCCGCCGCCGTGGATCCACAGCATCCCCGGCACCGGTTCCGTTACCCCCTCCGGCCGCAGCACGATGAGCTTCATCTCCCCTGCTGCCGTCTCAATATGTCTTATCTCGCTGTTCAGTCGCATATTATCGCACCTCGTCTTGTCCCCATTATACCCCCTCCCGTCCGCCATTTCCATCCCCCGGAGCAAATATTTTCCCTTGCCAATCCACGCCTCAGTCTGTAGAATAGAGTCAGTACCTCACAAAGGAGGCCCACCCATGGCCCAAATCATCGAAATCACCGATTTCAATGCCCCAGAGCTGGACGTGTACGCCCGGCTGACGGAGCGTCAATTGCAGGGACGGGACGAGCACGCCACCCCTTTGTTCATTGCTGAGAGCCCCAACGTGATATTGCGGGCGCTGGACGGCGGCTGGGAGCCTGTCTCCCTGTTGATGGAGCGCCGCCACATTGCCGGCGCCGCCCGCGAGGTGGTGGAGCGGTGTAAGGATATTTCCCTTTACACCGCTGAGCTGCCGGTCCTTACACAGCTCACCGGTTTTCCGCTGACCCGCGGCGTGCTGTGCGCCATGCGCCGCCGGCCTCTGCCCGAAGCGGAGGAGATCTGCAGCCGGGCCCGGCGCATCGCCGTGCTGGAAAACGTCATGAACCCCACCAACATCGGCGCCATTTTCCGCAGCGCCGCTGCGCTGAATATGGACGCCGTTCTGCTGACCCCCTCCTGCTGCGACCCGCTGTACCGCCGCTCGGTACGTGTGAGCATGGGCACCGTGTTCCAGATTCCCTGGACCTTCCTGGGCGAGGCGTGCCAAGACTGGCCCGACCCGGGCATGGAGCGTCTGCGGGAGATGGGCTTCGCAACAGCCGCCATGGCCCTGCGGGATGACTCCCTCTCCATCGACGATCCCCGCCTGCGCGGTGAGGACAAGCTGGCCATCGTGCTGGGCAGCGAGGGCGACGGCCTCACCGACACCACCATCGCCGACTGCGACTACACCGTCCGCATCCCCATGTCCCACGGGGTGGACTCCCTCAACGTGGCCGCCGCCAGCGCCGTGGCCTTCTGGGAGCTGGGGAGAAGATAAAGCCTTCCCCTTGAGGGGAAGGTGCCCCAAAGGGGCGGATGAGGTGTCCCCCGCAACGAAAAAATGCCGCCCCACCGGGGCGGCATTTCCTTTTCTTCCAGGGTGTGTTAAGTATCTATCCCTTACACGTCGTAGTACTGGGCGAACTCCTCAGGATGGGGCAGGCGGGCGATCTTCTCGGCGGCAGCGCGGTCGCGCTCCACGATGAGGTCGATGAGGCGCTGGGGGAACACGCCGCCCTCGGTGAGGTAGTCGTGGTCCTTCTCCAGGGCGTCGGCGGCCTCCTGCAGAGACGTGGGCAGGCCGCCCAGCTTGGCCTTCTCCTCCTCCGGCAGATCGAACAGGTTGCAGTCGAAAGGACCCCAACCGTTGGCGTGGGGATCGATGCCCTTCTTCACGCCGTCCAGGCCGGCCATAAGGATGGCGGCGTAGGCGTAGTAGGGATTGCAGGTGGCGTCGGGGTTGCGCAGCTCGAAGCGCTTGTTGGCGGGGGACTTGGCGTAGGCGGGGATCCGCACCACGGCGGAACGGTTGGCCATGGCGTAGCCAATGGTCACGGGCGCCTCGAAGCCGGGCACCAGCCGCTTGTAGGAGTTGGTGGAGGGGTTGGTGATGGCGCACAGGGAGGCGGCGTGGGTCAGCAGGCCGCCGATGAAGTGCATGGCAGTTTCGCTGAGCTGGGCGTAGCCGTTCTCATCGTAGAACACGGGCTTGCCGTCCTTGAACAGCAGCATGTGCACGTGCATGCCGCTGCCGGCCTCGCCGGCCACGGGCTTGGGCATGAAGGTAGCGGTCTTGCCGAAGGCCACGGCGTCGTTCTTGATGACATACTTGGCGGCCATAGTGGCGTCGGCCAGGGCGACCATCTCGCCCAGCTCCACCTCCACCTCCAGCTGGCCGCAGCCGCCCACCTCGTGGTGGTGGTACTTGACCTTGACGCCCCAGTCCTCCAAATCCAGGGTGATCTGGCTGCGCAGGTCGTTGGTCACGTCCAGGGGCAGGCTGGTGTGGTAGCCGGCGTGGTGGCGCACCTGATAGCCGCTGTTGTTGGCAGGATTGCCGCCGTTCCACTCGGCCTGCACGCAGTCGATGTGATAGCCGGCGCCTTCCGGACGGTTCTCATACTGCACGCCGTCGAATACATAGAACTCATACTCCGGGCCAACCACCATGGTGTCGGCGATGCCGGTCTCCTTCAGATACTCGGTAGCGCGGCGGGCCACGTTGCGGGGATACTGGTCAAAGGGACGGTTCTGAGGCCGGTCGATGACCATGACGTCACCGATCATGCTCAGGGTGGGGATGGCGGCGAAGTTGTCGATGGTGGCGCTGTCCAAATCGGGCACGAACACCATGTCGCTGCTCTCCACGGGAGCGTAGCCGTAGTTGGAGCCGTCGAAGCCCACGCCGTAGGTCATGGTGTCCTCGTTGAGCCGCCCCACGGGGATGCTCAGGTGGCGCCAGCGGCCGTCGATGTCAGTCATTTTGAAGTCAACGATGCGGATCTCTTTTTCCTTGCACAGCTGCAGAATGTCCTGCAAAGTCTTTTTCATAGTTCCTTCTCCTCTTTATCGCCCTTGTTCCCTGGGCGTTGTTGACGGGTTCGGCCGGTCTTTCTGCCGTCCTGCGCCATTATAACACCTTCTCCCGGAAAAAGATAGTCATAATCCCCGGATTTTTCCGAAGATTCGCGAAAACATCGGCCCATCCGGCATTTCCCGGACAGGCCGACGTTTTGTCTTACGCTATTGCTTTTTGCTCTGCAGCTCCCGCAGGGCCGTCACGATGCTGATGCCCGCAGCAATGGCCAGCGCGCACAGCAGCGTCTTGGTGCCGTAGCTCCGGGCGGCCTCCATCTCGCCGCGGACGGCGCAGCTCATGGTGTTATACAGGGAGCTGCCGGGCACCAGCGGCACGATGCCGGGGATCACGAACAACGTGGCCGGTGTCTTGCGCCACCGGGCCATCATCTCGGCGTACACCACGGCGAACGCCGCAGCCACCAGGCAGGCCAAAAACTCCACGTGGATCAGCGCGTCCATCCCCAGATAGACGCCCCAGGCCAGCACACCGCCGATGGCGGCGGGCAGCAGGTGGCGGCCCCGCATGCCGAACAGCAACGCCACGCCCAGACCGCCGAAGAAGGCCGCCAGCAGTTGGATCACGATTTCTCTCATCAGCGCCCCCTCCCCTCAGTGCAGCATACCCACGATGACCAGAGCCACCATGAAGCCGCCGGCCAGTGCGGCGGCCCAGATCAGGCTCTCCAGCAGCCGCACGGCGCCGGAGATGGTGTCGCCCACCAGCAGATTGCGCACGGCGTTGGTGATGGCCAGGCCGGGGATCAGCAGCATGAT
>DGHJ01000122.1:0-153 GCA_002392625.1 Oscillospiraceae bacterium UBA3851
ACTTCCACCTGTATGAAAACGAGGCGGATCGTGTTGCCAAGGTCGAGAAGATGATCGAGGAGGTCGGTCTGCTGCCTGAGCATTTGACCCGTTATCCTCACGAGTTTTCCGGCGGTCAGCGTCAGCGTATCGGCCTGGCCCGCGCCATGGTCA
>DGHJ01000122.1:199-9905 GCA_002392625.1 Oscillospiraceae bacterium UBA3851
CCATGGTCATGGAGCCGGAGCTGGTGGTGGCCGATGAGCCCATCTCCGCTCTGGACGTGTCCATCCGCGCCCAGGTGCTGAACCTGATGAAAAAGTTCCAGCGTGAGCAGGGGCTGACCTATCTGTTCATCGCCCACGACCTGAGTATCGTCCGGTTTATCTCCGATCGCATCGGCGTTATCTACAAGGGCAACATCGTGGAGGTTGCGGAAACGGAGGAGCTGTTCGACTATCCGCTCCATCCCTATACCCGCTCCCTGATCTCCGCCATTCCCATTCCCGATCCCGTGCTGGAGAAGCACAAGGTCCTCTTTACCTACGATCCTTCGATCCACGATTACAGTGAGGAGAAGCCTTCGCTGGTGAATATCGGGCATGACCACTGGATCTACGGCAACGCCAAGGAGATCGAGGAATACAAGGCTGTCCGTGAGAAGAATGTGCCTCTGAAGCCGATCACCATCACCGACAACGAGGAGGAGATCGATAGAAAGATCGAGGAGTCCGAGGAGCTGCACGGCGCCAACAGCATCCTGGAGCGTCCGCTCCACGATACCGGCAGCCTGTGGCTGGGCGTCCTTGCGTTTATCCTGTCGATCCTCGGTTTGATCGGCGCAGCCATCTTCCGGGCGCACAATTACATCCGCAACTACAAGGTCTGTAAACGGGGGGCACTGGCCGGCCTGGCCGTCAAGTGCGGAATCGTACTGCTATTCCTACTCTTCCTGTTTATAGCCACAAGGTAACAGCAAAATATGCCGCCTGTCATACAAGGACAGGCGGCATATTTAGACCAGGCGGCAGCTGCCATACGCATACTGCCGTCGTTCCACGATTGCCCTGTCACAGAGCCGCCGGACACATTCCGTGTCGATCTGTGCCGGCAGTCTGAAAGTGAGGAAACATGTTAGGACGTAACCAGCGAGAATATGTGCCTTCTGTGCAGCATATCGATGTCCCCCAGGGCAACACAAAGAGGCGGCTGATCGCCTTTATTGCGTTTATTGCCATTGCCCTCGTGGCCTTCGGCCTGGGGATCAGCGGCGCGCTGTCCCACGGCAGCGGCTGGACGGAGATCAAGACCCGGACGGGTTCGCCGGGCTGCGGGGAGGAGTTTTCCTTTCACTACTGCCTGGATGAAAAGAACACCACAGCCCAATATCGCACGCTGACGGCTCTTTATACCACGTACTGTGAGCGGGCCGCGAACGTCTTCGGCAGCGAGAGCGCGGAGGAGATCGGCAACCTGTATACGGTGAACATCCACCCCAACGAGACAGTGCAGGTGGAGCCGGAGCTTTATAGGGCTCTGCGGCAGATCCAGCAGTATGGCAATCGCATACCGTATCTGGCCCCCCTGTACGAGAGTTACAGCAGCCTCTTCTTCTGCACCGAGGATTACGAGACGGCGGCCTTTGACCCGGCTCAGGACCCGGAGCTGGCTGCCATCTTTTCCCAGCTGGCGTCCTTTGCAAACGATCCGGACCAGATCGACTTGACGTTTCCAGGGGAGAATCAGGTGATGCTGCGTGTTTCACCGGCATATCTGACTTATGCCGCGGAAAACGGCGTGGAACAGTTCGTAGATTTGGGCTGGATGAAAAACGCATTTATTGCCGATATGATCGCCTCAGAGCTGCGAGCCGGAGGCTACACCCACGGCTATCTGCAGTCGTATGAGGGCTTCGGCGTCACGCTGGATGAGACCGGCACGCAGTTTTCCATGAACGTATACGATCGGCTGGACACCGGCGCCTCCCTGGTGGCGGAGATGACCTATACAGGCCCACTGACCTATGCGTCGCTGCGCAGCTTCAGCATCAACCCCACGCTGGGGGACTGGTACTACGAGTGGGAGGATGGACGCATCGCCTCGATCTTCGTGGACCCGACAGACGGACAGCCGAAAACCGCCTTGGACGAGCTTGTGGTCTGGTCCGGGGAGCAGAGCTGCGGCGAGCTGCTGCTGCAAACATGCCCGGTGTTTATCGCAGACCAGTTCGACGACGCGGCGCTGACAGCCGCAGGGGTGTCCTTTCTGACGGTTCAGGACCATACGATCCTCTACAACGATCCTGCCACGCAGTTTGTCGAAGTGGCGGATGGCTATACCCCACGGCAGGCAGGCTGACCCGGCATTTTCCGGGGGCGTCTTGTTATAAGCCGGGGAGATTGAACTGCAAGATCCAGTAATTATATTTCCAACCAATAAGGAGAAATCCGAACACAGTCCCGATCGGGACCGTGTTCGGATTTCTCCTTTTTAGATTCAATCAGGAATGAGATACGCAGATTCTGCCGTCGAGGAACACTGGCTCATCAGGCTTATCCGTGCCGCGGACAGCAACATCAGCCCGTTCGCGTCAGCCCATCTTCTGACAAGGTAAATACCTTGTCAGCGACCTCGGCCAAATACTTTCGGTCGTGGGATACGCTGATGATGGCGCCGGGAAAGGAGCGCAGCAGGGTGCGAACCTCCGGCCCGGAGAGGGGGGAGAAATTGCGGGTCGGCTCGTCCAGCAGCAGCACGTTGGCGCCGCTGAGGCTTATGCGCAGCAGCAACAGCTTGGCCTTCTGCCCACCGGACAGCTCCCGGATGGGGTGGAACATCTCCTGGGCGGTATAGCGCATGGAGCCAAGATAGGTCCGCACCGCGGTGACCGCCTCCTTGTCGCCGGAAGGGGCCAGAAAGTCAATGGGGGTCTCGTCCAGCTCCAGCAGCTCCTCGTAGTCCTGGGGCATGTAGCAAACGCTCAGGTCGGCCCGCTCGGCCAGCTCGTCACGGATGCGGCGCAGCAGGGTGGTCTTGCCGGCGCCGTTGCGGCCGGTGAGGCAGATCTTCTCCGGCCCACGCACGGTAAGAGACACATTCCGGGCCAGCACCGCGCCATCCGGGCGCGTCAGGACAGGGAGGGAGAGCTCCAGCACCGTCTTATTCCGTGGGATAGCCTGCTGGCCGTGGAACTTCACCAGGATCGCCAGCTCCCGCTCCGGAAACTCCGTCATCTGCTCGTGCTCACGCTCATAGCGCCGCCGGAGCGACATGACGTTTGCCATTTTCTTCTTCAGCAGCCGCCCGCTGTGGGGGTCCTGGCGGGAGACGGCGTTTTGCTGATACTCCACCTTCTGCTGAATACGCTGGAATTTCTCCAGGGCGATCCGCTCCTGCCGCCGCTCGTTCAGGGCCTGCTGGGCCTGCTTTTCAAAGCCTGCCTCCCGCTCAGCGGCGAACTGCCGGAAGGGCACGTTGGCCACGGTCCAGCGGGTGGCACGCTTGCCCCGCAGCTGCTCCAGCAGGATAACGCGGTTGGCAGTGGCCTCAATGAGTGTCTCGTCGTGGGAGATGAACAGCACCGCGCCGGGGAAGTCCCGGATCAGCTCCTCCATCCACGAGAGCGTGTCGGTATCCACGTCGTTGGACGGCTCGTCCAGCAGCCATACGTCGCACTTTTCAAGCATCAGCCGGGCCATTTGAATCTTCACCTTCTCGCCGCCGGAGAGGGTGCCCATGAGCTGCTCGCTGAAGCACACGTCATCATCCAGCCCCAGCCGGGCCAGGAGCTGCTGCCGCTCCCGGACATCCTGCTCCCAGAAGGCGTCCATGTCGCTGAAAAACGCGTATACGGTTTTTTTCTTGTCCGGCTCCGGCAATTCCTGGGGCAGATACCCCAGCTTTTCCCCTTGGTCGGAGCGGCTGCCTGTGGCCTCGGCGTAGCCCTCGATCATGGCCGGATCGAAGATCCACTTGAGCAGGGTGGACTTGCCGTTGCCCTCCTCGCCCACGATCACCGCCTTGTCGCCGCGGCTGAGCACCAGCTGGAAGTCCTCCAGCAGGGGGTGGAGGTCCTTGCGGTGCCGTATGGTCAGATTCTTGATCTGTATCGTTGTGATCACCTCGTCTTTCTGCCCAACGAACAAAGGGATCCGTCCGCATGCGGACAGATCCCTATAAACCCCTATACGACGGCCTGCGTGGGCAGATAAACGCCTTTGAGGGCAACAGATGATCTGATCCGGCGCACGCAGACGTCACCCCCGTCCAGGGGTGTATGTTTTCATCTTCTGCATGGTTGGATCGGTCATCTGTTGATCATGTTTTCACCCTCGCGCTGATTCCGCGCGCCTTTCCGTTTCTGCGTCCATTATACAGGCAGAGATGTCGCCTGTCAATGGGAAAGCGTGCTCCGGCCGGTGCGACACTTGACATTTTGCCGCGTTCATCGTACAATAGCCCCCACAGGCGGACGGTTGTGTTCTGCTTGAAGGAGGATCGATGCATGACGAAGAGGATCATTGCCATCATCATGGCTTTTATCATAACGCTGTCACTGTCCGGGTGCGGAAAAAGCGCCGCGGTGAAAGAGGCGGAGCGCCTCATCAGCGCCATCGGCGCCGTCACCGCTGAGAGCGCCGAAGCGGTGGAGGCCGCCGAGGCGGCATATGACGCGCTGAGCGAGACGGAAAAGAGTACTGTGAAAAACTACGACGAGCTGGAAAATGCCCGTCAAGAGCTGGACAGGTTACAACTGGAATCGCTCCGGGCGTCTTTGGTGGGTACCTGGAAGCTGGAGCTGGACGTGACGGAGGCGGTGTCCGACAAGCTCACGCCCCAGTTCTCGGATCAAGGGATATCCTTTGCCGACTATCTGGAGCCGTGTATGCTGCGGCTGACGCTGGAGCTGACGGCGGACGGCGTCTACCGTCTGACAGCCGATGAAGCCACCATGGAGCAGACGCGGCAGCGGCTGCTGGAGGCCGCAACAGCGTGCACAGAGGCGTATATGCTGCGCGGCATCGCCGACACGCTGCAGGAGACCGGCGTGGAGGGAGACTTCTCCACCCGCGAGGGGATCGAAGCCGCCATGGGAAAGACGCTGGAGGAGATCCTGCAATCGACGCTGGGCATGGGCCTGAACGAGTACGCGGCCCGCACCGTTGAGGACGTATTTGCGCTTCCCGCCGGAGTCGGCACGGAGGGCCGTTACCTGGTGCAGCCGGACACGCTGTACCTGTCAAACGACACGGAGCTGGCGCCGGACGGCACGGTGTCGGCAGGCTTCACCCTGGATGGCGACGAGCTGACCCTGGACGTGGAGCAGATCGTCTTCGATCTGCCCAGCCTGGTGTTTCACCGCGCAGGTTGACATTGAAGATCAAAAGGAGCAAGGGCTTTCGCTGTGCGGCGAAAGCCCTTGTTGTCATGTCAGGCCGGCTTATTTCGTTTTTGTGTTGAAGGCGACGCAGAGGGCGGCTGTGAACAACCCGGACAGAAGGATCACCAGCAGGTCCGCCGGCGCCAGCACCAGCGCGCCCAGCCCATCGAAGAAGAAGCCGGAACCGAAGCGGTACAGGTGTCCGCTGAGCAGTATCAGTTCCCCGGCATACATGGCGCAAGTGACGGCCACAGCGGCCAGAGACGGTACCAGAATGGAGAGAACGGGCCGCTTTCCCAGCAGCAGCGAGCCGACGAAGACGCCTATCGTGACGCCCAGCAGGATAAAGAAAAAGGCCATCAGCGCCGCGGAGCGAGGAGACACGGTCAGCTCGCCGGTGCGGTAGAAGGCGGTGAAGCAGGCCCAGATGCACATGCCCAGAAAGGCCAGCGCCGTGACGGTCTGAACGGTCAGCGACTGCTTTCGCGCCGTATCTCCGGTGCGGACCGTTTTGGCAAAGCCATAAATCACGTTCAGCAGGGATACGATGATGACCACGGAGATCAGGTAGAAGTGGAGCTTGAAGGCGGGGCTGTAGCCCCCCAGCAGCACGTCCACCGCCTCCCACACGCGGGTCTGGTATTGCTCCGGCGGGACGTAGCACAGGGCCATCTGCCAGCTCTCCAGGGGCAGCAGCTCGGTGGTCAGCACCAGCACCTTTGTCTCCATCAGTCGCTCCAGGGCGAAGAACACAGCCGTGGAGAACAGCCCGCCCAGCAGCAGATCCCACTTCCTGGAGATCCGCTGGAACAGCGGCAGCAGCAGCGTGCCCAGGATCAGCGCGGCGGCGATGGGGGTGTAGGGGATCACGTATTTGGGATAGCTCTCTATGGGCACGGCGCCGTTGTGAGCCGTTTCAGCGGCCACATGCACGCCCATATAGATGGGGTAGGCGCAAGCCAGGATCACCAGCGCCAGCATCAAAAGCCAAAAACGGCGGTATTTCTTTTCATTCATAGTGCAGCCCCCTCAATCGACGATGTTTTCACAGACGGTGCAGTGCCGATACCCGACGCCAAACTGAGAGCTGACCAATCCCGCCTCGATCCCCGCCCAGGTGGCGGTGGGGTCGTCCACCAGCACATAGTGCTCGAAGCAGGAGTAGTCGGCCTGGGGTGGGGTGCCATCGGTCAGATACAGCAGGTAGGGGAAGGAGCTCTGATAGTCCAGGCGGTCCTCGCGGCTGAGCCGGGCCTTGACGTTATAGGTCTTGCCGTCAAAGGTCACCAGATAGAAGAACAGCTTAGGGTATTTGTCCTTCTCCTGGGCGTAGAGCGCTGGGTCGATACGGGCCGGGTCCAGCGTATAGTACATGGCGCACAGGACTTGGGCGCTTTTGCCCCGGCGGGTCTTGTGGTAGAAATCGTCCCAGACCTCTCGGCCAGAGGTGATCCGCAGCTTCTCCATGACCACCACGTTGCCGGCCTTGGCCCGTTCCAGCGCCTCGTCAGCGGAGCAGACCACGTCGAAGAGGGAGACGTCCGGCGTGATCTCCGGCGTTTTTGCACCGCATCCGGCGCAAAGCCCCAGCAGGACCGTCAGCATCAGCAGGAAAGATACGTATCTCATCATAGAAACTCCTTTCATCCGGCGTTGGTCAACAGCGTGATCAGAATGGCGCACACCAGGGCGCTGAACCCCAGCAGAGAGATCCAGGTCATGCGGCGGTAGGACAGGATGTTTTCGATCCGTGTCCGCACCCTGGCGCCGCCGAAGGCAGAGGCGAACAGGTTCTTGCTGCCGGCGCAGTCCAGCAGGGCGTGGGCGTATGCTTTGCGCTCTGCCGCGCCATATGGGGCGATGGCGGTCTCGTCACAGCCTTGCTCCAGGTCGCCCAAAAACAGCTTGAGATAGAGCCACGCCAGCGGATTGAACCAGTGGACGGCGGTGACGGCAAAGGCCAGCAGCCGCCACAGGTTGTCCTTTCGGCGGATGTGGGCATTCTCATGGGCCAGCACGTAGGTCAGGTCCCGGTTTTCCCACCCGGCGGGCAGGACGATGCGGGGCCGGAACACGCCGTACACGGCGGGGGAGGTGACCATCTCTGAGAGATAGACGTTCTCCCGCAGATGACGGGAACCTCGGATCTCCCGCAGCGTGACGCAGTAGACCATGGCCAGTGCCAGCAGAATCGCCGCCGTGCCCACGGCCCACACCGCGCTGCCGACACGGTACACATCCGCCAGCAGATCCACCTTGTAGGCGATGGGGAAGTAGCTGTCGGCAGCCATGGCCGCGTTGGTTAAAGTAAAGGTCATATCATCTACGGGCTGATAGACCACCACGGTCCGGGTGGTAAACCTGGCCACCAGCGTCATCAGGCTCCAGCGGCTGTTGAGCCACACCGGCACGGCAAACCGCAGAAAGGGCGCCAGCCACAAAAAAACGGCCACGCGCCGGGGCACAGCCTTGACCGCCCGGACCGCCAGCACAATCAGTCCCATGGCGGAGCCGATGACGCTCATGTTGAAGACCCAGTAAAAGATCTCGCTGGGCATGGCCGTCACCGCTGGTCGATCAGCCGCCGCAGCTCGGAAAGCTCCTCGTCGGACAGCGTTTCGTCCGCCAGCAGGGCGGAGAAGAGAGCCTTCCGCGATCCGCCGAACACCTTGTGCAGCAGGATGTTGGCCTCAGCTTTTCCGGCCTCGCTGCGAGAGAGGAGGGGCGTGCACAGGAAGCCCGGCTCATCCCGCCGCAAAAAGCCCTTGGCCTCCAGTTTTTTGATGACCGTATAGGTGGTGTTTTTGTTCCAGCCGATGGTCTCCGCCGCAATGCGGCTGACGTCCTTGGCCGGGAGCGGCCCGTGATCCCACAGAATATCCATCACCTTGGCTTCGCTGTCAAACAGTTTATCTTGCATACAGCACCTCCGGACTATTGTTATAGTCTTATACTATCAGAGTAGTCTTCGGTTGTCAAGGGGGAGAAATAAAAAATGTAAGGCGGCGGGGAATGATCCCCGCCGCCTTTGACGCGACGTATTGTGAGCGATCAGCCGATGACAGTGGTGTAGTAGGTCGTCGTGGTGCCGCCGGTGGTGGTCTCTCTCCAGAAGTAGAGGCCGGTGGGAGCGGAGGAACCCATCATAAAGTACTTGCTGGAGGAGAAGCTCAGGTAGGGATATCTGCTGGAGGCGGTGTTCTTGGCGGTCACGTTGCCGTTGCTCATGGACAGCGTCCAGCGGCAGTAGCTGGAGGAATAGCTGGACCGGCTGTACAGGTAGCTGGCGTAGCTGCCCAGATAGGTGCCGGTGGAGGCGTTGCGGATGGTGTAGTAGGAGCCGGTCTTGGCGATGGTGAAGACGTAGGCGTTGGTCACGCCGGTCATGTAACCGTCGGCATAGGTCATGCCGGTGTTGCTGTACAGCACGGAGCCGCCTGCGGAGGTGGACTCATACTTCTTGCTGCCGGACAGGCCCTTGAGCACGTACAGGCTGCTGGTGTTGGTGCCGTAGGTGATGATGTAGTTGCCGCTCCAGTCGGTGGGGGCGGAATCCAGAAGCTCGTAGGCCGTCTCACCGCTGCCGGAGGTGGCGGTGTAGGTGTACAGCGCCTTCAGGGTGACGTTGGCGGTGGGCGTATAGGTGCCGGTCAGATAGGTGGGAGCGGAGGTGCTGTTGCTCACCGTGGAGGTGACCCAACCCAGGAAGGTGTAGCCGGAGGGAGCGCCGGCGGTGGGCAGGGTGATGGAGCTGCCGGCATTGACCGTCTGGCTGGACACAGCGGACACGCCGCTGGGCACGGAGAAGCTCACCGTGTAGGTGGTCACACCGATGGGATCGGTGTAGCTGTCCACATAGGAGTAGCCGCAGACGGTACAGGTGTGGGTGGTGTAGCCCTGGGAGGTGGTGGTGGGCGCCGTCACAACATCGGTGTAGGTGCAGTTGGCGGTCTCGACGTCACCGCAGGAGCAGGCGCGGCTGTGGGTGCCGTTGTTGTTGGAATACCAGGCGCCGTAGGAATGCTCGTGGGTGGGAATGGCGGTGGGGCTGGTGGTGTAATAGGTGGTGCCGGAGGCCGTGGCCTGGTAGAGGTTGATGACGGCACCGGACTTGCTGGTGGTGTAACGGACGGTAGAGCTGGAGGAGTAGGACAGGTAGTAGTAGCCCTCGCTGTCCACCTGATTGTCCAGATAACCGTCGGAGGTGTACTGCCACGCCAGGCCGCTGGAGGTGGGAGCCAGGTACTCGGAGGAGTCGAGGCCCATGTACTTGCCGGCAGCGGAGTTGTAGAAGGTGTAGCCGCTGGAGCTGTTGCCGGAGGCGGTCCACAGCACCTTGGGCAGGTTGGCGGAGGTGGCGGTGGCGACGTTGCTGCTGATGGTCACGGACACGGGGGTGAGGTAGTGGCTGGAGGTCACGTAGGTGTTGCCCACGGCGTAGCCGGTGGTGCCGGAGATGGAGTCGGAGGCGACCAGGATGTACTGTCCGCCGTTCTCCACACCGTCAGCCAGCTGATAGACGACCTCACCGGTGCCGTCCTCCACGCGGGTGT
>DGHJ01000031.1 GCA_002392625.1 Oscillospiraceae bacterium UBA3851
CCACAGGCAGCAGGGCGTTGCGCAGCGCGTGCTTCCAGATCACGGTCTTCTGAGGAACGCCCTTGGCCTTTGCGGTGCGGATGTAATCCTGCCGGATGGTCTCCAGCATGGTGGAGCGGGTCAGACGCATGTCGCTGGCGGCGCTGCCCAGGGCAAGGGTGATGGTCGGCAATATGTAGCCCTGCCAGGTGTCGATGCCGCTGAAGGGCAGCCAGCCCAGCTTCAGCGCAAAGATGATCATCAGCATCAATCCCAGCCAAAAGCCAGGCATGGCGGAGAAGAACATGGCCAGCGTCGTCAGCAGGTTATCCACCCAAGAGTACTGCTTCACCGCGGAGATGATGCCCAGGACTACACCGAGGCCGCAGCCCACCACGGTGGAGGTGACGGCCAGCCAGAAGGTGCAGGAGAAGCGGGACAGGATCGCGTCGAAAACGGGCTTTCCGCTCCGGTAGGAGGATCCGAAGTCGAAGTGCAGCACAATATTTTTTAAATAGTTGAAGAACTGCTGGAAGAACGGCAGATCCGCGCCCAGCTTGTGGTTCAAGGCCGCCACGTCCTCCGGCTTCGCCGTAATACCCAGGATCAGCTCGGCCGGGGTACCGGGCGTCAGATACATGATGGCATAGACCAAGAAGATTGCGCCAAGCAAGACGGGAATCGTTAACACTATTCGTTTGATGACGTACTTGTACATGGTTGCTCCCTCCCACATGATACGGCTTCGCCGCAGCGGTTTCTATGGTCACTCTATCACATTTTGCAAAAATGTCAATAATTTTATAAAATCTTCTAAAAAAATATTGCAAAATATTTAGAGATTTGATAAAATGTCACCATGAAACCATCGGTCACGCTGTCATCCCCCGCGAGACGGCGTGCTGAACCGGCTGAGAGACACGTTCAAAATAGGCGAGAGCGACTATCTATTTAGTAGTAAAGTGGAGGAAGCAATATGCAGAGCATTGAGAAATGGCCGTACCCCTCCCGTGTGAACGAAGTGACACGGATGGAGGCGGACGTGATCGTACTGGGAGGCGGCATTGCCGGGTGCATGGCTGCTATCGCGGCGGCCAAGCGCGGCCAGCGCGTCATTCTGGTGGAGAAGGGCGCCACGAAGCGTTCCGGCGCCGGCGGCTCCGGCTGCGACCACTGGGAGAGCGCCGCCACCAACCCTTGCTCCGGCGTCAGCCCGGAGGAGCTGGTGCAGGCCATGCTGGACGACAACGACGGATATAACAACGGTATCTCCCACTACATCGAGTGCCGCGAGGGTTGGGATCACCTGCAGGAGATCGAGCAGATGGGCGGCAAGATCCGGGACACCGAGGACGAGTTCAAGGGCGCCGAGTTCCGGGATGAGAAGACCAAGCTCATGTTCGCCTACGACTATAAGAACAAGTTCACCATCCGCATCTGGGGCACCACCTTCAAGCCGGCTATGGCCAAGGAGCTGCGCCGCCTGGGAGTCAAGGTGGTGGATCGCGTCATGGTCACCGGTCTTCTGACCGAAGGCGGGCGGATCGGCGCCAAATGCATCGGCGCAACGGGCATTCATACCCGCACCGGTGCGTTCTACGTCTTCTCCGGAAAAGCCGCCATCATCACCATGTCCCGTCCCGCCCGTGTGTGGCTGTTCTCCGCCGCTTATCCCGGTCTGTGCGAGTTCCGTCCCCTGCAGACCATCGGCGACGGCCACGCCATGGGCTGGCGCATCGGCGCGGAGTTCAACATGATGGAGAAGTCCGTTCGGGCGGAATTTTCCGCAGCCGGGCGCTCCTTCCCTCCCTACAGCGCAGGCAACAACCACAACACCTGGTACCCCGCCTCCATGGTAGATGCTGAAGGCAAGGAGATCCCCTATGCCGACCGTGACGGCAACATTCTCAGCACCGTCAGCCAGCGGTTCCAGCCGGCAAAAGGCCAGCACTACTTCCTCAAGGGCGGCAATATCGAGCAGGCCAAGTATGAATACGACGGCCCGGAGACCCTGAACTACGAGAAGCTCAGCAAAATGGGCTACAAGCTTCCCTTCTACACCGACCTGAGCCTGATGCCGGAGCTGGAGCGCAAGGTGATCTGGGGCATGATGGTGGGCCAGGAGGGCAAGACCAACGTGCCCGTCTACAAAAACTTCACCGAGGCCGGGTTCGACCCCACCCGCGATGTGCTGCAGTGCTACGGCACCGGCTGGACCAGCGCCGAATTCCTGCCCCAGGAGCGGCAGCTCTTCGGTATGCCCGGCGGCTTTATGAACGACTGGAATCTGATGACCAACATCGAGGGTCTGTTCGTAGCCGGCGATTCCCTCTTCTCCTCCAACTGCTTCGGCCACGCCGCCTCCACTGGCTCCTATGCCGGCCGGAAGGCCGCCGCCTTTGCCGCCGGGCAGGACGAGGTGATCGCGCCGGACGAGGAACAGATCCAGAAGGAGATCCGGCGTGTTTACGCGCCGCTGTACGCCGACCCGATCAACGGTATCAGCTGGAAAGAGCTGAACGAGGCCATCAGCAAGGCCATGCAGAACTACTGCGGTGAGCAGAAGCGAGACGAGCTGCTGCTTAGCGGCGTGGAGCTGCTGGAGCGGTATGAGAGAGACGTCGTGCCCCACGCCTATGCCGCCAACCCCCACGAGCTGATGCGGCTGCTGGAGGTCTTCGACATCCTGACGGTGGCCCAGATCATCCTGCAGGCCTGCCTGGCCCGCCACCAGACCTGCCCGAAGCTGGAGTTCTACCGCACCGACGACGACGGCGCCCCTGCCAAGCCCTTCATCTGCATCCACACAGACGGTAAAAAAGTGATCTCCCGCGAGGTCCCTCTGGACTACGCCGGTGATATCAAAACCAACTACGAGAAATACAACCAGGATTACATCGCCGAAAAAGCAAAGGAGGTGCTGGCATGAGCGAGATCAAGGAATTTGCCTTCCGTCAAACGCCGCCCGCCGTTCCCATCCGGTTCGACGAGACCAAGTGCATCGGGTGCAACCGCTGCATGGAGATCTGCATGATCGACGTGATGACCCCCGGCGAAACGGGACAGCATCCCGTCGTATCCTTCCCCGATGAGTGCTGGTACTGCGGCTGCTGCGTGATGGAGTGTCCCACCGGCGCCATCAGCCTGCATCACCCGTTGATGAATCAGACCCGCTGGGTCCCAAAGGCAAGCCTGTTAAAAAAGAAGGAGGTCGAGTAATATGGCAAATTTTGAGCTTCTGAAGGAGCTGTCCCAGGCCTGGGGCGTTGCCGGACGCGAGAAAAACATCCGCGCCATCATCCTGCGAGAGATCGAAGGGTATGTAGACAGTGTCTACACCGACAACATCGGCAATATCATCGCCTTGAAAAAGGGCAACGGCAGCGCCGAGGGTAAGAAGATCATGCTCTCCGCCCATATGGACGAGATCGGCGTGCAGGTGAAAAAGATCGAGTCCGACGGCCGCATCAAGGTCTGCAGCGTGGGCTGGGTCTGGACGGCCGCCATGTATAACGACCGGCTCCGGTTCCAGAACGGCACCATCGGCGTGGTGGGCTGCGAGGGCAACATTGAAGAGGCCAAAAACGACTGCGGCAAGCTTTATGTGGATATCGGCTGCACCTCCAAGGAGGAAACCGAGAAGTACGTAAAGGTGGGCGATTACGCCGGCTTCTGCGGCGAGTACTATGAGCTGCAGAACGACAAGGTCAGCGCCAAAACCTTTGACGACCGCGCCGGCTGCTTCATGCTGATCGAGGCTCTCAAGCGCAACAACGGTGAAGGGCCCAACGACGTGTATTACGTCTTCTCCGTACAGGAGGAGGTGGGCTGCCGCGGCGCGACCGCAGCTGCGGCACAGGTGAAGCCGGATATCGGCATCAGCGTGGACGTAACGCCGGATCACTTCTACCCCTGCGATCTGGAGGGCTGCAACGCCGTGGGCGAGGGCATCAGCGTCACCCTGGGCGACCCCAGCGCCATGCTGGATGAGGATCTGGTGGAGGCGATGCTGGATTGCTGCGAGGAGCACCACATCCCCTACCAGCGCGGCGTCATGGATCGGGGCGGCACGGACGCCAGCAGCATGAACCTGTCCAACCAGGGCGTGCGGGTGGCCGGTATCGCTCTGGTGGATCGTTATCCCCACAGCCAGTGCTCCGTTATCTCCAAGAAGGACGCCGAGGCCGGCATCGACCTGATCCACCACTATACCCACCGCACGTTTCAGTTTTAGGATTTTTACGCTGCACAGCGTGGAAATGATATGAAAAAGATTGAAAAGGAGATCGACCACATGAAAAAGTATCTTGCATTGCTGCTGGGTCTTGTGATGGCCCTGTCTCTGGTCGCCTGCGGCGGCGGCAGCAGCACCCACAGCAAGGACAGCATCATCATCGCCGTGGATGCTGACTGCGAAACCATGCACCCGGTAAACACCAGCACCGCCATTGAGACCAATCTGATCAACCAGATCTACGACACCCTGGCCCTTGACAATCCCGCCGATCCCACCGGCGACATGCTCCCCCGCGTGGCCGAGAGCTGGGAGATCAGCGAGGATGGCTGCTGCTACACCTTCCACCTGCGCCAGGGCGTCAAGTTTCATGACGGCAGCGCCCTTACCGCTGCGGACGTGGGCTTCAGCCTGGACCTGTGCGCCGCATCCGAATACCAGGGCTCCATGGTGGACGGCATGGACCACTGGGAGATCGTGGACGACAACACCATCAAGGTCTACACCGCCTCCCCCTATGCCCCCTTCCTGCGCAGCGTGGTGGACGTTCCCATCGGCTGCAAGGCTTACTATGAGTCCGTCAGCGAGGAGGCCTTCTCCCAGAACCCCATCGGCTGCGGCCCCTACAAGTTCGTCAATCACAAGGAGGGCGACAGCATCACGCTGGAGGCCTTTGAGGACTACTACGGCGGCGCTCCCGCCATCAAGAACGTGACCTTCAAGATCATTGCCGACGTGGCCTCCATGTCCGTTGGTTTGAAGGCGAGGCAGATCGACTTCGCCGAGATCGACGCCTCCGTGCGCTCCACACTGGAGTCCGCCAAGGGCGTCAAGGTCGAGTCCGTGGACGCCACCACCTTTGCCTTTGTGGCCATGAACACCCAGGTGGCTCCCTATGACAACGTGAAGTTCCGCCAGGCTATCAACTACGCCATCGACCGTGAGGCGCTGGTGACCGCCTATGCCGAGGGTCAGGGCGAGGTCAACTCCAACCTGCTGACCCCCGCACGCGAGGGCTACTCCACCGCCCAGAAGCAGTACACCTATGATCCCGATCAGGCCAAGGCGCTGCTGAAGGAGTGCGGCTATGAGAATGGCTACGACATGGGCAAGCTGATCGTGGCCGAGAACTACAAGCTGCTGGCTCAGATCGTTCAGTCCGACCTGGCCAAGGTGGGCCTGACCTGCGAGCTGGAGATCCTGGAGTTCAACGCCTATCTGGATAAGCTGATGGACGGCGACTTCGGCATCACCTGCCTGCAGATGGCGCTGGAGGGCGACACCCAGCAGCTGTCTCTGGCTCTGACCGCCGATTACATCGGCATGGCCAACAACGCCCGCTGGTCCGACGAGCGGGTGGAGAAGCTGTTCCAGCAGGCTGTGGAAACCGTGGATGAGGACGAGCGCACCGCCATCTATGAGCAGATCTTCACCATCGTGCAGGACGAGGCTGTGTACTGCGTGCTGTTCAACCCCACCATGCTGTTTGCCTACAACGACAGCCTGGATCCCGGCACCATCGCCCTGGAGGGCTACTACTACCTGCAGGATTTCACCTGGAAAGACTGATTGATCTTACATAGCAAAAAATGAGAGCGCCCGGTGGGCGCTCTCATTTTTTGGCAGCTTGTCAAAAAAGCGGCAAA
>DGHJ01000093.1:0-1011 GCA_002392625.1 Oscillospiraceae bacterium UBA3851
AGAAGGTCCACTTGTCCGTCAGCGGACGGCCCACCCGGGTGGAGGCGGCCTTTTCGTCGGCGTAGAGCCGCTCGGTGCCCCACAGGGCGTGGTGGGCGTCCACCAGCGCTTGGACGTGGGGGGCGCTGGCCTTGTTGATCCAGGTGGGGAAGAAGCACTCGGTCTCGTAGACGTGGCCGGTCCAGGCGGGCCGGTCGTACATGTACATGGACACCTTCACGTCCTTGGCGTACTTCCGTACGGCGGGCAGGTCCTCGATCTCCTTGAGGCAGGACTGATACGTTTCGCCGGCGGTCATGCGGCGGTCCACAGAGATGGCGCAGCTGTCGGCCACGGCGCAGCGGGAGGGGGAGGTGTAGAAGATCTGGCTGGTGGTGCAGGTACCCCGGCCCAGGAACCGGGCGTCCTCCCAGTGGTCGGGATTGTACCGGGGATCCAGCATCTTCACCAGGCCCTTGATCTCCACCGTGTCGTCGGCGGGATTCTCGTTGAGGTCCCGTACGTTCTCGATGATCTCCGCCATCTTGTGGATGGCGTTGTCGCCCCGCTCCGGGGCGGAGCCGTGGCAGGATACGCCGTGGACGTCCACCCGGATCTCCATGCGGCCCCGGTGGCCCCGATAGATGCCGCCGTCGGTGGGCTCGGTGGAGATGACGAACTCGATCTTGCTGCGGGCATCCTCCGGCCCGTCAAAGTACTCGTTGACGATGGACTGCCAGCACATACCGTCGCAGTCCTCCTCCTGAACAGAGCCCACGATCATGAGTTTGTAGCCCTCCGGAATCAGCCCCAGGTCCTTCATAATGCGTCCGCCGTAGGCGGCGGCGGCCATGCCGCCCTCCTGGTCGGAGCCGCCCCGGCCGTAGATGACGGTATCGGTCTCGTAGCCCTCATAGGGGTCGGCCTCCCAGTTGTCCCGGTTGCCGACGCCCACGGTGTCCACGTGGGAATCGATGGCGATGATCTTCTCGCCCTGGCCCAGCCAGCCGATGACGTTGCCCAGCTTGTCGA
>DGHJ01000093.1:1126-9854 GCA_002392625.1 Oscillospiraceae bacterium UBA3851
CTCCTCCTCGCAGGACTCCGAGGGGATGGCGATCATGTCCCGCAGAAAGCGGCTCATGTCGTCCCGGTATCCGGCCGCTGCGCGCTTGATGGCTTCAAAATCCATATTCTGAACCTCCGTTTTTGTGAAATCATGGGGAAAAGTCCATATCTTGATATGCTTATCATACCACGGCTTTTGAGAAAGTCAAACAAAAAATTATGAAACCTAAAAAGTTTTGAGAAATGGAATTGACTTATGACGAGATTGTGGTAGAATGTATAATGGAGAAGTAGAGAAGGGGGGTGTTGACTTGGAGAGCAAGCAGTTTGATCTGCTGCGTCAGATGGCGGACGGCATCGCCGCCCAGTTCGGGCAGCACTGCGAGGTGGTGATCCACGACGTAACAGTCATGAACCACTCCATCGTGTACATCGTCAACGGCCATGTGTCCGGCCGCAAGGTGGGGGACGGCGCCTCCCGCGTGGTCATCGAGCAGGCCCTCTGCACCGACGCGCAGCCGCGGGATGAGCTGTGCTATCTCACCCGCACGCCGGACGGCAAGATCCTCAAGTCCTCGTCCCTCTATATCCGCAACAGCCGCGGCACGGTGACGGCGGTGTTTTCCATCAACTACGACGTGACGGGGCTGATGATGCTCCGCCGCGAGGTGGACGAGGCGCTGGACGTGGGCGGTAAAAAGCGGGAGCCGGAGAAGATCATCAACGTCAACGACGTGCTGGATGAGCTGATCGAGCAGTCGGTGGAGCTGGTGGGCAAGCCGGTGTCCGTGATGACCAAGGAGGACAAGATCCGGGCCATTCGGTTTTTGAACCAGAGCGGCGCATTCCTGGTGACCAAGTCCGGCGACAAGGTGGCCAAATACTTCGGTATTTCCAAATATACACTTTACGCATATATCGACGCAAACAAGAAGCAGGAGGAGAAAAAGAATGGGTAAAATCGATCTGACCATCAACAAAATCGGCCTGGAGCACAACATTCAAAAGGCGCGGGAGAACAACGTCGTCATCCCCACCTTCGCACAGATGGAGAATCCGGGCCTGATCCCCGAAAAGATCCGGGCCAGGCTGAGACATACGGGCCTGTGGGACGTGGACCCCGTGAACCTGTTCCGCATCACGTGGAAGAACGAGGCCAAGGAGACGGGCGGCCTCTTCCAGGACGTGCCCAATTACGTGGAAATCCCTTCGGCGCTCTCCGGCGTGCCCTGCCGCATCGTTGCCATGGCGGGCAAGTGGTTCCCCACCGGCTGCCATAAGGTGGGCGCCTCCTTCGGCTGCCTGGCGCCCCGCCTGGTCACCGGTCAGTTCGACGCCACCTATCACCACGCTGTGTGGCCCTCCACCGGCAACTACTGCCGCGGCGGCGCTTTCAATTCCAAGCTGCTGGCGGTGGACAGCGTGGCCATCCTCCCTGCCGAGATGAGCAAGGAGCGGTTCGAATGGCTCAGCAAGATTGCCGGTCAGGTCATCGCCACCCCCGGCTGCGAGTCCAACGTGAAGGAGATCTTCGACAAGACCTGGGAGCTGCGCCGTGATCCCACCATGATGATCTTCAACCAGTTTGAGGAGATGGGCAACCCCCTGTGGCACTACAACGTCACCGGCCGCGCGTTGGGCGATCTATTTGAGGCGGTGCGCAAGCCCGGCCAGCGCTTGGCCGGCGCCTGCTTCACCTCCGGCTCCGCCGGCACCATGAGCGCCGGCGACCTGCTGAAGGAGCGCTATCCCCGCATGAAGCTGGCGGTGGGCGAGGCCCTGCAGTGCCCCACCATCCTCAACAATGGCTTCGGCGGCCACCGCATCGAAGGCATCGGCGACAAGCACATCCCCTGGATCCACAACGTGAAGAACACCGACATGGCCATCGCTATCGACGATGAGGACAGCCAGCGCCTGCTGCGCCTGTTCAACTGCGAGGCAGGCCGGGAGTACATGAAAAACGAGCTGGGCCTGGACGACGAGCTGATCGAAAAGCTGAGCTGGCTGGGCATCTCCGGCATCGCCAACGTGCTGTGCTGCATCAAGATGGCCAAGTACTACGAGTTCACTGCCGACGACGTGGTCTGCACCGTGCTGACCGACTCCGCCGTCATGTACCAGTCCCGCATCGACGAGCTGAACGAGATGTACGGCGCGTACGACGGCAAGGCCGCCGCCATCGACCACAACCTGCACATGCTGGGTCTGAAGACCGACAACCTGCTGGAGCTGACCTATGCCGAGCGCAAGCGGGTCCACAACCTGAAGTATTACACCTGGGTGGAGCAGCAGGGCCGCACCGTGGAGGACCTGAACGCCCAGTGGTACGATACCAAGGGCACCTGGGACGCCGTCCACGAGCAGGCCGCCGAGCTGGACGAGCTGATCGACGCGTTCAACGAGGCCACCGGCGTGCTGGAGAAGATGTAAAACACAAAACAGGGCAGGGGGATACCCTTGCCCTGTTTCCGCAAAGGAGAAAAGACCATGCGAAATGTGATCTGTGGCCGCTGCGTCAAATGCGGCCGGGAATACGAGGCTGTCCCCGATCTGACCAACTGCGCGTGCGGCGGCATTCTGGATATCGTCTACGACTACGATTATATCCGCTCCGTGCTGACCAAGGAGAAGCTGGCCAAGAGGACCAACCGCACCATGTGGCGCTACCGGGAGCTGCTGCCCGTGGAGGAGACCACCCCCGATACGCCCCTGCGGGTGGGCTGGAGCCCCCTCTACGAGGAGCCGCGCCTGGCGGAAAAGCTGGGCCTGAAGCGTCTGTGGGTCAAGGACGACGGACAGAACCCCACCGCGTCCTTGAAGGACCGGGCCAGCGCCATGGCGGTGGCCAAGGCGCAGGAGGCGGGGGCCAGAACCATCGCCTGCTCCTCCACCGGCAACGCCGCCTCGTCTCTGGCGGGCAACGCCGCCGCCGCAGGCCTCAAAACCTACATCTTCGTGCCGGACCGGGCCCCTAAGGGCAAGGTGGCCCAGCTGATGATGTTTGGCGCCAACGTGATCTCCGTCAAGGGCAACTACGAGGAGACCTTCAAAATGTCCGCCCAGGCCATCGAGAAGTACGGCTGGTACAACCGCAATGCCGCCATCAACCCCTACCTCAGCGAGGGAAAGAAGACGGTGGCGCTGGAGATCGCCGAGCAGCTGAACTGGGAGATGCCGGACTATCTGGCTATCTCCGTGGGCGACGGCTGCACCATCGCCGGGGTGTGGAAGGGCCTGAAGGACCTGTACGCCATCGGTTTTATCGACCGCCTGCCGCGGCTCATCTCCGCTCAGTCCACCGGCTGCTACCCCATCAACCGCGCCATCCAGACGGGGCAGGATTGGGAGCCCATGGCAGAGAACACCATCGCCGACTCCATCTCCGTGGGGGTGCCCCGGAACGCCGACAAGGCGCTGGCAGCCATTCGCGAGTCAAACGGCCTGGCGATCTGCGTCACCGACGAGGAGATCATGGCTGCCGCGCAGCTTCTGGGCCGCACCTGCGGCGTCTTCGGCGAGCCGGCGGGCGTCACCGGCACGGCGGCGGTGAAGAGGGCCGCGGAGCTGGGCCTCATCGGCAGGGAAGACACGGTGGTGTCCGTGGTGACGGGCAATGGCCTCAAGGACGTAGCCAACGCCATCAAGGCCGCCGGCGAGCCCCTTCACATCGAGCCGGATCTTATAAAAATGGTGTCCGGCTTTGCCGAGCGCGGTGTGAAAGTGATGTAAAGCAATATTACTTTACAACAGTTATGCAGCAACGGGGACTGCCTGATGGCAGTCCCCGTTGCTTTGTAGACTTGACAATTACGCAGGATCGGATGGATCGGCAGGCGTCTCCTCCGCGGAAGCGGGTGCAGGCGCCTCAGGGGCATTGTCCTCAGTGGAATCCTCGTCGGAAACGGGTTTGGTGTCCGCGGCCATGGCGGCGGCCATGCCGGAGGCGTAGGCCTGCTGGCGGGCCTCCTCCAGCTCCTTCTGGTGGGCGCTCTCCCGGCGGCTGGCGTCACGCTGAGCACGGCGCTGCTCCATGCCGTGCTTGATGGCGCGGAACAGGAGCACCAGAAACAGCACGGCGACGACGGCGAGCCCCACGTATCCGGCAGTGCTCACATGCCAGAAGTTTTTGATGGTGAACAGGTCGCGGCTGATGCCGATAAAGTAGAGCGCGACGCCCAGGGCGATGAAGAGAATGGCCAGGATCAGGTCCAGCGTCGCCCGGACGCGGTGATTTTTCCGGCGGATGAAGTAGCTGACGATCAGCAGCACGGCAGCCAGAAACAGGGCGGGGGACTGGGAAAACAGGATGCTCTCAAGGGTTTCTTTCATAGCGGTTTCCTCTCTCTCCTTTGGTTATTCATCACAGTGAATTCTTCTCGCGCGGGATAAATCGGCCGGTTTTGCCCACAAGCACCTGGCCGTGATCCACGGCCAGCGTGCCGCGAAGCCAGACCTGCGAAATGCCGCCCCGGATGGCGAAGCCCTCATAAGGGGAATAGCCTGCCCGGCTGGCCATGTCCGCGGCGTGAAGCTCGTGGTCTGCCAGGGGGTCATAGATCACCAGGTCGGCGTCGGCTCCGGCGGCAATGACGCCCTTGCGGGGGTACATGCCGTAGAGCCTGGCGGGGTTTTCACTGAGGGCGCGGCACATGGTGGCAAGGCTGATCTTCCTTGTGGTGACGCCGTAGGTGTATACCAGCTCGGCACGGGTCTCCACTCCGGGCACGCCACCGGGGATCTTTGTGAAATCGCCCCGCCCGGCTTCCTTTTGGGCTGTGGTAAAGGAACAGTGGTCGGTGGACACGGTTTGGATCTCACCCTTGCGCAGACCCGCCCACAGAGCGGTCTGGTCCGTCTTCCTGCGGATGGGGGGCGAGCAGACGAACTTGGCGGCCTCGATAAAGTCGGGGTTATCGTACACGCCCTCGTCCAGCACCAGGTACTGGGGGCAGGTCTCCACGTACACCTTCTGGCCACGCTTCCGGGCGGCCTCCACCTCCCGCAAGGCGGCGGCGTTGGTCAGGTGGACGATGATAACGGGGATATCCACCGTCTGGGCGATGCGCAGCAGCCGGCTGACGGCCTCGGCCTCCAGCTGGGCGGGGCGCGTCTGGGGGTGGCAGGCCACGGTGTTCTCACCGGCGGCCTTTTTCTCCGCCACCAGCGCGTCAATGACGCCGCTGTTCTCACAGTGGACGCCGCAGATACCGCCTGCCGCCTTCAGTTTCTTCAGGGCGAAGTACATGGCCTCGTCGCCGATCATCATGGCGGGATAGGTCATATACATTTTAAAGGAAGTGATCCCGGCAGCCATCATGTCGTCGATCTCCGCCTCAATGGAGGGGTTCCAGTCGTCAATGGTCATGTGGAAGCTGTAATCGCAGCTGCACTTGCCGTCGGCCTTTTTGTGCCACAGGTCCAGACCGTATCGGAGGGACTCGCCCTTGTTGGGGCAGGCAAAATCCACGATGGTGGTGGTGCCGCCCCGGAGAGCGGACAGGGTGCCGCTCTCAAAATCGTCGGCTGTGGTGGTGTTTGACACGTCCAGGTCAAAGTGGGTATGGGCGTCGATAAAGCCGGGCAGCAGCAGCTTGCCGGTGATGTCCATGACCCGCGTCCCCGACTGGGGCGTGATGGTGCGGGCCACCTGTACGATCTTTTCCCCCTCAATCAGCACGTCGGCTTTTTTGGTGCCCTTGCCGGACACCACCGTGCCGCCGCGAAACAGCGTTTTCATGTGGATGCACCTCCTGATCTGCAGCACATATCAATTCATTTTACATTTTAACACGATTTTTTCAAAAATCCAGCGGGAATTGCAAATCAAGGCAAATATGATAGAATAAATCCGTCCGATTTTTGTGACCAAAGCAGCGGAAACGGGTACTTGACAGGTGAAAGGACCTTTCGGAGAGGAGGCGAGACGATGGAAGACCGGGAGATCATTGAGCTGTACTGGCGGCGGGATGAAAACGCCATCGCCGAGACGGCGGCGCGGTACGGCCCTTACTGCTGCGCCATTGCCCGGAGCGTGCTGGGCAACGACGCCGACGCTGAGGAATGTGTCAACGACGTATTGGCCGCCGCGTGGAACGCCATGCCACCCCAGAGACCCGACGAGCTCCGCGCCTTTTTGGCACGGATCACCCGGAACCTGGCGCTGAAACGTCTGCGAAACAATAACGCCAAGAAGCGGGGCGGCGGCGAGACGGCGCTGGCGCTGGAGGAACTGGAGGAGGTCATCCCCGCCGGAACCACGCTGGACGAGGAGATCGAGGCACGGGAGCTGGCACGCAAGCTGGATGAATTTCTGGCCACGCTGGGCGTCACCGAGCGGCGGGTATTTTTGTGCCGCTACTGGTATTTCGACGACCTCCGCAACATCGCCTCGCGCTTTGGAATGGGGGAGAGCAGGGTGAAGATGATGTGTGCCCGCACGCGGAAAAAGCTGCTGCTCTACTTGCAAAAGGAGGATTTGCTATCATGAAAACAGATCGTTTACAGGACGCTCTGGGCGCCGTCCGGGACGACTACGTGCTGGACGCCCACAGCGAGAGAAAGACGAACCACAAAGCATGGCAACGCTGGGGCACGCTGGCGGCCTGCCTGTGCCTGGCGGCGGTGTGCGCCATCGGCGTACCGAAGCTGCTGCACCGGGAGACCGGGCCCGCGCTGCAACCGGACGACAAGCCGATCGTCGAACCCGGCGCCGACCCGGTGAAGCCCGACCCGGACCCGGCGGAACCCCGGCCTCACTACGACTGGCCTGTGATCTACAACGAAGTCGATTCGATGCCCGACGCCGAAGCCCACTACATCTCCATTGCTGGCCGAGCGCTGACAGAGACGGAGCTTGACGCTCTGCTCCCGATTCGGGGCGGCGATCTGCTGAAGCTGGAGCGCTCGTATGCGTATTTTGGAGGATATGGCTTGGATGAACCCGGCGGCCATATCTATCCGGAGGACGCGAAGCTGGACAGCGTGGAGCTGGTTTTTGTCGATCCGGTTCGTGGCTACAGCGTCCGCATCGGTATGTGGCCCGCCGGTCAGACATCCCTGTTCAGCTGGGCGTCCCAGTTTGATCCGAAGGAGTATCAGGCCACAAATTTTGGCAGCGATCAGGAGACTCTGTTTCTGACGCTGTTCCAGTGCGAGGATACTGTGTGGACGTATCTCACCTGTGGTGACGTAAGCTATTATGTGTCAGCGGATAAAGCGTTCCGAGACGGCATCGGGGACAACTTCTATCATGTTGTTTTGGGCCTTCTGCGATCCGACAACAACTCACCGGATCTGTCGATCATCGTGCCCAATCCCTGATTTCCCGCTGGCAATTCCCCCGCCGCCGTGGTATACTCTCCCCAAAAGGGAGGTGGCTGCCGTGAAGCTGTCAGATTATGACGGGAAGCTTGTCCGGTTGACGGACGACAACGGCCAGGTGTTCGACGGGGAGACCGTGTGGGACAGCGAGGAGTACTGTTTCCACGAGTACGGCGTGGAGGAAGAGGCGCTGCGCATCGACAATTGGCTGTTTTACAAAAGCCAGATCCGCCATGTGGAGCTGCTGGGGCAACGGGAACCGGCGCTGTGGATGAGCCGCCCCCTCCACCGGATGAAGCTGCACCCGGAGCCGTTCCGGATGATGGAGCTGGGCCAAAAGACCATCGAGCTGCGGCTCTGGGACGAAAAGCGCCGGAAGCTGCACGTGGGCGACGTGATCCGCTTCGAGGATGCCACCGACGAGACGGAGGTGCTGTACGTGCAGGTGGCGGAGCTGCGGGTGTTCCCCGGCTTTGAGGAGCTGTATCGTGAGCTGCCCCTGCTGCAGTGCGGCTACACGGAGGAGAACGTGACCTCCGCCTCGCCATCGGACATGGACGCATACTATTCCCCGGAGCGGCAGGCGCGCTGGGGCGTGGTGGGCATCCGCGTCTCCCAGCCGTGGCTTGAGGAGTGAGACGGAACAGAAAACCGCCGGACCGATGAACTCGGTCCGGCGGTTTTTGCGTTCTTTGGTTCTCTGTCATTGCGAGGGCTGCGCGACAGCCCGTGGCAATCCGTAATCTCCGGGGAATAGCGGATTCCCACGACCGGCTTGCGAATTGGCCTCGAAATGACAATGCATATAAAGTGATTTTGCTTTACAGATACAGATACCCGTACTTATCCCGGATCTGCAGGATCAGCGCATCCAGCGCCGTGGGCAGACCGTTGTTCCGGGTGCTGATGTTGTACTCCCTGGGGGGACCGAAGGTGCGGACCCGGACGGTATCGTGATCCAGGAAGAGCACGCCGGCGTTCTGAGAATCGACCATGTCCTCTGCCGTCTGGAACAGGGTGAACTTGTCACGGCTGGGGGCGGAGTCGTAGGGGCAGAAGGCGGTGCAGTTGCCGCACTCGTTGCACATCCTGTCCACGTGGAGGATCTGGTGGCTGCCGTCCGGCATGGTGATGGCCACGTTGGCCCGGTTGGGACACACGTCCACGCAGTTTTCACAGACGGTGGAGCACTGGAGGCACCGCTGACCCTCGCAGGCGGCGCAGCTCTCGCACAGCACGCCCTTGCGCTCCGACGCCTGGGGGACGGTGAGGTGCGCCGCTTCCGGGATCTCATACACGTAGGGGATGCCGATGACCTCCTTGGCGAACTCCGCGGCGTCGGCGATGCCCTCTACCACCGTGGCCGGACCCCGGCGGCAGTCGCCGGCGGCGTAGACGCCGGGGAGATTGGTACGCAGGGAGGG
>DGHJ01000093.1:10058-17639 GCA_002392625.1 Oscillospiraceae bacterium UBA3851
CGCCGAGGCGCATCTTTTCGCACTTCAGCAGGCCGTCCTCCTGCTTCACCGGAGCGGCCAGCTCGGCGAAGGCCACGCCGTCGGCTATGGCCAGCGCCAGCTCATGCTCGTCGGCGGGCATCTCTCGCTTGGTGCGGCGGTAGACGATGGTCACGTGGTCGGCGCCGCTGCGCTTGGCAAGCCGCGCCGCGTCCATGGCAGTGTTGCCGGCGCCCACCACGGCAACGTTGCCGCCCACGCTGATGAATCCGGCCTTCACGCCCTTCATCCATTGGATGGCCCCGGCCACGTCGCCGGGAATGCCCAGACTGCCGGCCTTCCACGCGCCTACGGCGAAGAGGATGTGGGTGTAGCCCTGTGCCTTCAGCTCCTCCACCGAGGGAGCGGGAGCGCCGCAGCGCACCTCCACGCCGTAGCGCAGCATCAGGTCGATGTCCTTCTGAATGGTCTCATCGGCGATGCGGAAGGCGGGGATCACGTGGCGGGGCACGCCGCCCAGTGCGTTCTCCCGCTCGAAGATGGTGGTGTCGATACCGGCCCGGCCCAGGAAGTAGGCGGCGGAGATGCCGGTGGGGCCGCCGCCGATGACGGCTACCTTCTTGCCGGGAATCTTCTCCGGGGCGTGGATGGAGGCCATCAGGGCCTCGTAGCCGTTTTTGGCGGCCAGCAGCTTGGTATCCCGGATCTGCACCGACTCGTCGTAGAAATTGCGGCTGCACCTGTTCTGGCAGCGGTGGGCGCAGATGGTGCCGGTGATGAAGGGCAGAGGGTTCTTTTCGGTGATGAGCTTCAGCGCCGGTCCGAACAGCCCCTTGCGGCACAGCTCCATGTATTCCGGGATGTCCTGCTCAATGGGGCAGCCGCCCTGGCAGGGGGCGATGAAGCAGTCAGTCCAGGGCACGCCGTCGGCGCGCTTGCGGCTGGGCAGCGGCTTGATGGGCTTCACGTGGCGCCGGTCGGTGTGACTGGCGGCGGACAGGGCGCAGATGGCCTCGGTGTCGGTGCCGGTGAAGGGACGGTAGGGGAGTGCCTCCACCTTCTCCACCATCTGGCGCAGGCGGTTGTAACCGCCGGGCTTCAAAATGGTGGTGGCCACTGTGATGGGCCAGATGCCCGCCTTGAACAGCTTGTCGCAGTTGAAATACTCGGCGCCGCCGGCAAAGGAGATGCGCATTTTGCCTTGGAACTGGCGGGAGATCCGGTGGCACATCTCGATGGTCAGGGGGAAGAGAGCCCGGCCGGACATATACATCTCGTCGTTGGGCAGCTCCCCCCGTGTGGTGTCCACCGGGAAGGTGTTGGAGAGCTTCAGACCGAACTCCAGGCCGTTCTGCGCTGCCAGCTTCTGGAGCCGCTCGAACATGGGCACGGCGTCGGCCCACTGGAGATCCTCCCGGAAGTGGTGCTCGTCGAAGACCACGTAGCCGTAGCCCATGTCGTCCAGGGTGCGGCGGGCAGTCTCGTAGCCCAGAATGGTGGGATTGCACTTGACGAAGGTGTGGAGATGCTTCTCAGTGATGAGATAGGAGGCGATACGCTCGATCTCGTCCGGCGGGCAGCCGTGGAGGGTGGACACGGTGACGCTGCGGCTGACGTGGGGGGAGATGGCGTCGATGTAGTCGCCGTAGGCGGGGAACAGGTCGTGGAGGACGGCCAGGCACTCGGACCAGACGGGGGTGGCGGAGGCGTCCTTCATGCCCTCAATGTAGGCGTCGATCTTCTCGCCCCGGATGCCCGCCAGGTCGTAGCCCACGGACATATTGAACACAAAGCCGTCGGGATCGCCGAAGCCGTAGACCCTGCTGAGGATCTTCAGAGCGCACCAGGCCTTGATGTACTCGTTCATGGCCTGGGGCACGGTGAGCTCCGTGGACCACTCCTGGTTGTAGCCCTCGTCGTCAGCCAGGATGCAGGGGCGGGGCACGCAGGCGGCCAGGTCGGCGCCGTCCATCTTCTGCACGGTTTTCAGCTCGAAGAACCGGGCGCCGGCAAAATAGGCGGCGATGATGTTCTGGGCCAGCTGGCTGTTGGGACCGGCGGCGGGACCGAAAGGCGTCTCGATCCGCTCGCCGAAGATGGGCAGGAATTTGCCGCTTGCCCGGTACTCCTTGTGTACGCCGAACATCCGCCCGGAGTCGGCATACTCGGTCACCACCCAGTTTATCAGAGAACGGAAGGGAATGGGTGTCATTCTTTCGGACATGGATAGCACTCCTTTCATGGAATGAATGAATAAAAGCATCGCAGATTTCGCGCCGCGCACGGCGCGAAGATTTCAAATCGTTTTTTGCCGCGGCGTGTACGTGGCAAAAAACACCTATCAGGCCACGCAGTGTGCGAGCGTCTCACGCAAGCGAGTGCGCGGAGTGGACTGCAAGCCCTCTCATCAAAAATCCTCAGATTTTTGATGAATGATTTCAATAAACCCTGTGGTTCAATTCGCCCCACAGCTTTTTCGCGGCTTCCAGAATGTGGGCGTTCTCCGCCTCCTCGTCAATGCCGATCAGCTCCCGGTCGCGCATCAGCACCCGGCCGTTTGCGATGGTAGTGCGGCAGAGCTTGCCGGTCATGCCGAAGAGGATGTGGCCGTCGATGTTCTCATCGGAGAACGGGGTGTATGGCTTGTAGTCCATGACGATGATGTCCGCTGCTGCGTCGCTCTTCAGCACGCCCAGCTCCACCGGAAAGTACTTCCCGGCGATTTTGGCGTTATTGCGGAACAGCATGCCGGTGACCTCACCCCAGGCAACGTTGGGCAGGCACGCGTTGAGCCGCTGGACGCACAGCGCCGCCTTCAGCGATTCGATCATGTCGTTGGTCCAGGCGTCGGTGCCCAGGCCCAGCAATATGCCCGCACGGCTCAGGGGCAGCACCGGGCACACGCCCACGGCGTTGGACATGTTGGACTCCGGGTTGTTCACCACCATGGTCCCGGTGTCGCGGATCAGCTCGATCTCCGCGGGGTTCACGTGGATGCAGTGGCCCAGCAGCGTCTTCTCGCCCAGGATGCCGTGGTCGTGGAGCCGCTGCACCGGGCGGCGGCCGTAGTTTTGCAGGCTGTCATACACGTCGTTCATGCCCTCGGACACGTGGATGTGATAGCCGGTGCGGCCGTTGTTGGCCTCTACCATCCGGTCAAAGGTTTTGTCCGACAGGGTAAAGAGGGCGTGTCCGCCGAACATGGCAGCCAGCATGGGATCCTTCTCCTTCTCGCAGTGGCTGATCCAGTCGGCGTTCTCCTGAATGGCCTGGAGGCATTTCTCCTCGCCGTCCCGGTCGCTGACCTCATAACACAGGCAGGAGCGGATGCCGAACTTCTTGGCGCTTTCGCCGATCTGGAACAGGGAGCCAGGGATCTCGGCATAGGCGGCGTGGTGGTCAAAGATGGTGGTGACGCCCTGCTTGATGCAGTCGATGTAGAGAGCGTCGGCGCTGGCCCGGCTGCCCTCCAGCGTCAGCTTCCGGTCCATGGCCCACCAGGTGCCGTCCAGCACCTCGTAGAAGTTGGTGGGATTGTTGCCCACGATGGCGAGGCCCCTGGCCAGGGCAGAGTAGATGTGGGTGTGGGCGTTGATGAAGGCGGGCATGATGACGCCGCCGTGGGCGTCGATGATCTCCGCATCCGGGTATTTGGCCCGGAGGAAAGATTCCTCGCCCACCTCGGTGATGGTGGGTCCGTCATAGGCCACGGCGCCGTGCTCATAGTAGCCCCTGCCGCCCTCGTCACGGGTGATAAGGCGTCCGTTGGTGACAAGATACATAGCAAATCCTCCTTTTTCCCTAACAAAAAGTGTTTCAAACCCAATGGGTCTGAAACACTCCAGCTTACGCCGAGTGATAGTTGCAGCCCGTGCGCGAAGCACTTCCTTACAGCTACCAATCTTGAATTGTTGTCTATATTATACACGCTTTAGCAGTGGAAAGCAATAGAAAAATCAAAAAAGATCATTCCTCCGGCGAGCCGCAGATGGCCACCGGCTGACCGCCCGCGGTGTACAGTGCGCCGTCAACGGAGCGGAAGTGGGGATTGTTCTCGTCACAGATCACATAGAACACGGGACGGACGTATTCGCCGTCCAGCAGGTAGACTTCACCGCCGGCGGCACTGTTGATCTCCTCCACATAGCGGCCCAGACGCAGGGTGAAGACCAGGTCGCGGACAGGGGCCCCTTCAGGCACGTCGACCGAACCCACCGGCATCACCAGCTGGAACGGGCAGGGGAGGCCCCTGCCGAGATAGCCGCCCAGCGCCGTAACGCGATAACCCGCCACCGTGTCGGGGATCACGATCTCCATGTGGTCCGCGTCACCGTCCCACGTGAAGGCGCCGTCGGCAAAGCAGACCTTTTCTCTTGACGAGGTATAATAGATGACGCCGTCCTGCTCCACATATCGGTCTGTGGAATAATCCATGGAACATCCGACGAGAATCACGCAGAGCAGCAAGGCAAACAGAGTGGCCGGCCGTCTCATCTTACTGTCTCCTTTCTTTTCGTCCAGATACAACGCCGCCCCGGCAGCATGGGTGCAGCCGGGGCGGAGAGCCAATTTACTTGGTGCCGAAGATACGGTCGCCGGCGTCGCCCAGGCCGGGCACGATGTAACCGTTCTCGTTGAGGTGATCGTCCAGCGCGCCGGCGTAGATATCCACGTCGGGGTGGCGGGAGGTGATGCACTCGATGCCCTCAGGGGCGGCTACCAGGACCATGAGCTTGATATTTTTCACGCCCCGCTTCTTCATCTCTTCAATGGCCATGTCGGCGCTGCCGCCGGTAGCCAGCATGGGATCGACGATAATGACATCACGATCGGCGATGTCCTTGGGCATTTTGCAGAAGTACAGGTGGGGCTCCAGCGTCTCCTCATCGCGAAACATGCCGATGTGGCCCACACGGGCGGAGGGCACCATGCGCAGCACGCCGTCCACCAGGCCGAGGCCTGCGCGGAGGATGGGCACCACGGCAAACTTCTTGCCGGCCAGCGTGGGCATATCCGCCTTGCACAGGGGGGTCTCGATGGTCTTGGTGGTCAGGGGCAGGTCACGGGTGGCCTCGTAGGTGATGAGCATGCCGATCTCGGAGACCAGCTCCCGGAAGTCCTTGACGCTGGTGTTCTTGTCCCGCATGATGGTCAGCTTGTGAGCCACCAGGGGATGATCCATGATGTGAACTTTTTCGCTATACATCTTGCCATTCCTCCGTATATATAATTTAAAATTTTTGGATGCTCAGTTAACGGTAATCGCCAGACCCTTTGCCAGGCGCTCCCGCTCCGCCTGGGATAGACGCAGGTAGTTGGGGGTCAGATCGCGGGCCGAAACCGTCCCTCCCCGCGCAGCCATCCGCTCCGCGGTCAGCGCCACGCCCACAGCGTTTTGCATCCGCAGGGGTTCCGGAGCCAGGGAGCAGAGGATGCCGTTCTCCAAGAAATAAGTATAGCACAGCTGTGCGCCGTCTCCAACTATTATTTTCATTTTTTCGTCATGATTCAGCTCGCCGAGAAGCTCTGCCAGGCCGATGGCCCGATCCGGGGTGCGGCGGAGCAGCTCGCCGCTGCGGGCGTCGAACACAGCGTTGTAGATCTGATGGCGCCGGGCGTCCATGGCGCAGACGATGGTGGCGTCCGTGTGGCGCAGGTTCTCCGCCATGGACTCCAAGGTGGACACACCGCAGCAGGGCTTTTCCAGAGCCCATGCCAGGCCCTTGGCGGCGGACACGCCGATGCGCAGCCCGGTGAAGGAGCCGGGTCCGGCAGCCACGGCGACAAGATCCATCTCCGCCGGGGTGAGGCCGCTTTGCTTCAGCATGCCGTCCACCATGGGCATCAGCGTGACGCTGTGGGTCAGGCCGGTGTTCTGATAGGCGCTTGCCAGCACCGTGCCGTTTTCCGTCACGGCAGCGGATACGCTCTTGGCCGAGGTCTCCAGTGCCAGGATCTTCATGCTTCTCTTTCCCCCTCGATGGTAATGATGCGCCAGCCGTCATGCTCGGCGTGCCGGGCGATGGTCACGTACACCGTGTCCTCCGGCAGGGCGTCGGACACGTTCTCGCTCCACTCCACGGCGCATACGCCGCCCCGGTCCAGATAGTCCTCCCAGCCGATGTCAAAGAGGGCGTCGCTGTCCGGCAGACGGTACATGTCGAAGTGGAACAGGGGCAGGCGGCCCCGGTATTCGTTGACGATGGTGAAGGTGGGACTGGTGACCCGGTCCTGACAAGTCAAACCCCTTGCCAGCCCCCTTGTGAAGGCGGTTTTGCCCATGCCGAGGCCGCCGCGGTAGGCCACCACGGACCCCGCGGCCAGACGCCGTCCCAGCTGTTCGCCCAGCTGCTCCGTCTCCGCCACACTGTGGGAGATATGGGTCACGTCCTTCGCCTCTTTTCCTCAAAAATCAATTAAGTATAGCACAAAAACTTTCTCTTGAAAAGGGCAAAGGCGACGTTTACAGGGAAAACTTCTTGTGGTACAATAACGAAACAGAACAGACGGAAGGGCAGGTGGCGGTATGCTCCAGCGGATGCGCACCTTTATACGGGACGTGTTCCGGCAGGCCGATATGGCGCTGCTGGCGCTTTGCTGTGCCGCCACCGTCTTCGGTCTGGTGGAGATCGCCAGCGCCACCCACTATATGGGGACGATGAAAAACGTGATCGTCCAGAGCTGCGCCATGCTGCTGGGCGTCGTCGCCTTTCTTCTCATATCCATGGTGGACGTGAACGAGCTGGCCAAGGGATGGAAGTGGATGCTTCTTTTCAACGTGGTGCTGATCCTGCTGCTGCGTACGCCCCTGGGCCGGGATGACGGCACCGGCAACCGTGCCTGGCTGTATATCCCCCATTTTCCAGTGAGCCTGCAGCCGGCGGAGATCGTCAAGCTGACCTTTACCATCATCCTGGCCAAGCAGCTGGTCTGGCAGCGGGAGGAGTGGAAGTTCAACGGCTGGAAGTCGGTGGGCTTTCTGGGCGCCCACATCCTGGCGCTGGTGGGGCTTTACTACCTGATCTCCGGCGATATGGGCAGCGCGTTGGTGTTTATCTTTATGTTCGCCTGCATGGCTTTTGTGGCCGGGATCAAGCCCCGCTGGTTCGCCCTGGGCCTGGCAGCCGGGGGCGCCGCCACCTACGTGCTGTGGATCAAGGATAAGATCAGCCCCTATATGAAGCAGCGGATCCTGCTGCTCTTTGACCATGACCTGGACACCCTGGGCGTGGGCTGGCACCAGAATCGCAGCTTGCTGGCCCTGGGCAGCGGGGGACTGACGGGGCAGGGCCTGTTCCACGGCACCCAGACCCAAAGTCCCTATAGCTGGAGCCTGCCGGCCCGCCATACGGACTTTATATTCTCCGCCATCGGTGAGGAGATGGGGCTTGTGGGCTGCGTGGCCGCCCTGGCGATCCTGACGGCTATCGTGATCCGCTGTCTGGTGATCGCCTTTCGGGCCAGGACAAAATTCGAGACGTATCTCTGCGTGGGCATGGCCGCCGTGGTGATCTTCCAGACGGTGGTCAACGTGGGTATGTGCCTGTTTATTATGCCGGTCATCGGCTTGACGCTGCCCTTCTTCAGCTACGGCGGCTCGTC
>DGHJ01000063.1:0-290 GCA_002392625.1 Oscillospiraceae bacterium UBA3851
CGAAGCCGGGGGCCTTGACGCACACCACGTTCAGCGTGCCGCGCAGACGGTTGACGATCAGGGTGCTGAGGGCCTCGCCCTCCACGTCCTCGGCGATGATGAACAGCTTCTTGCCGGCCTGCACCAGCTGCTCCAGCAGGGGCAGGATGTCGCTGATGACGGAGATCTTCTTATCGGTGATGAGGATGTAGGCGTCGTCGATGACGGCCTCCATCTTCTCGGTGTCGGTGACCATATAGGGGGTGATGTAGCCCCGGTCGAACATCATGCCCTCCACGACCTCGCTGTAG
>DGHJ01000063.1:364-631 GCA_002392625.1 Oscillospiraceae bacterium UBA3851
GGTCTTGGACTCCTCGATGGTGATGACGCCGTCGGCGCTGACCTTCTCCATAGCCTCGGCGATCAGCTTGCCGATGGTCTCGTCGCCGGAGGAGACGGTGCCCACGCGAGTGATGTCCTTGGTGCCGTTGACGGTCTTGCTCTGGGCCTTGATGGCGGCCACGGCGGCCTCCACGGCCTTGGCCATGCCCTTCTTCATGACGATGGGGTTGGCGCCGGCGGCCAGATTCTTCAGACCCTCGCGGATCATGGCCTGGGCCAGCAGGGT
>DGHJ01000063.1:829-5040 GCA_002392625.1 Oscillospiraceae bacterium UBA3851
TGCCGAACTTCTTATCCAGCACCACGTTGCGGCCCTTGGGGCCCAGTGTGACCTTGACGGTATCTGCCAGCTGATTGACGCCGGCTTCCAGTGCCTTGCGGGCCTCTTCCCCGCGCTTGATGATCTTTGCCATGTTAATTGCCTCCTATTATTCCACGATAGCCAGAATATCAGACTGCTTGACGATGATGTACTCCACGTCCTCCAGGGTCACCTTGGTGCCGGCGTACTTGTCGGTGATGACCTTGTCGCCCACCTTCACGGTCATGGTGACGGTCTTGCCGTCCACGTTGCCGCCGGGGCCCACGGAGATGACCTCCGCCACGGAGGGCTTCTCCTTGGCAGAGCCGGTCAGGATGATGCCGCTCTTGGTGGTCTCCTCGGCCTCGGTCATCTTCAGCACGACGCGATCAGCCAATGGTGTCAGTTTCATAGTTGGTTCCTCCTTATATCATTTCATTGAAAAAACAAGCCAGCGTTAGCACTCAAAAAGCCTGAGTGCTAACGCTGCTTATCATACCACAATACGCGGGATTTGCAAGGGGAAAAACGGAAAAAAACCAAAAGTTCACAAAAAAGTTAAAATCCGGCTGTCAATCGGCCGCCCCGTCCCGGACGGAGGCCTCGCCGCGGGCATTGGCGTTGCAGCTGCAGCCCTGGGGACCGAAGAAGTTCAGCTTCTTGTCGCACAGGCGGATGGTCACGTCGTCGGAGGCGAAACACTCCCCGTCCAGACAGGTGACGATATCCGGCTGGGTCGAGCGGATGCGCACCACCCTGGGGGTGGAGCAGGCGGCGTACTGGGGGAATTTGCTGTACTCGCCCTTGGAATACGGCCCCACAAAGCGGATGAAATCGATGTGGTTCAGCTTCCGGACCACCAGGGTGTGCAGGATCCCGTCGTCCATCCGGGCGTTGGCCACGGGCATGAAGCCGCCGCCGTAGAAGCGGCCGTTGCATACGGTGATGATGGCGAAATCGTCCTCCATGGCCTGGCCGTCCAGCTCCACCGTCCAGTGGGAGGAGATCTTCTTGAATACGAAGTTCACGATGAGGGCCGCCACGTAGCTGCCCTTGCCGTGGAGCAGGGGGCTGTCGCCGTACTTGTGCACGTCCTGGGCCACGCGGGCGTCCAGGCCAGAGCAGGCGATGGTCAGCGCCACCCGGCCGCCTACGTCGATGGCGTCCAGGGGGAACTGGGGTCCGTCCCACAGGTTCTCCGCGTCGCGGAACTTCTCGCCGTCCTGGCCGAAATTGCGCAGGAAGTCGTTGCCCGTGCCCACGGGGATGACGGTCATGGCTGCGTTGTCGTAGCCGATGATGCCGTTGGCCACCTCGTTGACGGTGCCGTCGCCGCCGCAGGCGTAGAATCGCAGCTCCTCCCCGCTCTCACACATTTTGCGGGCGATCTCCGTGGCGTGGCCCTGCCGCTTGGTGAGGACGCACTCCACCGTCTGGCCGTGTTCCCGCCGCAGCTTCTCGGCCATGGCGTAGATCTTCTGGCTGCTGTCCTTCTTGCCTGCCGTGGGATTGATGATAAAAATGTGTTTCACGGAAGCATCCCTCCCCGATTCTGATTGACGTTTCTATTGTAGCACAGCCTGTGCAAAGAGCATGAACAAACTATAAATTCGGAATAAATCGTTGCCCTCTATACCCGGTCGCCGTACATGAATACGTCGCACTTGATCATGCCGTTGTACAGCTTGCGCTTCTTGTCCGCCGGGCGGCCGAAGGTGCGCTCGAACTCCGTGTGGCTGCTGAGGACCAGCGTCCGCCACTTGGGCGGCAGGCCGCGCCACACCTTGCCCAACGTGCGGTACAGCGCCTCGGCCTCCTCCTTCTCCAGCAGCCGCTCGCCGTAGGGCGGGTTGGTGACCAGTTGGCCGTACTCGCTGTGGCGGCGGAAATCCTTTACGTCCGCCACCTCAAAGCGCACCGTGTCCGCCACCCCGGCCTTGCGGGCGTTGTCCCTGGCGATGGCCACGGCCCTGGGGTCGATGTCGCCGCCCCAGATGTCGTAGTCCCCGTGGAACTCGCGGCTCACCGCCTCGTCTCTGGCGTTCTGCCAGGCGTCGACGGGCAGGAAGGCCCAGTCCATGGCGTCAAAGGAGCGGTGCAGACCCGGCGCCCGGTTTTTGGCAATCAGCGCCGCCTCGATGGGGATGGTGCCGCTGCCGCAGAAGGGGTCGCAGAAGGGGTCCCGCCCCCGGTAGCGGCTGAGGATCACCAGCGCGGCGGCCAGCGTCTCCCGCAGCGGCGCCTCCACGCCCACGGCCCGGTAGCCCCGCTTGTAGAGGCCCTCGCCGCTGGTGTCGAGACAGATGAACACGTGATCCTTCTGGAGGGAGAAGCGGATCGGATATTTCACCCCGGTCTCCGGGAACTGCTCCAGGTGGTAATGAGCCTTCATCCGCTCCACCACAGCCTTCTTGATGATGGCCTGGCAGGAGGACACGGCGAAGAGCTGAGAGGAGATGGAGTACCCCTTCACGGGGAAGGCGGCGTCGCGGGGCAGGTAGTCCTCCCAGGGGATGGCGCGGGTGCCCTGGAACAGCTCCTCAAAGGTGGCGGCGTTGAACTGCCCCAGCACCAGCATCACCCGCGCGCCGCAGCGCAGGTTGATGTTCAGCCGGGCGCAGTCGCCGTCCGTGCCCCGGCAGAGGACGCGGCCGTTCTCCAGGCGCACGTCCTGCAGACCCAGGCGGCGCACCTCGTCGCCCACCAGCTTTTCCAGCCCCAGCAGACAGGGGATCAGATAGGTGTTCATAGGGTTCCCTCCGGTCCATATGATACGACCAGTATAGACACATTTTCTGAAAAGCGCAAGGCAAAAAAATAGGGGTGGAATCTGGGCGCCGGGTCGTGTATAATAGAGAAAACCGCGGCAGATCCCGGATGTAAACCTCAAGTTGCGCGAATTTTGTCAAAAAAATCACAGGCGCAAATTGAAGTTGGTGGTCTTTTGGACCCAAACCGCTATACTGAAGCCAAAGAGAAACGGAGGAAACGCAGGCATGTCATTTGGTGAACGGCTGCAGGAGGTGCGGCGCAGCAACGGACTGACCCAGGAGCAATTCGCCGAGGAGCTGAACGTATCCCGCCAGGCGGTGAGCAAATGGGAGTCCTGCCGGGGCTACCCGGAGATCGAGAAGATCCTCTATATCTGTAACCGCTACCGCGTGCCCATCGGCGAGCTGTTTGCCGACGAGGCCCCCATGCCGGAGCCGGCGGTGCAGAAGGCACCGGAGGCGGTGGAGCCGCCCCCGTCCGGCAACCTTACCAGTGCCGTGTCCGCCTTCCTCTCCAATCTCTCTCCGAAAAACAAATGGCTGGGCGTCGTCGTCCTGTTGGGCGTGGCCCTTCTGGCGGCCCTGCTGGCTCTGATCCTGAAAGGAGGAAGTGCAATGAACCTTGGCACATTGGCAATGAATGTGGAGACCGTGGTCTGGATCGCCGCCATCATCATCTTCGGCGTGGCGGAGGCCGCCACCGCCGGGCTGGTATCCATCTGGTTCGTCATCGGCAGCGTGGCCGGCCTCATCACCGCCGTTCTGGGCGGTCCCATCTGGCTGCAGGTGGTGGTGTTCTTCGTGGTGTCCATCGCGGCGCTGATCGTCACCCGCCCCCTGGTCAAGCGGATGCGGAAGGACAACGTGGCCACCAACGCCGACCGGGTCCTGGGCGGCACGGCGCGGGTCACGGAGGCCATTGACAACACCGTGCCCACCGGCGCCGTGTACATCGACGGCAAAACCTGGTCCGCCCGCAGCGCCGACGGGTCCGTCATCCCCGCGGGGCAGCTGGTCCGCGTGGCGCGCATGGAGGGCGTGCGGCTGTTCGTAGAAAAGAACGCCGAATGAATGGCCGGAAATCCGGCACAATATAAGTGAGAAACCCAATTTGCAATAAACAATTATATAAGGAGGAGAAAAACATGTTCATCGCCGTTACCGAAAATCTGCCCGGCTACATCGCTCTGGCCGCGCTGGTGATCCTGATCCTGATCGTGGTCGTCAGCAACATCCACGTGGTGCAGCAGTCCAAAGCCTACGTGGTGGAGCGTCTGGGCGCCTTCCACTCCGTGTGGGGCACCGGTCTGCACCTGAAGCTGCCGTTCATTGAGCGCGTGGTGAAGAAGGTCAGCCTGAAGGAGCAGGTGGCCGACTTCGATCCCCAGCCCGTGATCACCAAGGATAACGTCACCATGC
>DGHJ01000063.1:5179-7640 GCA_002392625.1 Oscillospiraceae bacterium UBA3851
AACCTGACCGCCACCACCCTGCGTAACATCATCGGCGACATGGAGCTGGACCAGAGCCTCACCAGCCGCGACGTCATCAACGCCAAGATGCGCTCCATTCTGGACGAGGCCACCGATCCCTGGGGCATCAAGGTCAACCGCGTGGAGCTGAAGAACATCCTGCCGCCCCGCGAGATCCAGAACGCCATGGAAAAGCAGATGAAGGCTGAGCGCGAGCGCCGCGAGGCCATCCTGCAGGCCGAGGGCCAGAAGCAGAGCCAGATCCTGGTGGCCGAGGGCGAGAAGCAGTCCGCCATTCTGAAGGCTGACGCCGCCAAGCAGGCCAAGATCATGGCCGCCGAGGCCGAAGCCACCTCCATCATGAAGGTGCAGCAGGCCCTGGCCGACTCTCTGAAGCTGCTGAACGAGGCCTCCCCCAACGATCAGGTCATCAAGCTGAAGGCTCTGGAGGCCATGCAGAAGGTGGCTGACGGCCAGGCCACCAAGATCATCATCCCCAGCGAGCTGCAGGGTCTGGCCGGTCTCGCCGCCGGCGCCCAGGCACTTTTTGATTCGTCCAAAAACTGAGTTTTTTGGTCGAGAGGGTTTGCAGCCCGCTCCGCGCACTTGCTTGCGTGAGACGCTCGCACACTGCGCGGGCTGAGAGGTATTTTCACCACGTACGCCAGCCTTTGTCTGCGACGAAGGAGCAGCAACAAAGGCAAGTACCCTTGGGGTACACGCCGCGGTGAAAAATGATTTCAATTCTTCCGCCGCTGCGGCGGCGGAACTCTGAGAGGCCTTAATTATCAAAATCGGGCGGCCGAAAGGCGGCCCGGACTCTTGGGAGGAGAATATGGCACGGATGGAAAAGAGAAGAGTAGCAGACCGCTTTTTCAAGCTGTACACCCAGAACATGGGCGGTACCCAGATCTGGGTGGATCTGGAGACGAAGGTGCAGTACCTCTGGCACGCCGAGGGCTACGCCGGCGGCTTGACCGTGCTGCTGGACGCCGACGGCAAGCCCCTGCTGTACCGGGAGACGCCCAACGCGCCGGAGTATTGAGACGCCGCGTGGGGAGGAGGCAGAACCCCTCCCCTGCGGATCCTCTCCTTTACGGTATGCCTGTAGGGGCGGGCCTCTGTGCCCGCCCCTCATGAAGCGTTTTGTCAAGTGTGTTTTTTTGATTTATTGACGGTTTTCTTTTATTGAGCGGTAGAATCGTTCACATTATTTTGTTATACTACTTTTATATTCAAGAATGCAGCTTTGTGGAGGCGAACACTTTTGAAAAAGAATAAATCAAAAAAGAAGATCGTTTTGATAATACTGGTATGCGTACTGCTTGTTCTGATCGGTGTATGGGGGGCATTTTCAGTAAGCGTATATAACGAAAACATCAATCAGCGGTTTGAAAGTTATGAGCCCTTGAAACTACGCGTCGAAGATTTCGACGGACTACAATGTACGGAGTATATGTTTCCCTCAAATGAAGGGCAAATGCTGGCGGGATATTTGTACAGTGCTGGCAGCGACCAGCGCGGAATCATTATCATAGCGCACGGATACGGGGGAGGTCATAACTCGTATATGGACTGCGCAAATTACTTTGCACAACACGGTTATTATGTGTTTGCCTATGATGCCACTGGAAACGACGAGAGCGAGGGGGAAGGCGTGGGTGGCTTCCCTCAAGGAGTAGTTGACCTCGACCATGCCATTTCGTTTGTGGAAGAAAGCGGCAACTTCCCTGAGTTGCCGATTGGCTTGTTCGGGCATAGCTGGGGTGGCTACAGCGTGTGCAGTGTGCTCACATATCATCCCGAAGTGAAGGCTGTCATCGAGTGCTGCGGCTGCAATCGCCCGACAGATTTGTTTGAATCAGGCGGCAAGGCAATGGCAGGTGATGTGATCTACACCATGATGCCCTTCGTAAAAATCTATGAATGGGCCAAGTACGGAAAATACGCCACAAACACGGCGATTGACGGATTTGAGGCAAGTGAGGCGGTCATCATGGTCGCGCACAGCGAGGATGACGATGTGGTGCCTGTTCATTACGGATACGACCTGTACTACGAGAAGTATAAAGACAACCCACGCTTTACTTTCCTGCATTTCGAGGACAAGGGACACAACGAGTTTTTTGTGGATAGCCGGGACAGCTACCGGCAGGAATTCAACGCCGGATTTGACCGCTGGCTGGAAACGCTGGCTTACGACTACCAGGCGGAAGAAAACAAGGAGCGGTTTGTCGCGGATAAAGCGGCGTACATCCGGCAGCATTTGGATCGGGCAAGATGGAGCCACCGGCTGGACAAAGAACTATTTGACCAGTTCTTGGACTTTTACAATGACAATATAGATAAATAAATGGCTGATTTGTCGAATTGTGTTCAACCATAAATCAGAAACGGCGGGATAGGTTGTTGTCCCGCCGTTCTTCTTTTCATCGTTCATGCTCATGCTTTTTTGTCGGCT
>DGHJ01000084.1:0-943 GCA_002392625.1 Oscillospiraceae bacterium UBA3851
TACAGACTTTTTTGACAGTCTGAGAAAATGCCGCCCGACGGGCGGCATTTTCTTCGGAGTGACGGATCGCAAAGCATTTTGCAACACGCCCTTTTCAAATCAATTGCACGGCAGATCCGGCGCCGCGGACGGCCCGCAGAAAGGAGATCGGCTTTTGACCGCCGCGGGCTATACCTCGAAATCCTCCTTGCTCAGCTTGTCCGCGGCCAGCTTCACCGGGCGGGGCGGAACGCGGCGGAGAGGGTCGTAGGAGAAGGAGGCGCAGTGATCCTCCGGCGACACGACGCCCCTTTTGACGCAGATCACCTGCTCCTCGTCCAGGGTGCGGCCCTTGGCGCAGTAGGCGCAGCGGGGATCCATTTTCTTGCGAAACAGCATATCCTTCACCTCACAGCGTATAGAGCTTCACCTTGCCGTCCTCCACCGTGGCCTTGATCTGGGTGATGGGGTGGTCGTAGGACGCGATGATCTGACCGGCCATGGGGTCCTCGATCTCCTTCTGGATGGCGCGGCGGAGATTGCGGGCGCCGTAGGCGGCGGAATAGGAGGTCGTGACCAGATGGTCCACCAGGGCCTGGTCCCACGAGAAGTGATAGCCCTTTTCCTCCAGCGAATCGCGCAGCTCGCCCAGCATGATGGCGGCGATGCCCTTGAAGTTCTCCTCGGTCAGCGGGTTGAAGTAGACGATCTCGTCCACGCGGTTCAAAAACTCCGGGCGCAGGAAGTCCTGAAGGGCCTTCATGACCTTCTCCTTCCCCTGCTGGGCGCCGCTCTTGCCGAAGCCCACGGCGCCCACGCCCTTGTCGGACCCGGCGTTGGAGGTCATGACGATGACGGTGTTCTCGAAGTTCACCTTACGGCCGTGGGCGTCGGTGATCTGGCCGTCGTCCAGGATCTGCAGCAGGATGTTCAGCACGTCCGGGTGGGCCTTCTCGATCTCGTC
>DGHJ01000084.1:1034-1916 GCA_002392625.1 Oscillospiraceae bacterium UBA3851
TCTCGGTGAGCTGGCCCGCCTCGTCGTACCCCACGTAGCCGGGGGGCGAGCCCACGATGCGGCTGACGGAGTGCTTCTCCATAAATTCGGACATATCCAGCCGGATCAGGGACTCCGGGGCGTTGAAGAGATCGTCGGCCAGACGCTTCACCAGCTCCGTCTTGCCCACGCCGGTGGAGCCCACGAAGATGAAGCTCACTGGCTTGTGCTTGGGGCTGATGCCCACACGGTTTCTCCGGATGGCGGCGGCCACGGCGGCCACGGCCTCGTCCTGGCCCACGATATGCTCCTTCAGCCGGTCCTCCAGCTTGGCCAGGCGCTGGAACTCCTCCTCCCGGATCTTGCTGGCGGGGATCTTGGTCCACATCTCGATGACGCGGGCGACGTTGTCCATGGTCAGCTCCGGCGTGCCCTTGGCCTCCAGGGCGTCCAGCTCGTTTTTGGCCCGCATCTCCCGGCTGCGCAGCTCCGCGATGCGCTCGTAGCGGGCGGTCAGGTCCTCCCCCTCCGGCTCGGCGGACATGAGGGCCTCCCGCTCGAAGGTCAGATTCTCCAGCTCCTGCTTCAGCTCCATGCGGCGGTTGATGTCCGCGTCGTGGAGGTTCAGGTCGGAGCAGGCCTCGTCGATGAGGTCGATGGCCTTGTCGGGCAGGTACCGGTCGGTGATATAGCGCTCGGAGAGGCTCACCGCCTGGCGCAGTATGCCCTCCGGGATGGACACGCCGTGGAACTCCTCGTAATAGTGGGCGATGCCCCGGAGGATGGCCAGGGTGTCGGCCATGTTGGGCTCGTTCACCGTCACCGGCTGGAAGCGGCGCTCCAGGGCGCTGTCCTTCTCGATGTGCTTGCGGTACTCGTTGAAGGTGGTGGCGCCGATGACCT
>DGHJ01000084.1:1963-2281 GCA_002392625.1 Oscillospiraceae bacterium UBA3851
CGATGACCTGGATCTCGCCCCGGCTCAGGGCCGGCTTGAGAATGTTGGCGGCGTTCATGCTGCCCTCGGCGTCGCCGGCGCCCACGATGGTGTGCACCTCGTCGATGACCAGGATCACGTTGCCCGCCTTGCGGATCTCCTCGATGAGACCCTTCATGCGGCTTTCAAACTGGCCCCGGAACTGGGTGCCGGCCACCAGGGACGTGAGGTCCAGCAGGTAGACCTCCTTGCTGCGCAGCTTGAAGGGCACCTGCCCCGCCACGATGCGCTGGGCCAGGCCCTCGGCAATGGCCGTTTTGCCCACGCCGGGCTCGCCGA
>DGHJ01000084.1:2357-2956 GCA_002392625.1 Oscillospiraceae bacterium UBA3851
TTCTGGCGGCGGTTCAGGATCTGGACCACCCGCTCGATCTCCTCCTCCCTGCCGATCACCGCGTCCAGCTTGTGCTGCCGGGCCCGCTGGCTCAGGTTGATGCAGTAGCTGTCCAGGAATTTGTGCTTCTTGTCGGTCTTTTTCTTGCCGGTATCGGTCCGGCCGCCGTTATCCGGCTGCTGGGGCGCGGGATTGCCGCCGCCGAACAGGCGGTTGAGGAACGGGAAGGTGGCGGTCTTGCCGCTCTCCTCGTCGTCCTCGTCCTCGGAGGGGCCGTCCTCCTCCGGGACCTCCTCCATCTCCTCGGCGCCGCCGAAGGCCTGCAGCATCTCCGTGTTGAGATTCTCCAGGTCGTCAGGCGTGATGCCCATGCGCTTCATCATGTCCTCCACCTGGGGGATCCCCAGCTTGGCGGCACAGCTCAGGCACAGGCCCTCGTTGACCATCTCGTTTTTCTCGTTCATCCGGGAGATGAACACGACGGCGACGTTTTTCTTGCATCGGGAACAAATCGTAGGCTGCATGGTTTTCCTCCAAATACGTGGGATAAAAGGGATATGTACGGATTGCCGCGGGCTGCTGCGCAGCCCTCGCAATGA
>DGHJ01000084.1:3030-5739 GCA_002392625.1 Oscillospiraceae bacterium UBA3851
GTACGTGCGTTTACAGGCCGGTGAGCAGGCTCAGGGGGCTGTTGTTGGCAAAGAATTTCAGGAGCAGGGAGTTTTCCACCATCTCCGGCGTGACGATGAGCTGGAGCTTGCGCAGCGCCCACACTGCGGCGAACACCAGCAGGGCCCCCTTGAGGAAGCCCAGGATGCCGCCGCCCAGACCGTTGACGGTTTTGAGGCCGGGCAGCTCGGCGGCCAGCTGCAGCGCCTTGACCAGCAGCGTCAGCGCCAGCAGCAGCACCAGGAAGGACACCAGGAACACCGCCGCGTAGGCGATGGAGTGGGTCACGGTGGTCACCACCGACTCCACCAGGGTGCGGCCCGTCTCGCGCACCTGCTGGAGCACCTGCTCCGTCAGATTCTCCAGCGGGCGGCCGGTGAAGCCGAATTTCTCCAGCATGTCGCCGGCGGAGGCGGTCCGGACGGCGCCGGTATCCTCCAGCTTCTCCGTCAGCCTGGCGGACAGCAGCGGAGCCAGCTTGTCGGCCAGGGGGTCGCTGAAGGCACGGGCGCACCAGGAGGCGCCCAGGGCGGAGCAGACCACCACGATGACGCCGGCCAGGGACTTCAAAAGCCCCGCCTTGGCGCCCAGCACCACGGCCACCACCAGCACGGCCAGGATGACGAGATCGGGGATCATCGATGTAAGGGAAAAGGACATGGGAAACGCTCCTTTCTCAAGGGATCACGGCAGGTACAGGCTGGCGGAGGTGAGGCCCGCCAGCACGGCGGAGCCGTCGCTGCGCATGAGCACCTGGCGGACGGTGCTGACGTCGGTCAGCGTGGCCAGCTCGGTCAGGTTCTTGTCGTAGACGGTCATGTGATCGGAGAACAGCACCGCCACGTAGCGGCCGGAGACGGACAGGTCCACCACATCGCCGTCCACCTCCAGGGCGGAGAGCTGGCGGCCATCCTCGCTGACGGTGACCAAGCGGCACTGGCTGCCGGCCTTATAATGCCCCAGCAGCAGCGCGGCATACCCGTCGCCGTCCAGGGAGCAGCGGCGCAGGCTGTCGCCGCCGAAATCGTACGTCTCCAGCAGGGCGCCGGAGCTGTTGAGGAAATACAGGGCGTCCTCCGCCACGGCGCAGAAGCGGCGGCCCACGGGGCCTACGTCAAAGACGGCGCCGCCGGTGAGGTCCACCCGGTTCAGCGGCTCGGTGCCGGTGAGGCGGTAGGTCACCAGGCGGTTGGCGAACGCGCCGTCCGCCTCGCCCAGGGTCACCGCCATGAGGCTGCGGCTGTCGCGGGACACCGCCGCCGACATGAGAAAGCGGTCGGCGCTGTGGAAGTCGAAGGCGGGCTGGCCGTCGGGGTCGTAGACCTTGACGGAGGCCTTGTAGCCGCTGTCGTTGACGGTGACGGCCAGGTAGCCCTTTTCATTCATGGCCGCCGCCAGGATCTGGCCGGGCATCTCCATGTGGCGGGCGAGGCCGTGGCTGTCCAGCACGTAGATCTCCACGCCGCCCACGTCGCACACGGCGGCGCGGGAGCCGCACTGCACCACGGCGCAGCTCTGGAGCCGGACGCTCTCCTCATACCGGACGGCGCCGGTCTCGCCGATGAGCCGGATCTGGCTGGGCGAGGCGATGAGCAGGGCGCCGTCCAGCGCGGCGAAGCGGGCGGCCCGGTCGCCGCCGTAGTCGTACAGCCGGGCGCAGCCGTTCTCGTCCTTCTCGGCGTGGGCGTAGATGACGCTGCGGCGCAGGCCGTCGAAGCTGTTGGCGTCCCACAGCACGGCGATGAGCACGGCGATGAGCGCCACCGCCATCAGAATCAGCAGCGCCACGACGCGCCCCTTTTTCGGTTTCTTCTGGACGCGCTTGGGCGCCTCCTCCTGGGGATTGCCCAGGGCAAATTCCATCTTATCCATTCAGTCGTTCATCCTCATACCAGACGTGTGTGAGATACAGGCCGCCGGGGGGCGCCGTAGGCCCGGCCAGGGTGCGGTTGCCGCTGTCCAGGATCACCGGGATGTCCTCCGGCGCCAGCTTGCCCTCTGCCGCGTACAGCACCGTGCCGGTGATGGCACGTACCATGTTATACAGAAAACCGTTGGCGCAGACCTTCAGCTCCAGCAGATCGCCGCTGCGGCGGACACGGCAGTAGTAGATCGTGCGCACCGTGCTGCGGACGTTGGTGCCCACGCTGCGCACGGCGGCAAAGTCGTGGGTGCCCTCGAACATGCGGGCGGCCCGGTCCATCACCGCCTCGTCCAGCCGCTTGGGGTAGAACCAGGCGCGGTTTACGTAGAAGGGGTTTTTGAACCGGGAGTTGTAGATGCGGTAGGTGTACTCCTTCCGGAGGCACGAGCCGATGGCGTTGAAGTCCTCCCCCACCTCGAAGGCCGCCTTGACGGCGATGTCCTCCGGGATGTGGGTGTTGACGGCGAAGGGGATGCGGTCCACGGGGATGCGGGAATCGGTGCGGAAGCTGGCCACGTAGTGCTCGGCGTGGACACCGGCATCCGTGCGGCCGCAGCCCACCACCCGGATGGGCTGGCCGCAGACCATGGTCAGGCCCCGCTCCAGCGTCTCGGCCACGGTGATCTCGTTTTTCTGCACCTGCCAGCCGTGATAGGCGGTGCCGTTGTACATCAGTATGAGCGCGATGTTGCGCATCAAGAGAACCTCCAATCACGGGGAGTGGGGAAATACGGATTGCCACGCCAGTGACATCGGTCACTGGCTC
>DGHJ01000084.1:5781-9988 GCA_002392625.1 Oscillospiraceae bacterium UBA3851
TCGGTCACTGGCTCGCAATGACAGGATCAAATCAAAGTCCAAAGCGGCGCAGGACGATGACCGCGGCGACCAGCAGGACGAACGCCGCCAGGGCGGCATAGTCCGCCGGGCGGTAGCGCAGGACGTGGAGAGCGGTGCGGCCCTCGCCGCCGTGGTAGCAGCGGCTTTCCATGGCCGTGGCCAGCTCGTCAGCCCGGCGGAAGGCGCCCACGAACAGGGGCACCAGAATGGGCACCAACGCCTTGGCCCGGCGCAGGATGTTGCCGCTTTCAAAGTCGGCGCCGCGGGCCTTCTGGGCGGACATGATCTTGTCCGTCTCCTCAATGAGGGTGGGAATAAAACGCAGCGCCAGGGACATCATCAGCGTCAGCTCGTGGACCGGGAAATGCAGCTTCTTCAGCGGGCTGAGCAGCCGGTCCAGCGCATTGGTCAGGGCGATGGGGCTGGTGGTGTAGGTCAGCAGAAAGGACCCCATGATGAGCATGACGATGCGGGCCACCATGAAGGCGGCGGTGCGGACGCCCTCCCAGGTGATATGATTCAGCACCGGCAGCTGGCTGACCGCCTGGCCGGGGGTGAAGAACAGGTTCATGACCGCCGTGAAGGCGACGATGATATACACTGTCCGCAGGCCCTTTGTCAAGGCCTTCAGCTTGACACCGGAGACCACGATGGCCACCAGCAGCAGCGCCAGCACCAGGGCGTAGGAAACGAACCATTTGGCGCAGAAAAGCGCCACGATGAACAGAATCAGGCACAGCAGCTTGGTGCGGGGATCCAGCCGGTGGATGGGGGTGTCGCCGGGGAAATACTGGCCCAGGGTGATGTCCTTCAGCATCCCTCGCCGCCCCCCTTCAGCGCCAGCAGCGCACGCTCCAGCGCCTCCACGGTATAGACGGCGCCGTCCACCGCCACGCCGCGGCGGCGCAGGGCCAGGGCCACCTTGGTGACCTGGGGCACGTCCAGCCCGATGCGCTCCAGCTCCTCGGCACGGGCGAACACCTCCGCCGGGGTGCCCGTCATATAGACGCCGGCACGGTGCAAAACGGCGATGCGGTCCACGTTGCGGGCGATCTCCTCCATGCTGTGGCTCACCAGGATGACGGTGGTGCCGCGGCTGGCGTGATAGGCCCGGATCTGGCGGAGGATCAGCTCACGGCCCGCCGGATCCAGACCGGCGGTGGGCTCATCCAGGATCAGCACCTCCGGCTCCATGGCGATGACGCCGGCGATGGCCACACGGCGCTTCTGGCCGCCGGACAGCTCGAAGGGCGAGCGGTCCAGCAGCGCCTCCTCCAGCCCAACGAAGGCAGCGGCGTCACGGACGCGGCGGTCGATCTCCTCCTCCCCCAGGCCCATGTTCCTGGGACCGAAGGCGATGTCGGCGCGGGCCGTCTCCTCGAAGAGCTGATACTCCGGGTACTGGAACACCAGACCCACCCGGAAGCGCACCTGGCGGATCTCGCGGGGCTTGGCCCAGATATCCTGCCCGTTCAGGTAAATATGGCCGGCGGTGGGCTTCAGCAGGCCGTTCAGGTGCTGGATCAGGGTGGATTTCCCCGACCCGGTGTGGCCGATGACGCCCAGGAACTCGCCGGGCATCACGTCCAGGCTCATATCCTGCACGGCGCTGCGCTCAAAGGGCGTGCCGGCGCTGTAGGTATGCGTCAGATGATCGACGCGAATGATCGGTTCCAACGGTATTACTTCTCCTCCCGCCGAAGCGCATCTGCGATGGCGTCGGCGCAGTCTTCCACGGTGATGGCGGTGAGCGGCAATTTCATGCCGCCGCGGTTCAGGGCGTACAGCAGCTCCACCGTGTCCGGGGAGCACAGGCCCAGGGCGTGGAGCTCCTCCACGCGGCTGAAAATGGCGGCGGGGGCGCCGTCCATGACGATCTGCCCCTCGTGCATGACCACCACCCGGTCGGCGTCCGCCGCCTCGTCCATATGGTGGGTGATGAGCACCACGGTGATGCCCCGGTCACGGTTCAGCTTATGGACGGCGGAGAGCACCTCACGACGGCCCACGGGGTCCAGCATGGCGGTGGCCTCGTCCAGCACCACGGTATCCGGCTCCATGGCGATGACGCCGGCGATGGCCACGCGCTGCTTCTGTCCGCCGGACAGGAGGTGGGGCGCGTGGGTGGTGAACTCCTCCATGCCCACGGCGGCCAGGGCGTCGTCCACCCGGCGGCGGATCTCCTCCGAGGGCACGCCCAGATTCTCCGGGGCAAAGGCCACGTCCTCCTCCACCACGTTGGCCACCAGCTGGTTGTCCGGGTTCTGGAACACCATGCCCACCCGGCGTCGGATCTCCAGCAGCAGGGATTCGTCACGGGTGTCCATGCCGTCCACCAGCACGGAGCCTCCGGAGGGCAGCAGCACGGCGTTGAAGTGCTTGGCCAGGGTGGATTTGCCGGAGCCGTTGTGGCCCAGCACCGCCACGAAGCTGCCCTTCCCGATCTGCAGATCCACGCCTTGCAGGGCGGGCGAGGCCTCGCGGTCCTCCTCCGCCGGGTAGGTGAAGGTCAGTTCTCTCGTCTCGATCATCTATCGTTCCTCACAGTAAAGTGTCGGTTTCTCAAAAAAGTGCCAGAAGAACCAGCCCAGCATGGCCCCCAGCGTGTTGAGCATCAGGTCGTCCGCGTCGAAGCAGCGGCCGATGAAAAGCTGCCAGTTTTCCACCACGACAGGGATGACGACGGCGATGAGCAGGGCCTTCCACCAGCGGCTCTCCCGCCACAAAAGCGCCGGGCAGAAGCCGAAGGGCAGGAACAGCAGCACGTTGGCGGCCAGGGTCACCTTGCTGAAGCGGAAGGTGCGGAACAGCTGCAGGTTCATGTCGCCGGGCCGGAAAAAGGGGCCTGCGTACCCCTGCCGCAGGACGTTGAGCAGGTCAAAGTCCGAGGGGAAAAACAGGACCATGGCCATGGCGCCGCACCAGGCCCAGAACAGGGCCAGCACCGCCTCGCGCCAGGGCGCGCTGCGCAGCCCCAGACGCTTCAGGCGCCGGCGCCGCAGAGGCAGCGCTGCGGCAAACAGCGCCAGCGCCATCACCGCGCCGGGGAGCATGATGTGGAGGTGGCGCAGGATATAGGTCCAGCTACCCACGGCGCGAGCCCTCCTCCCCGGCCACCACGGCGGAGATGACCTCCTCCACCGCCGGACGGGGGCGGCAGGTGAGCCGGGGGCGCTTCAAAAGCACCCACAGCACCCAGCCCAGCATGGCGCCGGTGACGTTGAGGATCAGATCGTCCACGTCGAAGGTGCGGCCGATGAACAGCTGCCAGCACTCGATGTTCTCGCTGATCAGCAGGGCCAGGCCCAGGGCCTTGTACCACCGGCTCCGCCGCCACAGCAGGGCGGGAAAGAAGCCGAAGGGCATGAACATGAAGATGTTGGCCAGAAAGGTGAAGCTGTCGTTGAACATCTTGGCCATGGGGGTGACGCTGACCTTGCCCACGTGGAAAAAGGGCACGTCCGGCAGGCCGCGGCGCAATATGCCCAGCACGTCGGCATACTCCAGGGGCAGCAGGGTCAGGGAGGCCATGCCGCCGCAGTACATGAGAAACAGGGCCAGCACCAGCTCCCGCTTGCGGTCGCTGACCAGGTCGCGCCGCTCCAGGCGGCGCATCCGGGGCGCGTACAGGCAGCCGTATGCCGCCAGCATCACCAGCATGCCCGGCAGCATCATCACCGCGTAGCGGCGGGCCAGGCGCAGATACCGCAGCGTGCGACCCGGCAGGGTGCGCATCAGTTCATACATGGCTTATCTCCTCATTCGCTGACCCAGCGGCCCGTGGCGCCGCAGGGCAGCGCCATGCCGGATTCCGTGCACGGCAGACCCAGCTCGTCCCACGTCACCTTGCCGCCGCGCTGACGGCCGATGAGCTGGTGGAGGATATAACCCAGCACCGACGGGGCCAGGCCCGTGGTATAGGAGTTCAGAATCACGAACAGCGGCTTGTCGCTGAGGACCCTGGCGCACAGGGCCACGAAGGGATAGAGGTTCTCCTCCAGCTTCCACACCTCGCCGCCGGGACCCCGGCCGTAGCTGGGCGGGTCCATGATGACGGCGTCGTAGGTCTTGCCCCGGCGGATCTCCCGCTCCACGAACTTGGCGCAGTCGTCCACGATCCAGCGGATGGGGGCGTCCTGGAGGCCGGAGGCCCTGGCGTTCTCCTTGGCCCAGGCCACCATGCCCT
>DGHJ01000010.1:0-10603 GCA_002392625.1 Oscillospiraceae bacterium UBA3851
ACCCCGACGGCTACGACGTGATGCCTGAGGTGGAGGCCATCGCCCGTGAGAACTGTGAGAAGTACGGCTCCCACTTCAACAAGACCAACGACATGAAGGAGGCGTTCCGTGACGCCGACATCGTGTATCCCAAGTCCTGGGCCTCCTTTGCCGCCATGGAGGAGCGGACCAAGCTCTACGCCGCCGGCGACAAGGCGGGCATCGACGAGCTGGAGCAGCGGCTGCTGGCGGAGAACGCCCAGCACAAGGACTGGACCTGCAGCGAGGACATGATGAAGCTCACCAAGGATGGCAAGGCCCTCTACCTCCACTGCCTGCCCGCCGACATCTCCGGCGTCAGCTGCCCGAAGGGCGAGGTGGATGCCTCCGTCTTCGACCGCTACCTGGTGCCCCTGTACAAGCAGGCCTCCTTCAAGCCCTACATCATCGCCGCCATGATCTTCCTGGCCCAGATCAAGGATCCGGCCCAGGCTCTGCTGGACCTGGACGGCGGCGAGGAAAAGCGCAAGAGCTTCTGAGCCTCCATCCGGAGTAATGGCAGGGATAAAGGATTTCTATGGCGCAAGGTGCATTTTTGTCAAAATTGAGGGAAACCGTTCCTGCCCCGCCCCCGCCAATTTGTCACACGGAAAGAAATTTGTCCGCTGTGCTGTTTTTAGTTGAAATTCCGGCGGAAAACCTGTATAATATCAGCGCAGCTTATGAAAGTGAATGTCGGGCAGGCGCCCGTTATTCAGGCGTGCGGTCACGGAAGGAAGCCGCCGTCAAATTAGAAATAGTATTTTGACAAAGGAGGAAAACTGAATGAAAAAGTTTCTTGCACTGATCCTCGCTCTGGTCATGGCTCTGGCTCTTGTCGCCTGCGGCGGCAAGACCCCCACCCCCTCCGGCACGGACGAGCCCGATCCTCAGCAGCCCGGCACCGAGCAGCCCGGCACCGAAGATCCCGGCACTGAGGATCCCGGCACCGAGACCCCCGCTTTCAAGGTCGGCTTTATCACCCTGCACGATGAGAACTCCACCTACGACCTGAACTTCATCAACGCCGCCAAGGCCGCCAGCGAGAAGCTGGGCATCGATTACGTCATCAAGACCAACATCCCTGAGGGCCAGGAGTGCTACGAGACCGCCTGCGACATGGCGGAGGACGGCTGCAAGGTCATCTTCGCCGACAGCTTCGGTCACGAGGACTTCATGATCCAGGCCGCCAAGGAATATCCCGACGTCCAGTTCTGCCACTCCACCGGCACCAAGGCCCACACCGAGGGCCTGCCCAACTACCACAACGCTTTCGCCTCCATCTATGAGGGCCGTTACCTGGCCGGCGTCGCTGCCGGCATGAAGCTGCAGCAGCTGGTGTCCGAAGGCAAGGCTGCCAAGGTCGGCTACGTCGGCGCTTTCACCTACGCCGAGGTGGTCTCCGGCTACACCTCCTTCTTCCTGGGCGTCCGCTCCATCGTTCCCGAAGCCACCATGGAAGTTACCTTCACCGGCTCCTGGTACGACGAGGCTGCCGAGAAGGAAGCTGCCAACAAGCTGATCCAGGGCGGCTGCTCCCTGATCAGCCAGCACGCCGACTCCTTCGGCGCCCCCACCGCCTGTGAGACCGCCGGCGTGCCCGACGTGTCCTACAACGGCAGCACCAAGGACGTAGCCCCCAACACCTACATCATCTCTTCCCGCATCAACTGGGAGCCCTACTATGAGTACGTGATCAAGGCCGTCCAGAACGGTGAGAAGATGGATCCCGACTGGACCGGCACCATCGCCACCGGCTCCGTGGAGCTGACCGAGCTGAATGCCGACGTGGCCGCTCCCGGCACCCAGGAGGCCATTGATGCCGCCAAGGCCGCCCTTGAGGCCGGCACCCTGCACGTGTTCGACACCACCAAGTTCACCGTGGAGGGCAAGGCTCTGGACTCCTACCTGGCCGACGTGGACTCCGACGCCAACTATGAGCACGAGACCGAGGTCATCAAGGACGGTTACTTCCACGAGTCCGAGTATCGTTCCGCCCCCTACTTCGACCTGACCATCGACGGCATCACTCTGCTGGATACCGCGTTCTGATCGAACCCCACTCTCAACTGAAGAACGGGCTGTCATCCGACAGCCCGTTCTTTTTCGGCAATTCTTATAATATTTTTGTTCTCCAGAAAGATTTTTTGTTTATTTTGATTTACAAAGGCGTCAGAATGTGCTAAAATAAAGTGTAAAATTTTTGAAAGGTGGCAGCTTATATTTTCCCACCGAACAGAAAGGGTGACTGCCTTGGAAACTGTGAAGAACGCCGTAAGAATGGAGAACATCACCAAGCGCTTCGGCACCAAAGTGGTGGCCAACAAGTCCGTCAATCTGGAGCTGCACGAGGGTGAGATCCTGTCCCTGCTGGGTGAAAACGGCAGCGGCAAGACCACGCTGATGAATATGCTCTCCGGCATCTATCACCCCGACGAGGGACAGATCTACATACATGACAAGCCGGTGACCATCTCCTCCCCCAAGGACGCCTTTGACAATGGCATCGGCATGATCCATCAGCACTTCAAGCTGGTGGACGTGTTCACCGCCACGGAGAATATCGTCCTGGGTCTGCCCGGCAAGCTGGATCTGAAGGAATCCAGCCGGAAGATCCGGGAAATCTGCGAGAGGTACGGCTTCGATATCGACCCCAACCAGAAGATCTACAACATGTCCGTGTCCCAGAAGCAGACGGTGGAGATCGTCAAGGTCCTGTTCCGTGGCGCCGACATCCTTATTCTGGACGAGCCTACCGCCGTGCTGACCCCCCAGGAAACGGACAATCTGTTCCGCATCATGCGGAACATGCAGAAGGACGGAAAGTCCCTCATCATCATCACCCACAAGCTCCATGAGGTGCTGGCGGTCAGCGACCGGGTGGCCATCCTCCGCAAGGGCGAGTATATCGGCGACGTCATGACCAAAAACGCCGATCAGCAGTCCCTCACCGACATGATGGTGGGCCGCCGGGTCAGCCTGAATATCAACCGCCCCGCCCCCGTGGACCCCAAGCCCCGTCTGGTCGTCGAGCATCTGACGGCCTACGATGAGCTGGGCGTCAAGCGGCTGGACGACGTCAGCTTCACCGCCAACAGCGGCGAGGTGCTGGGCATCGCCGGCATAGCCGGCTCCGGCCAGCGGGAGCTGCTGGAGGCTATTGCTGGTCTCTACCCTGTCAAGGAGGGCACCATACGTTTTTACGATCCCGACGTGGATTACTCCGATCCCAACAAGAAGCCCATCGATCTGGTGGGCATGGATCCCATGACTATCCGCAAGGCAGGCGTGGCTATGAGCTTCGTGCCGGAGGACCGGCTTGGCATGGGTCTGGTGGGCACCATGGGCATGACGGGCAACATGCTGCTGCGCTCCTGGCGCAAGACGAAGGGTCTGTTCGTCAGCCGCAAGGAGCCGGAGGCCATGGCCAAACGCATCTGGCAGGAGCTGGACGTGGTCACGCCCAGTACCAACTACCCGGTGCGGCGCCTCTCCGGCGGCAACGTGCAGAAAGTGCTGGTAGGCCGCGAGATCGCCCAGGAGCCTGCCGTGCTGATGACGGCCTACGCCGTCCGCGGACTGGACATCAACACCTCCTACACCATCTACAACCTGCTGACCGAGCAGAAGCTGAAGGGCCGTGCCGTAATCTATGTGGGCGAGGATCTGGACGTGCTGCTGGAGCTGTGCGACCGGATCGTGGTACTCTGCGGCGGCCAGGTCTCCGGCGTAGTGGACGGAAGAACCATCACCAAGGAGGAGATCGGCTTGCTGATGACCCAGCACAGAGGAGGTACCAGCCATGAATAAAGAATCCCTGTTGTATATTTCCAAGCGCGATTCGATCCCTTGGTATAAAAGCTGGCTGATCCGCGGCATTGCCATCGTGCTGGCCCTGATCTTCTGTGGCGTCATCACCATGCTGCTGACCGGCCTCAATCCCCTCCAGGTGTTCAGCACCATCTTCTATGGCGCCTTCGGCAAGGCCCGCAAGACCTGGGTCACCGTTCAGAAGCTGGCCATCCTGCTGGGCATCGCTCTGGCCATTACCCCGGCCTTCAAGATGCGATTCTGGAACATCGGCGCCGAGGGCCAGGTGCTCATCGGCTGCCTCGCCTCCGCCTCCTGCATGATTACGCTGGGCGGCAAGGTCCCCAACGCCGCGCAGGTGGCGATCTGCCTGTTGGCCAGCCTGGCGGCCGGCGCCATCTGGGGCTTCCTGCCCGCCTTCTTCAAGGCCAAGTGGGAGACCAACGAGACGCTGTTCACCCTGATGATGAACTATATCGCCATGCAGTTGGCTGCTTACTTTATCATCGTATGGGAGGTGCCAAAAGGCTCCGGCAACATTGGCATTATCAACCAGGTCTCCGAGGCCGGCTGGCTGCCGGTGCTCAAGCTGCCGTTGATCGGCGAACACAAGTACCTGCTGACCATCGTGGTGGTCGCCCTGCTGACCGTCGTCATGTTCGTCTACCTGAAGTACAGCAAGCACGGCTATGAGATCTCCGTTGTGGGCGAAAGCCACCGCACCGCCAGTTACGCCGGCATCAAGGTGGACCGTGTCATTATCCGCACCATGGTCCTCTCCGGCGCCATCTGCGGCCTCGTGGGCTTCCTGCTGGTAAGCGGCATCGACCACACCCTCACCACCACCCTGGTGGGCGGCCGGGGCTTCACCGCCGTCATGGTGTCGTGGCTGGCCAAGTTCAATCCCATCTTTATGGTATTCACCAGCCTGCTGCTGGTGATCCTGGAGCGGGGCGCCACCGAGATCTCCAGCACCTTCAGTCTCAACGCCTCCTTTGCCGACATCCTCACCGGCGTCATCCTGTTCTTCATCATCGGCAGTGATTTCTTCACCACCTATCAGCTCCATTTCCGCAAGGCGAGAAAGGAGGCCAAGTAATCATGTTCGATTTCGTATCCTTTTTCCCCCGTGCCGTGATGCAGGGCATCCCTCTGCTGTACGGCTCCACCGGTGAGATCCTGACGGAGAAGTCCGGCAACCTGAATCTGGGCATTCCCGGCATCATGTACGTTGGCGCCATCAGCGGCGTCATCGGCTCCTTCTTCTATGAGCAGTCCATGGCCGGTCAGCCCCTGGTCCCCTTCTGGGCCATCGCCATCCCCATGGCAAGCTCTCTGCTGGGCTCTCTGCTGATGGGACTTCTCTACTGCTTCCTCACCGTCACCCTCCGGGCCAACCAGAATGTCACCGGTCTGGCCTTGACCACCTTCGGTGTTGGCTTCGGCAACTTCTTCGGCGGCTCCCTCATCAAGCTGGCCCACAGCGACGTGCCCTCCGTGGCCCTGCCCGCTACCAGCGCCTTTTTCAACCGGACCCCGGCCCACGCCGAGGAGTTCAGCGCCTTCTCCCAGCTCTTCCTGCACTATGGCTTCCTGGCCTATCTGGCCATTATTCTGGCACTGGTCATGTCCTTCGTGCTCAACCGCACTCGTCCCGGCCTGCACCTGCGGGCTGTGGGCGAAAGTCCCGCCACCGCCGACGCCGCCGGCATCAACGTCACCCGTCACAAGTATCTGGCCACCTGCATCGGCAGCATGATCGCAGGTCTGGGCGGCCTCTACTACGTGATGGACTACGCCAACGGCATCTGGTCCAACAACGCCTTCGGCGACCGCGGCTGGCTGGCCATCGCCCTGGTCATCTTCACCATCTGGCGTCCCAGCGTCAGCATCCTGGCCTCCATTCTCTTCGGCGGCCTGTACATCCTGTATCTCTATATCCCCACCGGCACCCAGATGGAGGTCAAGGAGCTGTACAAGATGCTGCCCTATGTCATCACGCTGGTGGTGCTGATCATCGTGTCCCTGCGCAAAAAGCGGGAGGATCAGCCCCCCGCCTCCCTGGGCCTGAGCTACTTCAGAGAAGAACGGTAGTCTCACACAAAACAGCAAAGCTGTTTTGTGTGAAAAGGCTTACAGACCACTCCGCGCACTCGCTTGCGTGAGACGCTCGCACACTGCGTGGTCTGCGAGGTGTAATTTCTGACGCGCATGTCGTCAGAAATTACGATTTCATATCTTCCGCCGCTGCGGCGGCGGAACTCTGCGAGGCTATTTGACAAACTGAGAAAATGCCGCCAAATGGCGGCATTTTCTTCGGGATCATACGATGTGAATACGCCGTGAAAGGGGGATTCTGCCATGCGCGTGCTGCGCCATACCGTCACCGATGAGGAGGCGGGTCAAAAACTGAAAACACTGCTGCGCAGCCGGTGGCACATCTCCTCCTCCCTGCTGAAAAGCCTGAAGTGGCGGGAAGGCGCCATCACCGTCAACGGCCTTTCCGCCCCGTTGTCGCAGGTGCTGCGGCCGGGTGACGCAGTAGCGGTGGACGTGTCCGACGACGACAGCCTCAGCCCGCACATCGCGTCGGTGGACGTACCGCTGGACGTGCTGTGGGAGGACGAGGATCTGCTGATCCTCAATAAGCCCGCCGGTCTCGCCGTCCACTCCGCCGCGCTCACCGAGGAGACGGTCACCGTGGCGGGGGCTGTGGCCCACTATCTGGGAGGCGCGCCCTTCCATCCGGTGAACCGGCTGGACCGGGGCGTCACCGGCATCATGGTGGTGGCCAAAAGCGGCTTTATCCACCACCGATGCATGTCCATCCTCCACACTGACGATTTTCGCCGGGAGTACCGGGGCGTCTGCGCCGGCGTGCCGGAGCCGAACGCCGGCGTCATTGATCTGCCCATCGGCCGGAAACCAGACTCTGTGCTGGAGCGGCGCATCGACCCGGCCGGTCTCCCCGCACGGACGGAATACCAGGTGCTGGGCAGCCGGGTTGATCGCGCCGTGCTGCGGCTGCGGCCTCTCACCGGGCGGACCCACCAGCTGCGGCTCCACTGTGCCGCTATCGGCCACCCCCTGCTGGGGGACTGGCTCTACGGCACCGAGGATCGGGAACTGATCGCCCGCCCCGCCCTCCACTCCTATGAGCTGTGGCTGCGCCATCCGCTGACGGAGGAGATCATCCACGTGGTCGCCCCATTACCGGAGGATATGAAACGTTTGTTACCTTGATAAAACCGCCTGCCTTGTGGCAGGCGGTTTTCCTTTACAGTACCTTACAGATCAACCTTTTCATAGCGTTTTGCCGACAGTTTATATGCCAGCAGCGTCGCGATGGCGTAGACTGCGGCGCACACCGCCAGGATCGGCAGCTGGCGCAGGCAGGAGGCTTTATCCGTGCCGTCCAGCCACGCAAATCCGGGCACGTGCGGCAGCAACACGTCGCAGATCACCACCAGCGCCACGCAGAGGGACGCCTTCAGGAAGGACACGCCCACCTTGTAGCCGGTGCGGTAAAAGGACGGCAGAAACATGATGTTGAACACGGCAAACAGGATGAACGCCACGGCGAACAGGGCAACGTTGGCGTCCAGGCCCGCCAGATTGGTGCCCTTGGGGTTGATCCGGGCCGAGAGGAAGGCAAAGGGCACGGCGATCACCAGGGACATAATCTCGATAAGTGCCGTGAACACGCAGGCGGCCTTCACGCCGTCCCGCTTGCGCACCGGCAGCACCGCCACGAAGTCCGCGTCCCGCTGCTCCCGGCTGTTCATAAACATGAAGAAAAGGCCCAGCGTTACGTAGAAAAACGCCACCGTATAGGGGTAGTTGGGGATCAGAAAGAACACCCCCGCCAGCAGGAACACCAGCGTCATGGGGTGGCAGTTGAGCCGCAGCTGTTTAGATAATAGCGCCGTCATCCAGCTTCCTCCTCTCCACGGAAACGATGATATCCTCCAGCGTATGGCCCTTATCGGCAAACGCGGCTCGGAACGACTCCAGCGTGCCGGTATGGAGAATGGCGCCGTCCTTGATGAACGTGATGTGGCTGGCGCATTTCTCCAGATCCGAGGTGATGTGGGTGGAGAACAGGATGCTCCTCGTCCCGTCCGCCACGATGGATTGAAACAGCTCCGTCAGCTCGTCACGGCTCACCGGGTCCAGGCCGCTGGTGGGCTCGTCCAGAATCAGCAGCCTGGCGTTGTGGCTCAGGGCCAAGGCGATGAGATACTTGACCTTCATGCCGCTGGAGAGCTGATCCACCCGCTTTTCTCTGTCAAGGGAAAACAGTTGACAGTAGTGTTGATACTTAGACTCATCCCAGTTGGGATAGAATTTTTTCGTCACCTCCGTGATGGCGCGCAGCTTCTTCTTGGGGTAGAAGTCCACGCCGCCCAGCACCACACCGATGTTCTCCTTGAAGGTCTTTTCGCAGTTCTTCACGTTCTCCCCGTGCCAGCGGACCGTGCCCCCGTCAGGGTGTACGAGCCCCAGGATCGACTTGAGCGTGGTGGACTTCCCCGCCCCGTTGCGGCCGATGAAGCCCACAATAGCCCCCTCCGGCACGGCAAAGGACACGTCCTGCAGGGTAAAGGCGGGGTACACCTTTCGCAGGCCCTCCACTTCCAGTACGTTCATTCCTCTTCCACCTCCGATGCCTGCTTGTCGAAGATCATGCGCAGCATGGGATTCAGACTGTCCAGGGTCTGCAGAGCAATTCCCTTTTTAACGTCCGCCATCAACACCAGCGAGTCCCCCGGCTCCAGGTCGAACAGATCCCGGACCTCCTTTGGGATCACGATCTGCCCCTTGGGACCGATCTTCACCGACGACATGAAATAGCGGTCTTTTTTACCCATTCTTCCGTCCTCCTTTCGTTGGATTGGTATAACTTTTCTTACTGTTTGGATTTTACATCCTTTTCACTCCCCTGTCAAGTCTTTTTTCTCGACAGAGAGAAAATGCTATGCTATACTGTTCTCACCACATCAAAGGAGAACCGCCATGAATCTCTGCGACCGCAACGACATACAGGCTCTATTGAGCCGCCACGGCTTTCGTTTTTCCAAGTCCATGGGGCAGAATTTCCTCATCGAGGACTGGGTGCCCCGCGATATCGCCGACGCCTGCGGCGCGGATGAGCAGACCGGCGTACTGGAGATCGGCCCCGGCATTGGCCCGCTGACGCGGGAGCTGGCCCGGCGCTCCGGCAAGGTGGTCTCGGTGGAGCTGGACAGACGGCTCTACCCTGTTCTGGCGGAGACCATGGCGGACTTTGACAACTTTACCCTGATCCCCGGCGATGTGATGGAACTGGACCTGCCCGCTCTGGTGGCGGAGCATTTCCCCGATCTGCGGCCCATCCTATGCGCCAATCTGCCCTACAACATTACCACACCGGTGCTGACAAAGTGCGTGGAAAGCCGCTGCTTTGCCTCACTCACCGTCCTCATCCAGAAGGAGGTGGCCCAGCGGATCTGCGCCGCTCCCGGCACCGCCGACTACGGCGCGTTCACCCTCTTGATGCAGTATTACACCGCGCCTCAACTCCTGTTCACCGTGCCCAACACCTGCTTCCTCCCCGCCCCCAAGGTCACCTCGGCGGTGATCCACTGCCCGGTGCGGAAAGCGCCGCCGGTGGAGGTGGCGTCCGAAGCTGCGCTGTGGCGGACGGTGCGCGCCGGCTTTGCCCTGCGGCGCAAGACGCTGGTGAACTCCCTTCAGACCGGGTATCAGCTCCCCAAGGAGCGCCTGGCGGAGATCGTCACCGCCTGCGGCCTGGACCCGTCCATCCGGGGCGAGCGGCTTAGCCTGGACGACTACGCCCGTCTCACCAACGCCCTGGCGGCGGAAAAGTAGACAGCGATCCTTCACGGAGCGGCGGAAAACGCCGCTCCTCTTTTTTGCGCAAATAATCCCTTATCTTGTGAAATCGTCTCTTGCATTGCCACAAGATATAGTGTATACTATGTAAGCATGCAAAATGGAAAGAAATCCCCCTTTGCGGGGTGCCCATACAGAGAGAACGAGGAGGAACACCAATGAAGGTCATCAAGCGAAATGGCTCCGAGGTCATTTTCGACATCACCAAGATCATCATGGCCATCACCAAGGCCAACGAATCGGTAGAGGAACCGGACCGGCTGACGGCGGTGCAGATCCAGCGTCTGGCGGAGTCGGTGGAGCTGCAGTGCCAGAAGATGGGCCGCGCCCCCACGGTGGAGGAGATCCAGGACATGGTGGAGAACCACATCATGGCCCACGGCGCCTTTGAGGTGGCCAAGCACTACATCACCTACCGCTACACCCGGTCTCTGGTGCGCAGGTCCAACACCACCGACGACAAGATCCTGTCCCTCATCGAGTGCAACAACGAGGAGGCCAAGCAGGAGAACTCCAACAAAAATCCGGTGGTCAATTCCACCCAGCGGGACTACATGGCCGGCGAGGTCAGCCGGGACATCACAAGCCGCATCCTGCTGCCCAAGGACATCGTGGAGGCCCACAACGAGGGCCTCATCCACTTCCACGACACCGATTACTACGCCCAGCACATGCACAACTGCGATCTGGTGAACCTGGAGGACATGCTGCAAAACGGCACCGTCATCACCGGGACGTTGATCGAGAAGCCTCACTCCTTTGCCACCGCCTGCAACATCGCCACCCAGATCGTGGCCCAGGTGGCCAGCAACCAGTACGGCGGCCAGTCCATCAGCCTGACCCACCTGGCCCCCTTTGTGGAGGTCAGCCGCCAGAAGCT
>DGHJ01000010.1:10778-15607 GCA_002392625.1 Oscillospiraceae bacterium UBA3851
CCATCCAGTACCAGGTGGTCACGCTGCTGACCACCAACGGCCAGGCCCCCTTCATCACCGTGTTCATGTACCTGGGCGAGGCCCGGAACGACGCTGAGCGCGCCGATCTGGCCCTGATCATCGAAGAGATGCTGCTCCAGCGCATCCAGGGCGTGAAGAATGAGAAGGGCGTGTGGGTGACCCCCGCCTTCCCCAAGCTGATCTACGTGCTGGAGGAGGACAACATCCACGAGGACAGCCGGTACTGGTACCTCACCCAGCTGGCCGCCAGGTGCACCGCCAAGCGCATGGTGCCCGACTATATCAGCGAGAAGAAGATGCTGGAGCTGAAGGTGGACAAGAACGGCGAGGGCCACTGCTACACCTGCATGGGCTGCCGCTCCTTCCTGACTCCCTACGTGGATGAAAACGGCCAGCCCAAGTACTACGGACGGTTCAACCAGGGCGTGGTCACCATCAACCTGCCGGACGTGGCCCTGTCCTCCGGCGGCAATCTGGAGAAGTTCTGGAAGATCTTTGACGAGCGGCTGGAGCTGTGCCACCGGGCGCTGATGTGCCGCCACGAGCGGCTCAAGGGCACGCTGTCCGACGCCGCCCCCATCCTGTGGCAGTACGGCGCCTGCGCCCGCCTGAAGAAAGGCGAGCCCATCGACAAGCTGCTCTACGGCGGCTACTCCACCATCTCCCTGGGCTATGCCGGGCTCTACGAGTGCGTCAAGTACATGACCGGCAAGAGCCACACCGATCCCTCCGCTACCCCCTTCGCTCTGGAGATCATGAACTACATGAACGACGCCTGCCGCCGCTGGAAGGCTCAGCACAATATCGACTTCTCCCTGTACGGCACGCCGCTGGAGTCCACCACCTACAAGTTCGCCAAGTGCCTGCAGAAGCGCTTCGGCGTCATCGAGGGCATTACCGACAAGGGCTATATCACCAACAGCTATCACGTCCACGTCACCGAGCCCATCGACGCCTTCCAAAAGCTGGCGTTCGAGGCGCAGTTCCAGGCCCTCAGCCCCGGCGGCGCCATCAGCTACGTGGAGGTGCCGGACATGCAGAACAATCTGGACGCCGTGCTGGAGGTCATGAAGTTCATCTACGACCACATCATCTACGCCGAGCTGAACACCAAGAGCGACTACTGCCAGGTCTGCGGCTGGGACGGCCAGATCGACATTGTGGAGCGGGACGGCAAGCTGATCTGGAAGTGCCCTAACTGCGGCAACACCGATCAGGACAAGATGAACGTGGCACGCCGCACCTGCGGCTATATCGGCACCCAGTTCTGGAACCAAGGCCGGACCCAGGAGATCAAGGACAGGGTCTTGCATCTGTAAAAGAATTTCACCCAAAATCTGCCGATTTTGGGTGAGAGGGATTGCAGACTGCTTCGCGCACTCGCTGCACTCGCACACTGCGCAGTCTGAGAAGTATTTTTTGCCACGTACACGCCGCGGCAAAAAATGATTGAATATCTTCGCGTCTGCGGACGCGAAATCTGCGATGCTTTTATCTATTATTGTGGGGCGGGCAATGCCCGCCCCCTTTTTACGAGGAATTGCCATGTACTACGGAGAGCTGAAAAAATGTGACATCGCCAACGGCGCCGGCGTGCGGGTATCGCTGTTCGTCAGCGGCTGCACCAACCGCTGCCCCGGCTGCTTCCAGCCCCAGACCTGGGACTTTTTCCACGGCAGGCCCTACACGGCCGAGACGGAGGCGGAGATCTTTGGCGAGCTGGAGAAGTCCTACGTGGGCGGTTTGTCCATTCTGGGCGGCGAGCCCTTTGAGCCGGAGAACCAGCGTGAGCTGGCGGAACTGCTGCGCCGCGTCAAGGAGCGCTTCCCTACCAAGACCGTGTGGGTGTTTACCGGCTGCACGCTGGAGGAGCTTCGGCGCGACGGCAGCCGCCACCGTTGTGAGGTCACCGACGAAATGCTCTCCTATATTGACGTTCTCGTGGACGGCCCCTTCGTGGAGGCGGAGAAGGACATCTCCCTCCAATTCCGGGGCAGCCGCAACCAGCGCGTCATCGACATGAATAAAAGCCGCCGCACCGGGCGCATCACCATCTGGTCGCAGCTGCGGCGGTGAGCGATGCAAAAGCCTTTCCCCCACCCGACGGGAAAAGGCTTTTTTTCGCGCATTTGCAAAATATCTCTTGCTTTTTAGCAGCAATCTGGTATAATTTTTTCAAATGTTTTTCCAACTCGTCATTTGATTTTCTAATGAGGTGCGACTATGTCTGTGAAGCTGGAGCTATACAAGGTGTTCAAGGAGGTGGCCGAGGCCGGCAACATAACCGCCGCCGCCCAATCCCTCTACATCTCCCAGTCCGCCGTGAGTCAGTCCATCAAGCAGTTGGAGAGCGAGCTGCAGACCCGGCTGTTCTCCCGCAACTCCCGCGGCGTGAGCCTCACCGGCGAGGGCGAGATGCTGTACGAGTACGTCCGCAGCGCCATGGGCTTGCTGGAGACCGGCGAGGCCAAGCTGAACCAGACGCGCCAGCTGCAGATGGGCCATCTGGTCATCGGCGCCAGCGACACGGTAACCAGCCAGTTTCTGCTGCCTTATCTGGACAAATTCCACCGCCGCTATCCAGCCATCCGCATCCAGATCGTGTCCGGCCGCAGCCACAAGGTGCTGGGCCTGCTGCAGTCCGGCAAGGTGGACGTGGCCTTCGCCAGCACTCCCACGGAGTCTGGCTCGCTGGACACGTTTCCCTGCTTTGCCACCCACTCCATTTTCGTGGCCGCCGCCGACTATCCCTGCGACTTCAGGCACGTCTACACTCTGGAGGAGATGGCCCGCTTCCCCCTGATCCTGTTGGAGCGGAAAGCCTCCTCCCGGCTGTATCTGGAAAAATTCTTCCTGCAAAACGGCCTGCACCTGGACCCGGAGATCGAGCTGGGCGCCAGGAGCCTGCTGGTGGACCTGGCCGCCATCGGCTTTGGCGTGGCCGGCGTGACGGAGGAGTTCGTGCGCCGGGAGCTGGAGAGCGGCAAGCTGCGCAAACTGAAAACCGCCTTCTCCATCCCGCCCCGCAGCGTGGACCTGTGCACGCTGCAGACCGTGCCGCTGACAGCCGCCGCCCGGCAGTTCGTCAGCTTCGTCAAGGACAGTCTCCCCCGGTGAGACGTCCGACCCGCCTTAAACATCCATTATATATCAAAATATATCAAATAACGATCAAAGGAGAGTGGAGCCCATGGAACAGTTGAAGGAACGGATCCGCCGGGAGGGCAAGGTGCTGCCCGGCAACATCATCAAGGTGGACGGCTTCTTGAATCACCGCGTGGACACCAAGCTGCTCAGCGACATCGCCGACGAATTTGCACGGCACTTTGACGTCAGCAGGATCACCACCGTGCTGACCGCCGAGGCCAGCGGCATCGCCCTGGCCACCGTGTGCGCCCAGAAGTTCGGCGTACCCATGCTGTTCGCCAAGAAGGCCAAGAGCGACAACATCGAAAGCGGCCTCTATCAGAGCGAGGTGTTCTCCTACACGTATAAGAAAAAGGTCACGCTGCTGGTGTCCCAGGAATGGCTGGGCGCCGACGACCACGTGCTGATCATCGACGACTTTATGGCCAACGGCTTTGCCATGCAGGGTCTGGTGGACATCGTCAACGCCGCTGGGGCTACCCTTGAGGGCATCGGCGTGGCCGTGGAAAAGGGCTTCCAGGGCGGCGGCGACAAGTTCCGCGCCATGCCCGGCGTGCGCTACAAGGCGCTGGCCGTCATCGACCACGCCGACGAGACCGGCATTACTTTCCGGGAGGACGAGGCATGAAGCGTGTTCTGATCCTGGATTTTGGCGGCCAGTACAACCTGCTGATCGCCCGCCGCGTCCGCGAGAGCGGCGTGTACTGCGAGATCAAATCCTACCGCATCTCCCTGGACGAGGTGCGTTCCTTTGCCCCCGACGCCCTGATCTTCACCGGCGGCCCCGCCACCGTGTTTGACGAGGGCGCTCCCATGGTGGATAAGGCTCTCTTTGAAATGGGCATCCCCGTGCTGGGCATCTGCTACGGCATGCAGCTGATGATGCACCTGCTGGGCGGCGCCTGCCGCCGGGCGGACACGCGGGAGTACGGCAAGACGGAGCTGCACCACACCGGGGACTCTCCCCTGTTTGCCGGTGTACCGAAGACGGCGATCTACTGGATGAGCCACGGCGTGGAGGTGGAGCGCTCCGCTCCCGGCTTCCGCATCATCGCCTCCAGCGCCGGCTGCCGTCACGCCGCTGTGGAGAACGGCGAAAAGCGGCTCTACGGCGTGCAGTTCCACCCGGAGGTGGTGCATACTGAGTACGGCCGGCAGATTCTGGAGAACTTCCTGTACGGCATCTGCGGCTTCCAGCGGGAGTGGACAATGGCCTCCTACGTGGACGAGGCCGTCGCCGAGTGCCGCGCCAAGATCGGCAATGGCCGGGTCCTGCTGGCCCTCAGCGGCGGCGTGGACAGCTCCGTGGCCGCCGCGCTTTTGCAGCGGGCCGTGGGCGATCAGCTGACCTGCATCTTCGTGGACCACGGCCTCCTGCGCAAGGATGAAGGCGACCAGGTGGAGGAGGTCATGACCCGCCAGTTCCACGTGGACGTGCGCCGTGTCAACGCCCAGGACCGTTTCCTGCAGAAGCTCTCCGGTGTCACCGAGCCGGAGCGCAAGCGCAAGATCATCGGCGAGGAGTTCATCCGCGTCTTCGAGGCTGAGGCCAAGAAGATCGGCAAGGTGGAGTTCCTGGCCCAGGGCACCATCTACCCCGACGTGGTGGAAAGCGGCCTGGGCGGCGAGAGCACCGTCATCAAGAGCCACCACAACGTGGG
>DGHJ01000010.1:15660-19130 GCA_002392625.1 Oscillospiraceae bacterium UBA3851
ACAACGTGGGCGGCCTGCCCGACTATGTGGACTTCGAAGATATCATCGAGCCCTTGCGTCGCCTGTTCAAGGACGAGGTGCGCCAGCTGGGTCTGGAGCTGGGCTTGCCGGAAGCCCTGGTGTGGCGCCAGCCCTTCCCCGGCCCCGGCCTGGGCATCCGCATCATCGGCGAGGTCACCGAGGAGAAGCTTGCCATATTGCGGGAGGCCGACGCTATCTTCCGGGAGGAGATGGCCGCCGCCGGGCTGGACCGCACCGCCAGCCAGTACTTTGCCGCCCTGACCAACATGCGCTCCGTGGGCGTCATGGGCGACGAGCGCACCTACGACTACGCCGTGGCATTGCGGTCCGTCCAGACCCAGGACTTTATGACGGCCACCTGGACCCGCCTGCCCTGGGAGCTGCTGGACAAGGTGTCCGGCCGCATCGTGGGCGAGGTGCCCCACGTGAACCGCGTCCTGTACGACGTCACCAGCAAGCCCCCCGCCACGGTGGAGCTGGAATAAAGGATGAAAGCCCTTCGCTGTGAATATGCAGCGAAGGGCTTTTGGCCGTTGTTGAGAGGTAAACGGTATATAACGGGCATGCCGACGAGCGCTTCAAAAACAGGACTTGCAATATACCGGCGATTCCGTATAATACAGGTAAAGCAGCGCAGAGACGGGGATTGTTCCCCGCCGTTTTCGTATCAAGGAAAGAATGCAGAGGTGTCGATCGATGAGGAAATACTACGAAGCCTATGAGGAGCGGTACAAAACCGCCCATGAGAAAGGCGTGACTTGGTCAAGCCAGAAACGCACGCCTATTGTGCTGGAGACGGTAAAAAAATACGTTGCCGACTTGAACACGCCCATGCTGGAGATCGGCTGCGGCGAAGGGCGCGACGCCGGGGCCGTCCTGGAGGCGGGGTATCATTTGCATGCCACCGATATCTCAAAGGAGGCGATCGCGTATTGCCAGGCCCATTTTCCCGCCTATGCCCACTGTTTTGAGACGTTGGACTGTGTCCGCGGCTCCCACCCGTTTCAATACGGTTTTATCTATTCCGTTGCCGTGATCCACATGCTGGTTCTGGATGAGGACCGGAACGCATTTTATCAATTCATCCACGATCATCTGACCGACGATGGGATCGCGCTAATATGCACCATGGGCGACGGCGAATTTGAGATGAAAAGCGATATCACAACCGCGTTTCAGCTGCAGGAGAGAGAACACGAAACGGGCAAGATGATGGTCGCCGGGACATCCTGCCGGATGGTCTCCTTTGCCACGTTTGAAAATGAACTCCGCTCCCATCATCTGCAGCCGGTGGAAAAAGGGATCACAGCCTCCCTGCCGGATTTCAACAGCCTGATGTATGCCGTTGTAAAAAAGTAAAAACCAGGCGACGCTGCTTGGGATATGGCCAGAGGCAACCCGATGCCACCCGCCCTCAGCTGCGATCGAGCCGAAGGGGCAGCTCCATGCGGTGAGCCTCCAGCAACTCCCGGTTTTGCAGGATCTCCTCTGCCGGGCCGTCGGCGGCCACGGTGCCCCGATCCAGCAGGATCACCCGGTCGCAGGTGTCCCAGATCATGTCCAGGTCGTGGGAGGTGATCAGCTTCGTCTCCGGCAGCTCCCGGATGGTATTGATCACCAGTCGGCGGTTTTTGGGATCCAGGGCCGAGGTGGGCTCATCCATCAAAATGGCCTCCGGCTCCATGGCCAGCACGGTGGCGATGGCGGCCATCCGCTTTTCACCGCCGGAGAGCTTGTGGTTGTGGCGGTGCTTCAGATCCTGCAGATCCAGCCGGGCCAGCACAGCGTCCACCCGTGCGTCGGCCTCCTCCCGGCTGGCTCCGTAATTCAGGGGACCGAAGATCATGTCCTCGTACACCGTGGGCATGAACATCTGATTGTCAGAGTTTTGCAGCACGAAGCCCAGCTTCCGCCGGATCTCCGGCAGCGTTTTCTTTGTGACCTCGACGCCGTCCACCGTGATGAGGCCCTGATGGGGCAGCAGGCCCAGCAGGGCGCGCATCAGCGTGGTCTTACCGGCGCCGTTGGCGCCGATGAGGCCCACGGCCTCTCCCCTCTTCACAGCGAAGGACACGTCGCGCAGGATCGGCGCATCTTTCTCATAATAGGCGGTCACGTTTTCAAATCGGATCATTGCTTTCCTCCCATCAGCAGCGTGCCCAGCACGCCGGACACGTCAACAAACCGGCAAAGGGCAAAGACCAGCGCCCATGCAAGCAGCCAGGCCGCGTCGCGAAGCGTGAAACGCTTACTCTCGGCGTAGGCGAAGCTGCCGGAAAAGCCCCGGAGCTGCATGCTGCCGTAAAGCTCGTCCGCCCGATCCATGCTCCGCAGCAGAAGCTGGCCCAGGAAGGAGCCCCAGGCGGCGAACCGGATGCCCTTCTGCCCCGGCGCGCGGAGGTGGTAAGCGTCGGTCATCACCGACAGCTCCTCCGTCATCACACCCACGTAGCGATAGGTGAGCAGCAGAAGCGTCACCAGCATGGACGGCACGTGGAGCCGACGCAGGGCGGCGCACAGATCGTCGATGGGCGTGGTGGCCACCAGCAGAAAGGACGCCGCCAGACAGAAGACGCCCTTGAGCATCAGCGTGACCATGCTGACCACGCCGCCGGACACGGCCACGCCCCCCACCGTCAGCACCGTCGCGCGGTCAAGCAGCGGGTTGAACAGCCCCACCGCCAGCACCAGCGGCAGCACGAAGCGGAGCTTGCGCAGGCACGTGGCCACGCCAACGCCGCTGAGGGAAAACAGCAGCGCCGGGTATAGGATCATCACCAGCAATCCGCTGAGCTGATACTTGCCAAAGGACACCGTGACAGCGATATATGCAATTGTCGTCAGCAGCTTGGCGGCAGGATGGAAACGGTGCACCGGGGAATCCCCGGCGGCAAGGGCATCCATCTCCCGCAGCGCCAGCAGCGAGCGGTCCATCTGGTTCATGGCGATCATCATTTACGCTGAAATCCGGGGCACCCGCAGATGCCCCGGATGATTTCATCTGTTTACGCGGTTTGTTTTCTTCGCCGGAAGAAGCCGAACGCAACGGCGACCAGCACCGCAAGGCCTGCCACGATGGCCGAACCCACCAGACCGGACACGGTGGTGCCCACGGGACTGTCGCTCTCCGGGAAAGCGTAATCCGGCAGGAAGGACGTGCTGTCCTGAATGGAGGCCGCCGTATCCGCCGCCTTGCTCTCCACGCCGAAGTGCTCCTCGTCCAGGCCCATATTCTCCACCTGGACCTCCTCGTTGCCGAACAGCGCCCACTCCAGACCGTCGGGGTTGGAGCTGGCCACCAGAGACAGTCCGCCGCCCACCAGGACCACCACCACCGCCAGGATGGCCAGGGTGGTCTTCAAAGAGTGTGCCTTCCCTTCGGCTGCGTTCACGTCCCGCAGCAGGGCAGGGCGGGACTCATACACGAACACCAGCACCGCCGCCGTCAC
>DGHJ01000018.1:0-3505 GCA_002392625.1 Oscillospiraceae bacterium UBA3851
TTCCGGCTTGAAAAGAAAAAGGATCTCCAAAATAATCGTAATATACACCAACCGTATATCTAATATAATATATTAGATATACGGTTGTCAACCTTTTTTTCAGAGGGCGTCGGGACAAATGGCAGAAAAGTGCAAAAAAAGTTGAAAATAACGCCGAAATTGGGCCGCCGGCCCACCTATCTTAAAAAATAATGTGATATAATGCGGGCACAGGGAAACAAAGGATGATCCACGGAATAAAAAGGAGGCACCATGCTGCTGGGCTTCTCGGAGGTCGTCCGGCTGCTCCACGAGATCAATCAAAAGACGAAATAACCATTCTGCCGCAGCAGAGGGACGGACAAACGCGCCGCCCCTCTGCTTTTTTTGCCCTCATCCGCGCACTTTATCACTTTGCATTGACAAAAGGCGTGCAATCCCATACAATATAGGCACGGAGACACAACGCACCGGCGCGCCTGCGGGCGCTCGGAATCGAGAGGGAGGCATGACCATGAAAAAAAGCAAATCGGCGGTGATCCGCCTGATCGCATTCGTTGCCGTGCTGGGCGTCCTGCTGGGGGCCGGCATCCTCACCAAGGTGGTGAACTGGGAGCAGCTCAAGAGCATCCGCATCGACCTGACCGCCATCTGGAAGGTGCTGCTGATGATCTTCCTGGTGCTGGCGGTGGAGTCGCTGCTGATATTCCTGCTGAGCCTGCCAAAACCCCAGAGCCACCGGGCTCGCTCGGTGCTGTCCATCGTGTCCAGCCTGCTGAAATACGTGGCGGTCATCGTGATCCTCTGCTGGGGCCTGTCCATCCTGGGCGTCAACGTGTCCACCATCGTGGCCAGCGTCGGCGTTCTGGCCCTGATCGTGGGCTTCAGCGCCGAGAGTCTCATCACCGACGTGGTGACGGGCGCGTTCATGATCTTTGAGAACCAGTACAACGTGGGCGACATCGTGGAGGTGGACGGGTTCCGGGGCACCGTCACCAACATCGGCATCCGCACCACCAGCATCACCGATCCCGGCGACAACGTGAAGATCGTCAACAACTCGGATATGCGGAACATCCTCAACCGCTCGGACCGGGTGTCCCGCAGCATCAGCGACATCAGCATTCCCTATGCCACGGATCTGGAGAAGCTGGAGGCGGCGATCCCCGCCCTGATGCAGCGCATCTATGCCGCACATCCGGACATGATGAAGGAGCCGCCGGTCTACCTGGGCGTCCAGGCGCTGGCCGACAGCGCCGTGGTGCTGCGGTTCCTGGTGAACGTGGAGGAGAAGGACATCTACGCCGGCGCCCGCGTGCTGAATCACGACCTGCTGCTGGGCTTCCGCGCCCTGGGCGTGGAGTGCCCCTTCCCCCAGGTGGACGTGCATACGGACCGGTAACGGCCGGCGGCGAAAGGAGGGGAGCGGACCATGGAGGAATACCGTCTTCCGGAAGAATTTGCCCCACTCCCGGAGGAATATCGCGTTCCCGCCGAGCCGGTGGACCGGCCGGGCGAGGAGTTTTCGCCCCGTCCCGGCGCCCGCAGGCGGTCGGCTGACCGCCACCGGCTGCTCAAGCGGCTGATGCTGGTGCCGCTGGCGGCGGCTGTAGCCTCCTCCGCCCTGTGGCTGTCGTCCTTTGGACTGGACCCGCTGGGGGCGGACGCCCCGGAGCGGACGGACCAGAACCGGCCGGTGGAGGAGCAAACGACCGGCTATGAGGTTCACGTGACCTACGCGCCCACCGGCGAGACCGCGGCTTTCACCGGCGAGGACGAGGAGGGAGCGCTTTCCCAGGCCCGGACGTGGGTGGCAGAACGGGGCGGCGACCCGGACGGCATGCGATTTCTGCGGCAGGAGCAGCTCCTGGTGGACACCATCTACAGCGACGACTGCATCATCGTAGGCGACCCGGACGATATGGAGCACGCCTATATCGCCCAGGGCACGGTGACGTACGTCTACCGCTGGGAGATATATTACGAGGCCAATGGCGAGGATGACGCTTTCCCCGTGCTGCCCAACCTGTTCCCGGACTTTGCCGGGGACTACGCATGGGGCGACTACGGGCCGGAGGAGTACGTACGCATCATGACCGAGGGCACGCAGGAGGCGGTCTATCTGCACATGGGCGAGGCATGGCGCCAGCTTGAAGGCCAGGGCGAAGGGGACTTGCCCGGCGCCAGCTATGACCGGGAGACCAACGTCCTTACGCTGGAGAACTTCTCCGGCGATATACTGGACGTGAACCTTATGGGCAACGGCTTCACCGTCCGGCTCATCGGCGAAAACCGCCTGCGGATGCTGATGGTCTGGGGCGCCATGTACGGCGGCAGCGTCACTTTCGTGGGCGACGGCAGACTGGTGATCGACGGCGGCGACGAGCCGGCGATCCGGCTCAACGCGGAGGGAAGCCAGAGCTGCCTGATGGTGGACAACGGCGTTACGGTGGAGGCGTATTCCAACGCGGCTGCGGTGCTCATCAATGAAACGGCCCTGGATCCCGCGGTGTACTGCCGCCGCGGCGTGACGGTGACAGGCGGCGCGGATACCGTGGTGGATCAGGTGGAGAATGACGGCACGACGTACTACACCCACGTCATGGTGGACGAGAACGGCAATCCGGCTGCCTACGTGCGCTTTGGGGCAGACTGAACCGAAATGAAAAAACAGGCGTGTTGCAAAGTAGCGCATGTCTGTCATTGCGAGGCCCCAACGGGGCCGTGGCAATCCGTAATCTCTGCTCAAAAGACGGATTCCCGAAGAAAATGCCGCCAATCAGGCGGCATTTTCTTCGGAATGACAGGTTAGCTTATACTTTGCAACACGCCCGCTGTTTTTTGCGGTCGTTTTACTTGATGATCTCGCCGTTTGCTCCCTTCTCGGCGATCTCCTTGAGAGCGTCCTTGCGGCTCAGGTTGACGCGGCCCTTCTCGTCGATCTCCACGACCTTGACCCAGGTCATGTCGCCGATCTTCAGCACGTCCTCCACCTTCTCCACGCGGCGCTCGGCCACCTTGGAGATGTGGCACAGGCCGTCCTTGCCGGGGGCCAGCTCGATGAAGGCGCCCAGCTGCGCGCCGTTCTGCTTGCTGGTGAGATAGCTGACGACGCGGCCGTAGTACAGCTGGCCCACTTCGGGCACGAACACGATCTCGTCGATGAACTTCTTGGCCAGCTCGCAGCTCTCGGCGTTGGGGGAGGCGATGTGGATGGTGCCGTCGTCGTCGATGTCCACCTTGGCGCCGGACTCGGCCACGATCTTCTGGATCACGCTGCCGCCCTTGCCGATGACCTCGCGGATCTTGTCCGGGTCGATGTGCATGGTGATCATCTTGGGGGCATAGGGGCTGACCTCCGGTCTGGGCTCGGCGATCACGGGCAGCATGATCTGGTCCAGGATCTGCACGCGGGCGTCATAGGTGATGTCCAGGGCGTTGCGGATGATGTCCATGGTCAGGCCGTCGTTCTTCAGATCCATCTGGATGGCGGTGATGCCCTCCTTGGTGCCGGCCACCTTGAAGT
>DGHJ01000018.1:3682-10717 GCA_002392625.1 Oscillospiraceae bacterium UBA3851
ACGCCGGCGTCCATCAGAGCCAGCGTGGAGCCGCAGATGGAGCCCTGAGAGGTGGAGCCGTTGGAGGACAAGACCTCGCTGACCACGCGGATGGCGTAGGGGAACTCCTCCACAGGGGGGATCACGGGCAGCAGGGCGCGCTCAGCCAGAGCACCGTGACCGATCTCACGGCGTCCGGGGCTGCGGGCCGGCTTGGCCTCGCCCACGGAGTAGCCGGGGAAGTTGTAGTGGTGCATATAGCGCTTCTCGGTCTCCTCCCAGATGGTGTCCAGCTTCTGGTTGGCGGACAGGGTATCGAGAGTGGCGACGGACAGCACCTGGGTCTGGCCGCGGGTGAACAGGCCGGAGCCGTGTACACGGGGCAGCACGCCCACTTCGGCGGCCAGGGGACGGATCTCGTTCTTCGCTCGGCCGTCCACGCGGTGGCCCTCCAGCAGCCAGGCCTTGACGATCTTCTTCTGGAATTTGTAGGTGATCTCCTCCAGGTACTGGTCCATGTTGGGGAACTCGTCCAGATACTTCTCGTGCCAGTGCTCGATCATCTCGTTCCAGCGGGCCTCGCGGACGTTCTTGTCGTCGGTGTCCATGGCGGCCTTGGCCTCGTCCATGAAGTCGGCCACGATGCGGTCAAACAGCACCTGGTCGAAGTCGGCGTGGGGATAGTCGAACTTGGGCTTGCCGATCTCGGCCACCATCTGATTGATAAGGGCGACCTGCTTCTGGTTCTCCTCGTGGGCGGAGCGAATGGCCTCGAACATGACGTCGTTGGGCACCTCGTTGGCGCCGGCCTCGATCATGACCACCTTCTTGCCGGTGGAGACCACGGTCACGTCCAGATCGCTGATCTTGCGCTGCTCGGCGTCGGGGTTGAACACCAGCTTTCCGTCCACCAGACCAACCTTCAGGGCGCCCACAGGGCCGTTCCAGGGAATGTCGGAGATGGCCAGAGCGGCGGAGGTGCCGATGAGGCCGCAGATCTCAGGGGAGCAGTCGTGGTCCACGCTCATAACGGTGCACATGACGGACACGTCGTTGCGGAAATCGTAGGGGAACAGGGGGCGGATGGGGCGGTCGATGACGCGGGAGGTCAGGATGCCCTTCTCGCCGGGACGGCCCTCGCGGCGGTTGAAGCTGCCGGGGATGCGGCCCACGGCATACAGCTTCTCCTCGAAGTCCACGCTCAGGGGGAAGAAGTCGATGCCGTCACGGGGCCGGGGGGCTGCGGTGACGCAGCACAGCACGCTGGTGTCGCCGTAGGTGACCATGACGGCGGCGTTGGCCAGCTCGGCCAGCTTGCCCACCTCCAGGGAGAGGGGCCGGCCTGCCAGGTCCATGGTGTACTTGCGATACTTGGGGAACTGGCGATGGGTGATGATGGTTGACATGGTTTGTTTGCTCCTTTTCGTTCAGTTTCCCGCGGAAGGAGCAAGCCGTTTAGCACTTGAAAACGCGTCCCCGGCATGGCCGGAGGCCCATTTTCAAGTTCTAAAAGCCCTGCCCGTTCCTCCGCGGGGCGGATGGTTTGGATTGGCGAAATGTGAAATAAGCGGCAGACTGCGTTGATTTGCGGAGAGGCCTCGACACGCATGGGGGGATGTGAGGGGGGATGGGAGTCCCCCTTCACGTGAAATCATATGTTTTTCAAGCTTTTCCAAAAGCTTGAAAAACCCTTCATCATATCGGCAAATGCTTGCCGATATGATGAAGGGCGGTGCGCAAGGCGCACCACCCTGTTTTTCCTCGATTACTTGCGCAGGCCCAGCTTGGCGATCAGGGCACGATAACGCTCAATGTCCTTCTTGGCCAGGTAGTCCAGCAGACGACGGCGCTTACCGATCATCATCTGCATACCGCGGCGGCTGTGGAAGTCGTGGGGATGCACCTTCAGATGGGCGGTGAGCTGGTTGATCCGCTCGGTCAGGATAGCGACCTGGACCTCAGGGGAACCGGTGTCGGTCTCGTGGGTGCGGTTGGCCTCGATAATAGAGGTCTTCTGATCTTTCAGCATCATTGTGGTTTTCCACCTTTCTCAAAATATTGCCCGCGGTCTGAGTGGCGGGACAGGTGAAATCGATCCGCGTCACCAAGAGGGGGGCTTGTTACGCATTTGTCGCGTACTTTGTAAGATTACCACACCGAATATCATTTGTAAAGGACAATTTTTCAAAAAACGGGGCGTTTTTTGAAAAAACAGGTCAGTGGATCTGGATAGCCCCGGTGGGGCAGCTCTCCGCCGCCGCCACGGCGTCGGAGAGCAGCTCCGTGGGGATCTCGTCGGTGACGGCCTGGGCGCTGCCGCCCTCGTCGGGCAGATGGAACACCTCCGGGCAGATGGTGGGACACAGGCCGCACTGGATGCAGGCCTTTTGCAGAACGTTTGCGTGCATATTACGCGCCTCCTTGTTTGATGTGCCCTCAGTATGCCCCGGAAAAGGCTGGAAAATTCCCTCTTGACAAAACCGACGGCCCAGTGTATGCTAACTGTACTAATTCAGTTAATACACTTGAAAGGGAGGGATGCGCGTATGATCCATCTGGACTACCGGGACGCCCGGCCCATCTACGAGCAGGTCAAGGACGGCCTGCGCCGGCTGATGGTGACGGGGGTGCTGCGCAGCGGCGACAGGCTGCCCTCGGTGCGGCAGTTGGCCACGCAGCTGACGGTGAATCCCAACACCGTGGCACGGGCCTACAGTGAGCTGGAAGCGGAGGGCTTCGTGTGTACCGTGGGCGGCAAAGGCACCTTCGTGGCCGAGGGGCAGGAGCCCAGCGACGGCCGCAAACGGGAGCTGACGGAGCGGTTGATCCCCATCCTGCAGGAGCTGCGGGAGCTGGGGCTGACGCGGGAGGAATTCCTGCAACTTTGGGAAGGAGGCGAGAGCCGTGCTTGAGGCAAAAAACGTGGTCAAGACCTTTGATGGGTTCCGGGCCCTGGACGGGGCCACCATGACGGTGCCCCAGGGGGCCGTTTACGGGCTGGTGGGCCCCAACGGCGCCGGCAAATCCACCATCATCCGCCATCTGACGGGCGTGTACCGGCCCGACAGCGGCCAGCTGCTGCTGGACGGCGCCCCGGTGTGGGAGAATCCCGCCGTCAAACGCCGCATGGCGGTGATCAGCGACGACTGGTACTATTTCCCCCAGGCTTCCATCGCGGAGATGGGCCGGTTTTACCAGGGGATGTACCCCACCTTCAGCCGCCAGCGGTACGAGAAGATGAAGGCGGTGTTCCCGCTGAAGGAGAAGCAGCCCATCCGCCGCATGAGCAAGGGCATGCAGAAGCAGGCGGCCTTCTGGCTGACCATGAGCTGCATGCCGGAGGTGCTGGTGCTGGATGAGCCGGTGGACGGTCTGGACCCGGTGATGCGCCGCCAGGTGTGGCAGCTGCTGCTGGACGACGTGGCCGCCCGCGGCACCACGGTGCTGGTGTCCTCCCACAACCTGCGGGAGCTGGAGGACGTGTGCGACCACGTGGGCATCATGAGCAAGGGCAAGGTGCTGCTGGAGCGCAGCCTCAGTGAGCTGCAGGACAACACCGTGAAGCTGCAGGTGGTGTACCCCGGCGCGGAGCCGACGCTGCCCGCGGAGCTGAAGATCCTGCACCGGTCCAACGTGGGCCGGGTGTATACCTACATCGTCCGGGGCAGCAGCGAGGAGATCCTGCAGCGGATGCAGATCACGGAGCCGGTGCTGCTGGAGGCCATCCCCCTGACGCTGGAGGAGATCTTTATCTATGAAATGGGAGGTGAGGACTATGCGGTCCGCGACATCGTGCTCTAAGACCCTGATCCGCAGCGACTGGCGGCGGTTCTGGCCGCTGACCTTCCTGTACGCCTTTATCTCCTTCTTCATCATGCCGGTGGGCATCCTGAACGAGGGGAGCTACAGCTACTATTCCGGCTATATGACCGAGGCGGAGCAGTACGCCCAGCGCGCCTACTCCGTGGCTGCCCACGTGTACGGGAGCCTGCCCGCCTTTACGATCATCAGCCTGTTCCTCGGCGTGGGGCTGGCCATGGTGCTGTCCGGCTACATGATGAAGTCCAACTCCGTGGGGCTGATGCATGCCCTGCCCGTCAGCCGGACGCGGCAGTTCCTGTCCCACTTCGGGGCGGGCCTGTCCATGCTGACGGCTGCCAACCTGCTGACCTTTGTTCTGTCGCTGCTGGTTGAAGCGCTGATCGGCGTGGTGGACGTGGTCCCCCTGCTGATCTGGCTGCTGGCGGTGGAGCTGGTGGGGTTCTTCTTCCTGTCCTTCGGCACGCTGTGCGCCATGGCCACCGGCTGGCTGCTGGCGGTGCCGGTGATCTACTTCGGCCTCAACTTCGTGGTAATGGCCTACCACCTTCTGCTTGACGCGGTCGCGGACCTCCTGTGGCTGGGCCACAACAGCGTCACGGATCCCGGCGGAGCGGTGGAATGGCTGACGCCGGTGGTGAAGCTGGTGAACACGCTGCGCGATCAGTACGATTTTGTGGAGGACGCCTATCAAAAGGGCGCCACGCTGCTCACTGCCAACCCCAAGGCGCTGCCCACAGTGCTGATCTACGCCTTGGTGGGCGTCGGGATGCTGGCCCTGGCGGCGCTGCTGTACCGCGTCCGCCACAGCGAGACCGCCGGTGACGCCATCGTGTTCCCCTGGCTGCGCCCGGTGGTGAAGTACGTGATCTCCATCGCCGCCGGTCTGGCCCTGGGCCTCTTTATCCACCAGGCCTTCTTCGGCGGCGGCCGGAATGTGGTCGGCCTCATTATCTGCCAGATGATCATGGGAGGCCTGACCTACTGCGGCGTGGAGATGCTGCTGCGCAAGTCCTATAAGATCTTCGACGGGCGCACCTTGCTGGGCCTGGCGGCACTGTGGCTGGCGCTGATCGCCGTGTGCGTGTGCATCAAGCTGGACATCACCGGCCGGGAGCGCGCCGTGCCCCCGGCGGCGCAGGTGGAGAGCGTGAATATCAGCGGCGGCTGTATCATGGAGCTGGAGACCGACGATCTGAAGATCATTGAAACCGTCACGAAGCTGCACCGGCTCCTGGCGAAAAGCGACGAGCCGGCGATGGCAAACACCACCTACATCAATATGACCTATCACCTGCGCAGCGGCAACGCCATATCGCGGGGTTATCGGGTGGACTTGGACGATCCGGATCAGTATCACGCGTACACGGAGCTGCTCAACTGGGACCCGGTGCGGCAGGGGCTGCTGATGGACCGTTTCGACGTCTACGGCAGGCAGTTCGTCTATGGCTGCGTCACCAACTATGCGGCCGGGGAGAATCTGGAGCTGACCCCCGGCCAGTGTCTGGCCCTGTACCACGCGCTGGAGCTCGACATGGAGCACCACGTTACCCCGGAGATGCTGCGCAAGGAGGTGGCCGAGGTGGAGATCACCTTGGACACCGAGGGGGGCGGCGAGTACAGGATCTACCGCCTGCGGCCCGACTGCACCAACACGCTGGCCCTGCTGGAGGAATACGGCCTGACGATCCCGGAGGAAGGGACAAATGAAAAGTAGACGGCTTAAATCCCTGCTGATTGCCGTGCTGCTTCTTCTGACAGCTTGCTCAAGAACCAAAGAGCCGGTTATACGGATAGAGAAGGAATCCTTCTTTTCTGACTTTGCGATCTGTCAGGATGAGGTTTTGTTCCTGTGTCGTCTGCGGATCGATAATCTCGCGGGAGATGTAATGACCGTGCGTATCTCCGGGGAGTTTCGGGACGACGTGAAGAACGGGCTGGTGACGGAGAGCGCCTTGCCCGGTTATGCTGTGGACGATGAGACTGCCAGAGCATTTGCAGATGGAATAAAGCAGCGGTCAGAGGAAATTTCACTGCAGCCCGGACAGAACGAGCTTTGGATCGTTTTCGTGGGCACTCACGGCAGCGGCAACCAGAAGAACGACCGAAATTTGCCTAAAATCACCATTACTCCCGTAAACGGCTGACAGGGAAATAATAAAAAGAGGAGCGGCGGCGCCGCTCCTCTTTTATCGTTCCGCTCTGTCATTGCGAGGCACCGAAGGGGCCGTGGCAATCCGTTTTTCCTTAGTTGGGGACGGATTCCCACGGCCAGTTTGCGAACTGGCCTCGGAATGACAAAATATCGCAATTACTCGTTGGTATAGTTGTCGAAATAGCCCTGGATATAGACGATAGGCGTGCCCTTGTCGCCGGACCCGGAGGTCAGGTCGCACAGGGAGCCGATCAGGTCGGTGAGGTTCCGGGGGGTGGTGCCCTCGGAGATCATGTTGCCCACCAGGGACACCTTGGCGTCCTTGGCCCGGATCTTCTCGGAGATGGCCTGCTGCAGCGCCTCGCCGCTGAGGTCGGCGAAGTCCTTGTCGGCCAGATACTTCAGCTTCAGCTCATTGGGGGTGCCGATGAGACCGGCGGTGTAGCCGGGGGACACCACGGGGTCCGCCAGCTCCCAGATCTTGCCGGCGGGGTCCTTGAAGGCGCCGTCGCCGTAGACCATGGCCTCGATGCGCTTGCCGGTGGCCTGGCTCAGCTTTTCGCCGATTGCCTCCGCCACCGCCATGGTGTCGCGGGGGAAGAGCTTGATGCGCTCCTCGTCGGCCTTGTTGCTGCCCAGCAGGCCGTACTTTTCATTGTAGCCGCTGCCATCCACCGGGGCGGTCAGCAGGTCGTCCAGGCCCAGCACCACACGGGCGCCGGCGTCCTTCAGCAGGCGCTTGGAGCGAGCGCGGGTGTGGATATCGCAGCAGATCACGGTGTCGGTGTAGTCCAGGATCGTCTGCACCCGGTTGGCGAACACGATCTCCGCCTGGGCGCCCATGGACTCGATCAGCTCCTGATAGTAGGCCACGTAATCCACGCCGGTGAAGGGGTGGATCACCTCGCCGAAGGCGGCGCGGAACTGCTGGAGGTTCAGCACGTCGTGCCAAGGGTCGATGCCCGCCTCATCCAGCTGATCCAGGCTCACCAGATGGTTGCCCACCTCGTCGGAGGGGTAGGACAGCATCAGCACCACCTTCTCGCAGCCCCCGGCGATGCCCTTGAGCAGCAGGGAGAAGC
>DGHJ01000139.1:0-122 GCA_002392625.1 Oscillospiraceae bacterium UBA3851
GGGCCGCAACAATTTCCGCATCGACGCAGAGCTGCTCCGGAACATCGTCACCGAGAACAAGGACCTGCCCGATCAGGCGAAAACCGACATGATCGTGGCCCTTATCACCCTGAAATACACCC
>DGHJ01000139.1:248-1336 GCA_002392625.1 Oscillospiraceae bacterium UBA3851
CCGCATCCACTGCACCCGCCTGGCCGGGTCCAAGGCGGACAACTGGTATCTCCGCCAGCACCCCCAGGTACTCTCCCTGCCGTTCCTGCCCACCGTCCGCCGCCCGGACCGGGACAACGCCATCGACGTCTACCTCTCCGACGAGTATGAGGACGTGCTGCGCGACGGCGCGTGGCAGCTGGTGTTCTCTGCGCGTCCCGAACCTCTGACGGCGGAGCAGAAGAAGGCGTGGATCGCCACCCAGACCGGCGTCACCGTGGGCAGCGACGCATTCTTCCCCTTCGGCGACAACGTGGAGCGGGCCCGCAAGTCCGGCGCGCAGTACATCGTGGAGCCCGGCGGCAGCATCCGTGACGACCACGTCATCGAAACCGCCAACAAGTACGGCATCGTCATGTCCTTCACCGGCATGCGGCTGTTCCACCATTGATGGGGGAGAAGACGATGAAACTGATGGTCATCGGCGGCGGCGGGCGCGAGCACGCCATCGTCAAAAAACTGAAGGAAAACCCTGTGGTGGAGACGGTCTACGTCCTGCCCGGCAACGGCGGCATCGCTGCCGACGCCAAGTGCGTGGATATTGCCGCCACGGATATTGAGAAGATCGTGTCCTTCGCCCTGTCCGAGAAAATCGACTTCGCCGTGGTCACGCCGGACGATCCTCTGGTGCTGGGGGCGGTGGACGCCCTGGAGAGCGCCGGGATCCCCTGCTTCGGCCCGGAGAAGAAGGCGGCGATTATCGAGGGCAGCAAGGTCTTTGCCAAGGAGCTGATGGCGCGCCACGGTATCCCCACCGCCCGCTGCGAGGTGTTCACCGACCGGGCGGAGGCTCTTGCCTATCTGGAAAGCTGTGAAATGCCCATCGTCATCAAGGCCGACGGGCTGGCCCTGGGCAAGGGCGTCATCATCGCCCAAAGCAGGGAGGAGGCTGCCGCCGCCATCGACGCCATGATGGTGGACAGGAAGTTCGGCCGCAGCGGCGAGCGGGTGGTCATCGAGGAGTTCCTCACCGGCCCGGAGGTGTCCGTCCTGGCCTTCACCGACGGCGAGACGCTGGTGCCCATGGTGTCCTCCATGGATCACAAGCG
>DGHJ01000139.1:1439-3019 GCA_002392625.1 Oscillospiraceae bacterium UBA3851
CCGTGGCCCCCAATCCCTATTACACGCCGGAGATGGCGCAGCGGTGCATGGAGGAGATCTTCCTGCCCACCATCCGCGCCATGAAGGCCGAGGGCCGCACCTTCCGGGGCTGCCTGTACTTCGGCCTGATGCTGACGCCCAACGGCCCCAAGGTCATCGAGTACAATTGCCGCTTCGGCGATCCGGAGACCCAGGTGGTGCTGCCCCTGCTCCAAAGCGATCTGCTCACCGTCATGCTGGCCTGCCGCAACGGTGCGTTGGCCGAGACGGAGGTGCGCTTTTCCACCGACGCCGCCTGCTGCGTGGTCATGGCTTCCGACGGCTATCCCGGCAAGTACGAAAAGGGATACGGGATCACCGTGGACGATGACTTTGACGCGGCGCTCTATATTGCCGGCGCCAAGGAGAAGGACGGCAAGCTGCTGACCTCCGGCGGTCGCGTGCTGGGCGTGGTCGCCACCGCACCGGCGCTGAAAACCGCCGTGGACCGAGCCTATGAGCAGGTGAGGAAGGTCCATTTTGCCAACGCCTATTACCGCCGCGACATCGGACAGCGCGCACTGGAGAGGAAATAACGATGGTATATCGCATTTACGTTGAGAAAAAACAGCTCCTGGCGGGCCAGGCCCGCGCCTTGCGGGAGGATATCCGCACCTTCCTGGGCATCACCGCCCTGGAGGAGCTGCGCCTCCTGAACCGCTACGACGTGGAGGGCATCGACGAGGCCACCTTCCGCCACGCGGTGAACACCGTGTTCAGCGAGCCCCAGACGGACGACGTGTATGACGACCTGCCCATCCGGGAGGGCGAGCAGGTCTTCGCCGTGGAGTATCTGCCCGGCCAGTACGACCAGCGCTCCGACTCTGCCGCCCAGTGCATCCAGATCATCTCCCTGGGCGAGCGCCCCGCCGTGCGCACGGCGCGTGTCTATCTCCTGCGGGGCGATCTGACGGCGGAGCAGGTGGCCGCCATCCAGAAGTACGTCATCAACCCGGTGGACAGCCGCCTGGCCGCGCTGGAGCTGCCGGAGACGCTGACCGTGGATTACGGCATGCCCGACTCCGTGGAGACGCTCCACGGCTTCCGGGATCTGGACCAGGCCGCTCTGACCGACTTTATCGCGCAGCGGGGCCTGGCCATGGACCTGGGCGACATCCTCTGCTGCCGCGACTATTTCCGCGCCGAGGGACGGGACCCCACCATCACCGAGATCAAGGTGGTGGACACCTACTGGTCCGACCACTGCCGCCACACCACCTTCCACACCGTCATCGACGATGTGACCTTCGAGGACCAGGAGCTGCGGCGGACCTACGAGGACTATCTGGCCGTCCGGCGGGAGCTGGGCCGCACCAAGCCGGTCACCCTCATGGACATGGGCACCATCGCCGCCAAATATCTTAAGAAGAAGGGCCTTCTGGACAAGCTGGACGAGTCCGAGGAGATCAACGCCTGCACGGTGAAGATCACGGTCAACGTGGAGGGGGAGGCCCAGGATTGGCTGCTCCTCTTCAAGAACGAGACCCACAACCACCCTACGGAGATCGAGCCCTTTGGCGGCGCGGCCACCTGCATCGGCG
>DGHJ01000139.1:3073-6153 GCA_002392625.1 Oscillospiraceae bacterium UBA3851
TCGGCGGCGCCATCCGGGACCCCCTGTCCGGCCGCAGCTACGTCTACGCCGCCATGCGCGTTACCGGCGCGGCGGATCCCCTGCGCAGCGTGGCGGACACCATCCCCGGCAAGCTGCCCCAGCGCAAGATCGTGACCCTGGCGGCGGACGGCTACTCCTCCTACGGCAACCAGATTGGCCTGGCCACCGGCCAAGTGGACGAGCTCTACCACCCAGGCTACGCCGCCAAGCGCATGGAGATCGGCGCCGTCATCGCCGCCGCCCCGGCGGAGAACGTGCGCCGAGAGCGTCCGGAGCCGGGCGACGTGGTGATATTGCTGGGCGGCCGCACCGGCCGTGACGGCATCGGCGGCGCCACCGGCTCCTCCAAGGCCCACACCGCCCACTCGGTGGAGCAGTGCGGCTCCGAGGTGCAAAAGGGCAACGCCCCGGAGGAGCGCAAGCTCCAGCGCCTGTTCCGCCGCGCCGAGGCCACCCGGATGATCCGCCGCTGCAACGATTTCGGCGCCGGCGGCGTGTCTGTAGCCGTAGGCGAGCTGGCCGACGGGCTGGACATCGACCTGAACGTGGTGCCCCGGAAATACGAGGGGCTGGACGGCACCGAGCTGGCCATCTCCGAGTCCCAGGAGCGCATGGCCGTTGTGGTTGGCCCCCAGGACGTGGCGCGCTTCTGCGCCATCGCCGAGAGCGAGAATCTGGAGGCCACCGTCATCGCCACCGTCAAGGCCGAGCCCCGCCTCACCATGACCTGGCACGGCAAAACCGTGGTGGATATCGCCCGCGCCTTCCTGGATACCAACGGCGCGGAGAAGCACGTCACCGTCAAGGCTGTAAAGCCGGAGCCCTTTACCAAGCCTGTCCCCTCTGACTTTGCGGCAGGCTATCGCGCTCTGGCCGGCGATCTGAACGTCTGCTCCAAGCGAGGCCTGGCCGAGGAGTTCGACTCCACCATCGGCGCCGGTACGGTGCTGATGCCCTTCGGCGGCAAATACCAGCTGACCCCCGCCCAGGCCATGGCCCACAAGATCTCCGTAGAGAAGCAGGACACCGATACCTGCTCTCTCATGGCCTGGGGCTACAACCCCTATATTGCCGAAAAGAGCCCCTACCACAGCGCCTATCTGGCTGTGGTGGAGTCCGTTTCCAAGCTGATCGCCTCCGGCGCTGATCGGCGGGACGTGTATCTCACTTTCCAGGAGTATTTTGAGAAGCTTGGCCGCGACAGCCGCCGCTGGGGCAAGCCCCTGGCCGCCCTGCTGGGCGCCTTCAAGGCCCAGAAGGGCCTGGGCATGGCCGCCATCGGCGGCAAGGACTCCATGAGCGGCACCTTCGAGAACCTCACCGTGCCGCCTACGCTGGTGTCCTTCGCCGTCACCACTGCCTCTCTGGATGAGATCACATCGGGCGACTTCAAGGCCCCCGGCCACGACGTGGTGCTGCTGACCCCGGATCACGACGGCAGCGGTCTGCCCACGGCGGACAGCCTGCTGAAGCTCTACGATACCGTCCACACCCTGCTGACCACCGGCCGGGCAGTGGCGGCCTACACTCCCACCTGCGGCGGCGTGGCCGAGGCGGTGATGAAGATGTGCTTCGGCAACGGCGTGGGCTTCGCCTATAACGAGGCGGTGTCTAACGAAACGATTTTCGGCTACCGCTACGGTGCCTTCGTGCTGGAGCTGATCGGAGCGTGGGACGGCGCCGGTACCCTGCTGGGCCGCACCACGGAGGAGAAGACTGTATCCCGCGGCACTGACGTCATTTCCCTGGACGAGCTGCTGGCCGTCTACGAGGGCAAACTGGAGAGCGTCTATCCCTGCAATATCCCCACCCCTGCCGTCCGGATCCCCAACCTGGACTATGTGGCCGAAACCCGTGCGCCCGCTGTACTGCGCTGCGATAAGCCCCGCGTGCTGATCCCGGTGTTCCCCGGCACCAACTGCGAGTACGACAGCGCCAAGGCCTTTGCCGCCGCCGGCGCCCAGGCGGAGACGGTCATCATCCGCAACCTGACCTCCGCCGCCATTGCAGACGCCACGGACTACTTTGCCCGCCGCGTGGCGGATGCCCAGATGATCTTCATTCCCGGCGGCTTTTCCGGCGGCGACGAGCCGGACGGCTCCGGCAAGTTCATCACCGCTTTCTTCCGCAATGCCGCGGTGAAAAAGGCCGTCACCGAGCTGCTGGAGCAGCGGGGCGGTCTCATGGCCGGCATCTGCAACGGCTTCCAGGCCCTCATCAAGCTGGGGCTGGTGCCATACGGCCGCATCATCGAGCCGGACGAGACCTGTCCCACCCTGACGGGCAACGTCATCGGCCGCCACCAGTCCCGCATCGTGCCGGTCCGCGTGGCCTCCAACAAGTCTCCATGGCTGGCGCAGACCAACGTGGGCGACGTGTACAACGTGCCCATCTCCCACGGCGAGGGGCGGTTCTACGCCACCGAGCAGCTGATCCGCGACCTGGCAAAGAACGGCCAGATCGCCACCCAGTACGTGGACCTGAACGGCATCCCCACCATGGACGTCCATTTCAATCCCAACGGCTCCGTCTACGCCGTGGAGGGTGTCACCTCCCCGGACGGCCGGATCTTCGGCAAGATGGGTCACGCCGAGCGCAAGGGCGCGGGCCTCTACAAAAACGTCCCCGGCGACTACGACATGAAGATGTTCGCCTCCGCCGTGGCGTACTTCCGGTAAAAAAGGCAAAAGCGCGTGCTGCAGCACGCGCTTTTGCCTTTTTTTCTGCCGAGACCGGGGGAAAAAGTGTTCCCATCCGGCGAAAAAGGTGATATAATAAAAAAGATAAATCATACAAAATACATCGAGAGGAGTTACTCATATGGATTACGCAAAAGAGTCCCTGCGCCTGCATGAGGAGTGGAAGGGCAAGATCGAGGTCATCGCCACGGTGCCCGTGAAGAGCAAGGAGGATCTGTCCCTGGCCTATACCCCCGGCGTGGCCCAGCCCTGCCTGGAGATCCAGAAGGACATCGACAAGAGCTATGAGCTGACCCGGCGTCACAATCTCTGCGCCGTTATCACCGACGGCACCGCCGTGCTGGGCCTGGGCGACATCGG
>DGHJ01000029.1:0-7806 GCA_002392625.1 Oscillospiraceae bacterium UBA3851
CTGATCATCGACAAGATCTACGTCTATGAAGATCACGTCGATATCAAGCTCAAGGACGACATCGACAGCATTTTGCGCTGCGGGATGCTCCCGGAAGAAGCAAAAGAGGCCGAAACGTCAGAAAAGAGCGCCGAAACTTTTAATTATGGCACGAAAGATAGCTTAAATGTCACAATAGTCCAGGAAACGGAAAAGCGTCCGGACAAGGTTTTTCGTGCCAATGTTATCTGTGACGGTGACCCGCTGGAGATTTTCACCGACAAGGACGGGGAGCTGATTTTCAAGAAATACTCCCCTCTGGGGGAGCTGGGGGACTTTGCCGCGCAGATCTGCGACAGTCTGCGCAAGTCCACCGACGGCATCGCCGCCGTCTGTGACCGGGACGCGGTGATCGCCGTGGCCGGCGGCGCCCGGCGCGAGCTGCTGGACAAGCCCATCAGCCAGGAGCTGGGCGAGCTGATGGAGGAGCGCTCCGTCTATCGCCGGGGCGTCGGCAGCTTCCTGCCGGTGAGCGCCGCCTCGGAGAGCTACGCCGTCTCCGTGGCGGCGCCGGTGATCTCCGCCGGGGACGTGCTGGGCTGCGTGCTCTTTGTGGCGGAGAAGAACGCCCCGCCCTCCGGCGAGGTGGAACAGAAGCTGGCCCAGACCGTGGCCTCCTTCCTCGGACAGCAGATGGAGGACTGATACTGTTTTTCATAAAAAGCAGAAACTTTTCATGGGAGACTGGTATGAGCGCAAAAAAGAAACGGATCCGCGGATCCGTTTCTTTTTTGTGTATATTGATCGCAGTTACCGCTTGCCGCCGCCGAAGCCGCCCTTTCCAAAACCGCTGGGGCGGGACGTGCTGCCGGGCCGGGCCGTGTTTCCGGGGCGCGACGTGCTGCCGCCGGAGGGCCGGGACGCTGTGGGCCGCTGGGACGAGGAATAGCTGCCGGAGGGTCGGAACGTGCTGCTGGGGCGATGGTAGACGCCGCCGGACGGCGGGGCTGCGGGCCTGGCCGGTGCGGCGGGAGGCGGGGGCGCAGCCGCACGGGTGGGACGGCCCCAGAAAATGGGGTAGTAGCTGACGGCGGGCGCCACGTTGACCGCCGCGCGGCGGCGATACCGGTTATAGCGGAACCGGTCGATAATGGCCCACACCAGGAAGATGGCCCCGATCAAGAGGATGACCTTGAAGATGGACACGTGACCCGCCTGCTGCGGCTGACTGTAATCGTTCCATTCGGTCTGCGCGGCAGGAGAGGCACCTCCCCCGCTGATGCCTGCCTGGGCGTAAAACACGTCGGCCTGGCGGAAGAAAGCCACCGCCGCCTCATCGTAGTTCCCCTTGTAGTAGGGTTCGTCAATGGCCTGCTTGAGCCTGGTCTGCTGGGTATCGGTCATGGTTTTGGCCACGTTGTCGCCGCAGGCCACGTACCAGTTGCCGTCCTTTACCAGCAGCAGCAGCATGTCGCCGGCGCCCAGGCCCCACTTCTCGCCCAGCGCGCGGGCGTAGTCCTCCTCCGTCCAGCCGTTCAGCTTGGACACGGTGGCCACCGCTACCACGGAATAATACTTCCCGTTCCACGTGGAATTGTACTCCTGCAGCGTGCTCTCGGTGGAGTCGGACAGCAGCTTGGCGCTGTCGTTGATCCATTCATAATACTTGACGTCCAGCAGCTCCGTGGTCTTTTTGGCCTCGTAGGAGCTCCTGCGGACCTGGCCCAGGGCACACGCCAGCACCACAGCCAGGATCAGAACGGCCCAGGCTACGATGGGGTTTTGAAAAAGCTTCTTCATCTCATGCTCCTTTCAAGGAGGTGATGCGGCCCAACCGCCGCGGTGCTTCGTATCCTCAGCTGCGCAGCTCCATCAGCTTTTGCTTCAGCTCGCCCTCGATGCGGCCCAGCTCCACCTCGGCAGCCTTGCGCTTCTGGGCGCCCTCGCGCTGGATGTTCAGCACCTCGTCCAGGGTGGAAATCAGCTGCTGGTTGGTGTGCTGCAGCGTCTCGATATCCACGATGGAGCGCTCGGCCTCCTTGGCGGTGGCGATGGTGCCCATCTTCAGCTTGTCGGCGTTCTTCTTGAGCAGCTCGTTGGTCATCTCAGTGACAGCGTTCTGGGCGGCCGTGGCCTGGTGCGCATGCTCCATGCCCAGGGCCAGCACCATCTGGCTCTTCCACAGGGGGATGGTATTCACCAGGGAGGACTGGATCTTCTCGATCATCAGGGTGTCGTTATTCTGCAGCAGACGGGTCTGGGGGCCCATCTGGATGGAAACCATGCGGGTCAGCTCCAGATCGTGGAGCTTCTTCTCGAAGCGGTTGCACAGGTTCACAAAGTCGTTGTAGGCCTGGGCATCCTCGGCAAGGCCGCTCTTCTCAGCCTTGACACGCAGCTCCTCCAGCTCGCCGGCGCGGACCTCCTCCAGGCGCTTCTTGCCGGCCAGGATATACATGGTCAGCTCCTTGTAATACTTCAGGTTCAGCTCATACATCTGGTCGAACATGGCCACGTCCTTGAGCAGGGTGATCTGGTGGTTCTCCAGGTTCTGGGCGATCTTGTCCACGTTGCCCTCCACCTTGGTGTACTGGGCCTTCATGGTCTCCAGCTTGTTGGCGCCCTTCTTGAACAGACCGGCCAGGCCCTTCTTCTCCTCGCCGCCGAAGCCCTTCAGCTCCACCACCAGCTTGCTCAGATCCTCGCCGATCTCGCCCAGGTCCTTGTTGCGGACGTTGTTCAGGGCGTTCTCGGAGAAGCTGGCCACGCTCTTCTGGGCGGCGGCGCCGTACTGCAGGATCATATTGGAGTCACGGATATCGATCTTGTGGGAGAACTCGTCAACGGCCTTCTTCTCTTCCTCGGTCAGCAGGTTCTCGTCCATGTTGACCGGCTCGACCTTCTTCTCCTCCACCTGGGGCGCTTCGGGGGCCTCTGGGGTCAGGGTCAGAGTGGGCATCTCAACAGCGGCGGCAGTGGGTTCCAGCGTCAGTTCGGGCATGTTGTTCTCAGTCATGATGATCGTTCCTTTCTTTGTTGTATATGATGTTGTTTTTGGTTACAGTTCCAGGGTGATCCCCTCGCCCGTGTCCTCCTCCGCCGCGGCGGCCGCGGACGGGGCGGACTGTTGGCTCTTGCGGATCATATCGTCGCTGAAGCCCTCGCGGGCCATCATGTTCTCCAATACGGTGATGTCGGTGGAGATATCCAGGGCCTGGTCGCCGAAGAGGCTGTCCAGCTGCTTTTCAAAGGCGGCCACGATGCTGTCCATGATGCCGGCCACCTTGTCCTTCGTGGCGTTGATGTTCTCACCGTCCACCCCCTGGGCGCTGACCTGGTCGTAGGCGTTCAGCAGCTTCAACGTGGTGGGCAGATAATAGCTCATGAACTTGCGGATCTGGGGCAGCTTCCTGGGCTCGGCCTTGACCTGCTCAAAGATCCGGTTGCTGACGCTCTCCAGCTTCACGATGTCGGCGCTGATCTTCTCGTCGGCGATGTCGTCATCCAGCCGGCGCAGCTCGGCAAGGGCAGCGCGGCCGTCTGCCAGCATCTTGTCCAGCTCCTCGTTGCCGGTGGTCTCCGGCTCCGGCTCCTTTTCCGGCACCTCCTCCACCACGTCCTTGCACAGGGCGCGGCCGATGAGGCCCACCACCGCCGCGGCGATGGCGGCGATGATAAAGTGCTTCACCTGGTACAGGGGGAACAGCAGGGCGTACAACACCCAGGTCACAGCCGTCGCGTACAGCGGGATCATTGACTTGCGCACGATGGTTTTCATTCCGTCGCCTCCGATCACGGGTATACGGCCCGATTTTCCGATTCTGTTTATATTATATCCCAAGGAGCGGGACGGGTCAAGAAAAAGCGCCCGTCTTTTTGTAAACGAAATATAAAATCTGCCCCGATTCTATGGAGAAAAAAGACCCGGAAGCGCTCACTTCCGGGCCTGTGTGTCAATACGGTATAGGTCGGGCGGCCTTTTCCCAGTCAATGCGCAGATAGCAGATGATGAACACCACGCATGAGCACAGCCAGGTCAGCGGATAGGCGGTGAAGATGACCAACACGTCGTGGACATACCGCAGCATCACCGTGATATAGGCCACGCGCAGCAGACACCAGCAGCCCAGCATGGTGTACATGGGGATCTTCGCCTTGCCCACGCCGCGCATAACGGCAGAGATGCCGTGGGCCATGGCCAGAGCGCAGTAGAAGAGCGACTCCGTGCGGGCGGCGCGAACGCCCACCGCCACCACGTCCGGGTCGTCGTTGAACAGCCGCACGGCGTAGGGCGCCAGCAGGAAAATCAGCGCGCCGATGCACTCCGCCAGCACGATGGAGGCAAGCACGCCGAAGCGGGCGCCCTTTCTGGCCCGCTCGTACTGCCCCGCGCCCAGATTCTGGCCGATGAAGGTAGTCATGGCCATGCCAAAGGCGGTAATGGGCAGGAAGGCGAAGCCCTCCACCTTGCTGTAGGCGCCCTGGCCGGCCATGACGTCGCCGCCGAAGGTATTGATGTTGCTCTGCACCACCACGTTGGCAATGGCGATGATAGAGTTCTGCAATCCGGTGGGGATGCCCTGGTTCGTCACCAGCCGCAGCTGCGCCCGGTCGAACCGCACACGGCGCAGGTTCAGCCGGCAGGCGCCCTGCATCCCCATGAGCCGGATGCCGCACAGTACGGCGCTGAGCACCTGGCTGATGACCGTGGCGCCCGCCGCGCCGGCCACACCCCATCGGAACGCGCCCACGAACAAGAGGTCCAGGGCAATGTTGGTCAGAGAGGCGAAGATCAGGAACAGCAGAGGCGTGCGGCTGTCGCCGATGGCCCGGAGGATGCCGGTAAAAGTGTTGTACAGCACCGAGGCCAGGCTGCCGGCGAAGAAGATGCGGAAATACAGGGTGGACAGGGGCAGCACGTCGGCAGGCGTGCGCATCCAGATCAGGATCTGGGGGGTAAAGGTCATGCCAACCGCCGTCAAAAGCACGCCGCACAGGCAGCCGAAGGCCACGTCCGTGTGGATGGCGGCCTCCAGCCGCGCCTCGTCCTTCCCGCCGAACCAGCGGCTGATGATGACGCCGGCGCCCATGGTGAGGCCGATGAAAAAGGCGTTCATCATGAAGATCAGGTTGCCGCTGCTGGCCACGGCGGCCAGGGCGTCCTTGCCGGCGAAGCGGCCCACCACGATGCTGTCAAAGGTATTGTAGAACTGCTGAAACAGATTGCCCAGCAAAACCGGCACGGCAAATCTGACCAGATGGCCGACGATGGAGCCGTCGGTCATATCCACCATGCGCGATGCACCTCGCATTGTCCTCGCCCCTCTCTTTAGCGGTCACAGGCTGCATCATAACGCTGCAGCATCTCTCCGGTCAAGCCGGAAAGAGGGGAAATCCTTCGCTCTCCCCGTTTCTTTCAATAATGGCAGCGGACGTACCGACCGCCCACGGCGCCGATCAGCGTGCTGCGCAGCTCCTCCACGCTCCCGCCCCGGACGGTCGCCTTGTTGACGACGTAGTACTGCCCCTTTTGCAGGTACAGGAAAAAATACGTCCCCGTTTCATAGATCCTGTAGAGTGTGTCATACTCCATCTCGGCGGAGCCGACATAGTCGCCTGCGGTGGATGAGACCTCCATCCGCTTTTCGGTGAAGACGAACTCGTTTTTAGCGCCCGCTATCTTCCCGGCGTTTCTATACTGGATCGCCGGCAGCCGGAGATAGAAGAACCACTCCAGCAGAAGGAAGCCGGTGGCAAATATCGCCAGCACCAGCAGATACGTTGAATATCCCCACAGGAGCATCTCCGCGATCAGCACGATGATGAGCACGCAGAACAGGGCCGTCCACATGAGCATCCGTTTCTTCGGCTCGTGCTTTCGGAACATCGCGAATCGGGTCATGTCCCGGACCGTCTCCCGGTCATAGGTGGATGAAGCTGTGATACGCATAGGGCGTTCCCCTCTTTCTTCCGTCATGAGTCCATCCTCCCGCGAAGCGTTCTTTCGTCACGCTTTTTTATGATCATACCATATTCCGGCGACCTTTACAAGCTCTGCCGCGCCCCCCTTTTTTTCCGGCGATGCGCCCGGTCCAGGTGGACAAACCCGGCGCCGTATGGTATCATACTCTTACAAATTACCGTCCGCCGCCTGGCAATGGCCGCGGGCAAAAAAGGAGGTTATCCCATGGAACAGTTCACCAAAAACGTGATCGACTTCGCCACGACGTACGGCGGGAAGATCGTCCTGGCCATCCTGGTTCTGGTCATCGGTTATTTCGTCGTCAGGCTGCTGAGCAGGGCGGCGGGCAAGGCCATTGACCGGACGAAGCTGGATGAGACGGTGAAGCTGCTGGCGAAAAAGGCCGTCAAGATCCTGCTGTACGCGATCCTCATCATCAGCGTCATTGAGATCCTGGGCGTGTCTATGTCCAGCGTGGTGGCAGTGCTGGCCTCCTGCGGCCTGGCCGTTGGTCTGGCGCTGCAGGGCGCGCTGAGCAATCTGGCCGGCGGCTTGATGATCCTCATCTTCAAGCCCTTCAAGGTGGGCGACTACGTGGAGTCCGACGGCTCTCAGGGCGTGGTGAAGGACATCAGCATCTTCTACACCTCGCTCATCACCATCGACAACAAGAAGGTGCTGGTGCCCAACGGCGACCTGATGAACGGCACTGTGACCAACTACACCTCGGAGGAACTGCGCCGGGTGGACCAGGACTTCAAGATCACCAACGACATCGATGCAGAGCTGGTGAAGAAGGTCCTGCTCACCGCCGCGCTGAACACCCAGGGCGTGCTGGCGGACCCCGCCCCCTTTGCCCGCATGACCGCCGTGGACGACGACACCTACATCTTCACCGTCCGCGCCTGGTGCAAGACCGGACAGTACTGGGACGTGTACTTCGATCTCATCGAAAACTGCAGCAGGGCCCTCAGCGACAACGGCATCGACGATCCTGAGGAGCGCATTGCCGTCCGCCTTGTGAAGGACGACGCGGACTGACACTCAACGGACAGATAAGGAGGAGCTATGGAAAAGATCGATCTGAAGCAATACACCGATTACATCGTGGAGCGCGCCGTGGAGCTGCTGGCGGTGGACTCTCCCACCGGCTACACGGCCCAGGCGGCGGAGCTGGTCTGCCAGCGGTTCCGGGATCTGGGCTACGCCCCGGAGCTGACCGTCAAGGGCGGCGTGCTGGTACAGCTTGCCGGCGGCGAAGGCAGCGGCCTGCTGCTGGAGGCCCACACAGACACCCTGGGCGGCATGGTCAGCCAGGTCAAGTCCGACGGACGGCTGGAGGTCACCCGGCTGGGCGGCATGAACGCCAACAATGCCGAGGGCGAGAACGTCCGGGTGGTCACCAAGTTCAACGGAATTCTGGAGGGCACCTGCCAGCTCATTGACGCCTCCATCCACGTCAACGGCAAGTACGATGATACCAAGCGGGACTGGAGCACCGTGGAGATCGTGCTGGATGAGGACGTGAGGTCCAGGGAAGACGCCGAAAAGCTGGGCGTATCCGTGGGCGACATCGTCTGCTTCGAGCCCCGCACCCGCGTCACAAAGAGCGGCTATATCAAGAGCCGCTTCCTGGACGACAAGCTGAGCGTGGCCATTCTGCTGGGCTACGCCAAGTATCTCAAGGACACCGGCGTCAAGCCGTCCCGCCCCGTGTGGGCCCACATCACCGTCTACGAGGAGGTGGGCCACGGCGGCTGCGCCAGCGTTCCCGCCGGCGTCACCACGGCCATCTCCGTGGACATGGGCTGCGTGGGTCAGGGTCTCACCTGCACCGAACGGCAGGTCTCCATCTGCGCCAAGGA
>DGHJ01000029.1:7866-17156 GCA_002392625.1 Oscillospiraceae bacterium UBA3851
CAGCGGCGGCCCCTACAGCTATGAGATCGTCAAGGCGCTGACGGCGGCGGCCAAGGCCACCGGCGCCGACTACGCCGTGGACATCTACCCCCACTACGGCTCCGACGTGGAGGCCACCCTGGGCGCCGGCCACGATCTGCGCCACGGCCTGATCGGCCCCGGCGTGTACGCCTCCCACGGTTATGAGCGCAGCCACCGGCTGGGTGCGGAGAACACCCTGCGCCTGCTGCTGGGCTACACCGCCGGATAACGGAGACAGCCATGCAGTTATCCCGGACAACCCCCTTTTTTCGCCGTTTCCCGCTCTACGTATGGCTGTGTCTGGCCGCCATGTTCACCGTGCAGATGCTGGTGTTCAGCGGCACACGGGTCTTCCTGCCGTATCTGCCGGCCCACGTGATGACCACCTCCCTGGACGAGGCGATCCCCTTTATCCCCCAGTGGGTGGTGATCTATTTTCTGTCCTTTGTCCTCTGGCTGGTCAACGGCGTCTGGATCACGGCAGAGAGTAAACCCCACGGTTATCGCTTCGCCTTCTCCTATATCCTGGCGCTGCTGATCTCCGCCGCCGTATTTCTGCTGTATCCCGGCACCATGGCCAGGCCGGAGCTGACCGGCAAGGGCTTCTTCATGGATTGGATGCGGTTTCTGTATTGGATCGATTCGCCCACCAACCTGTGCCCCTCCCTCCACGTGGTCATCACTTACTTCTGCTGGCGGGGCGCCCTTGGCTGCCGGAAGATCCCTCTGTGGTACAAGTGGTTCAGCTTCGCGTTCCTGATCCTGGTTTGCCTCAGCATCCTTTTCGTCAAGCAGCACGCCCTGGTGGATATCCCCGCCGGGCTGATCGTGGCCGAGCTGGCGCTGCAGCTGGGTCGGCTGCTGCGGATCGAGCGCATTCCCTATGCCATTGAAAGAGCCTTTGTAAAGATTAAAAGGAGGTCTTCCCAATGACGCATTCCGGCACCGGATTTTGGATCATCCACCCCTTTAATCCAGTCTTTTGCATTGTATTCGCCGCGTTCCTCCTGTTGCTGATCGTTGTCGGGGTACTGCTGCGGGGAAAGAGCGAACGGACGAAGCGCACGGTGATCGTAGTCGCCTGCGTGCTGACGCTGATCGGCTTTTTCGTGTATAAGTACTGCCTCTCCATCGACGCCGAGTTTGACCGTTTGACGGCGGATATGGGTGGCTTCAACTGGTGGGGCGAGCTGCCTGTCCAGCTCTGCAACATCAATATGATCCTCATCCCCATTGCGGTGCTGCTGGACAGCCGGCCCTTGATGAGTTTCAGCTTCTTTCTGGGGCCTCTGGGCGCCATGATGGCGCTGGTCATGCCCGGCGCTGGCTTTGACGGCTATTCCCTGCTGCTGCCGCGGATGCTGGGCTACTACGGCACACACTTTATGATCGTCATTGAGGCGCTGGCGCTGGCCGTGTTCGGTCTGTTCCGCCCCCGGTTCCGGGACTTGCCCAAGACCTTTCTCGCCATTTTCCTCATCGCGCTGGCAGTCTTTGGCTTCAACATGCTGCTGCGTGTGACGGGACTGCACCCCAAGGCCAACTACTTCTTCTCCGTGGAGACGGAGGGCAACTTCCTCCTGGAGCTGTTCCGCAAGTGGATCCCCGTGCCGTTCCTGTACCTCCTGCCCTCCTTCGTGATCCTGCTGGTCTACGCCTCGGTCATCATTCTGGGCTTTGATCTGGCCGACCGGATCAAGGGGCGGAAGAAGGATGCCGTGGCAGAATAACAGCGCCTCACCCTGCAAATGAAATAACAAGCTGAGCTGAGCGGAGGGGCCGTTTGCGGTCCCTCCGCTCAGCTCAGCTTGTCAAAAAGCGACACAGCCGTTCTATTATCGCTCTCACAGCCTCTCCACCGCCGTGATATCCTCCATGTCGATGACGGTCCCGTCCACCATGGTGACGGTGTGGGTCACCGGGTCCACCTTTTTCACCGGACCCTCCGCGGTGACGTAGGCGCCGCCGGGCTTATAGAGGTCGTAGACAAAGTAGGTGATCCGGGCCGCCGGGCGCGTCCCCTGTCGTTCATGGAGCTGCCGCAGAGCCTCGCTGAGCTCGGCGCGGCGGCTCTCATCCAGCTCCACGGGCATCTCCGTCAGCCGGGCCGTCTCCTCCACGGCCTCCTCGTATCCGGTCAGCGCCGCAAAGGGGGAAAACTGGGCCGCCCGGTTTGCGCGGGACATAGGCTTGCGTGTAGGCGACACGTGGTGGGGCAGGCCGATGATGTCGTCGTAACGGCGCTCGCTTTGCTCGTTCATCTCCTCGCCCCCCTTACGCCTTGTGGCCGCCGATCTGGCGGTTGCGCTCCACGGTCATGGCGCCCTCCTCCAGGTTCATGCCCTTCAAAATGGCGTTTTTGCCGTACTTCTTCTTCATCCTCAGCACCGTCTCCTGGATAGCCCGCTCCCGCGCCAGGCGCTGCTCCTCCCGCTGCTGCCGCTCCTTCTCGGCAGCGTAGTCGGTGAACAGGTCCAGCTGCTCAAAGGGCTTCTCCTCCCCGGATGCGGTGCTCTCGTCCGCCACCCTGCCCGCCACCACGTATAGCCGCCGCACCAGCAGCTCCGGGTCCACGATCCGGTCGTAGAGGGCCATCATGGCGTCCATGATGACCTTGGTGGAGGAGGTCTTTCGGCCCAGATTCACAGAGCCGTGGGCATGCTTGGGCACCTTGCGGCCGTAGTGGTCCGTGGTGACCTCTCCCTTGTATTTCTTCGCCCGCTCCGGCTCCCTGAGATTCTCGATGTCGTAGCCCACCGTCAGCACCAGCTGATCTGTCACCAGGTGCTTTTCCACCAGGTCCAGCACCAGCAGGTCCGTCATCTCCCGGACGATCAGCCTGCCCTTTTCAAAGTCGTAGGGCTGCTGCAGCACCTGGCCGGAGCCGATGCTGCTGCTCTCCGGCCGGTAAGCCTTGATCTCGGCGATGGTGCAGGGCTCCCAGCCCCAGGCGTGGTCGATGAGCAGCTCGGCGCTGACGCCGAACAGCTTGTAGAGCAGGTCCTCGTTGTGAAAGTCCCCCTTGCCGCCCAGGGAGCAGCGGGCCACGTCGCCCATGGTAAAGAGGCCGTTGGCCTCCAGCTTCCGGGCGTAGCCCGGCCCCACCCGCCAGAAGTCCGTCAGCGGGCGGTGGGTCCACAGCAGACGGCGATAGCTCATCTCATCCAGCGCCGCGACGCGCACGCCGTCTTTGTCCGGGCGTATGTGCTTGGCCACGATATCCATGGCCACCTTGCAGAGGTAGAGATTGGTGCCGATGCCCGCCGTGGCGGTGATGCCGGTGGTGCGCAGCACGTCCCGGATGATCTCCATGGCGAAGTCGTGAGCCGTCCAGCCGTTGGTTTTCAGATAGTCGGTGACGTCCATGAACACCTCGTCAATGGAGTAGACGTGGATGTCCTCCGGCGCCACGTATTTGAGGTAGATCTGGTAGATCTCCGTACTGACCTCCATATAGCGGCTCATCTGGGGTGGGGCCACGATGTAGTCCAGCCGCAGGGAGGGGTCCCGCTTCACGTCCGGGTTGTACACGCACCCCTCCCGGAACACACCGCCGGGGGCATGGCGCAATCTCTCGGCGTTGACCTCCTTCACCCGCTGCATCACCTCAAAGAGGCGGGCCCGGCCGGAGATTCCGTAGCTCTTGAGCGAGGGCGACACCGCCAGACAGATGGTCTTTTCCGTCCGGCTCTCGTCCGCCACCACCAGATTGGTGGTCAGCGGATCCAGCCCCCGCTCCCGGCACTCCACCGAGGCGTAAAAGGATTTCAGATCAATGGCCAGGTACGTCTTCCCCATCTTTCTCGCCCCCCTTCCCATTTATCATACCGCGCCGACGTCCGTCTGTCAAGGAAAATCGAACAGGTGTTTTATATTGGCAGGTATTGATTTCCGCATCGCATCTTGATTCTATTTCCATTATGCCGCGTTGCCCATTCAGTCAATCTTCTATTGTGTATTTGCCCCGTATGTGATACAATACAGGCAACTATAGGATCCGGAGGGGGAAATACGAATGAACGAGAAACTGAATCTGCTGCTGAAGCAGCTGACTTCCGTGATTTACGGCAAGGAGCGGGAATGCCGCCTGACGGTCTGCGCCCTGCTGGCCGGTGGCGATCTGCTGATCGAGGATGTGCCGGGCGTGGGCAAGACCACCCTGGCCGTGGCCCTGGCCAAGAGCCTGGATCTGAGCTTCGGGCGCATCCAGTTCACGCCCGACACACTGCCCGGCGACGTGACCGGCTACAGCACCATCGACATGCGCACCGGCGCGCTGCAGTTCCACGAGGGACCTGTGATGCACAACATCGTGCTGGCCGACGAGATCAACCGCACCTCCCCGAAGACCCAGGCCAGCCTGCTGGAGGTCATGGCCGAGCGGCAGGTAACTGCCGAGGGCCGCACCATGGCGCTGCCCCAGCCCTTCATGGTCATCGCCACGGAAAACCCCATCGAATTCGCCGGGACCTATCAGCTGCCGGAGGCGCAGCTGGACCGTTTTCTCATGCGCATCTCCATGGGCTACCCCGCTGAGGCCGATGAGATCGACATGCTGCGCCAGCGGCTGGATGGAGCGGAGCGGCCCACGCTGGCCTCCGTGCTCACCGGGCCGGAGGTGCTGGAGCTGCAGCAGGCGGCAGCCGCGGTGCGCGTATCGGACAAGATCATGAGCTATATCGTGCGCATCGTCGCCGAGACGCGCCGCAGCAAGAGTCTGACGCTGGGCGCCAGTCCCCGCGCCACCATTGCGCTGGCCCGCTGCGCCCGCGCCTGGGCCCTGCTGGCCGGCCGGGATTACGTCACGCCCCAGGACGTGCAGGACGTGATCCCCTCGGTGCTGACCCACCGCCTGGTGCTGTCGCTGGAGGCCGGCATGAACTCCGTCACCGTGGCGGACGCTCTGCATGAGTGCGTCACCAGAGTGGCCGTTCCCCCGGTATTCCGCCCATGAGCCGCCGGACGAAAAAGAAGCCCCAGGGCCACGAGCGGTGGCCGATTTGGCTGCGGCGTCTGCTGGCGCTGCTGGCCGTGCTGGGCGGCGCGGTGCTGATCGGCTACTGCGGCGGCACGGCGGCCTATCTGCTCTTTTGGGCCACGCTGATGCCGCCCCTTGTGGCCTTCGTGTGGTGGCTTGCCACCAAGTGGCGCTTTCACGCCGCCGTGCGCACGGACGCGCCCACCGCCCTGCGGGGCGAGCGGCCAGCCTGCACCCTGACGCTGTTCAACGATTCCCCGCTGCCTCTGTCGGGGATCTCTGTCCGGATGGGCGGCCAGCGTATTCGTTTTGACGGGGCGGAGACGCTGCGCCTGTCTCTGGCCCCCGGCGAGGTGCACAAGCTACAGTTTAAGCCCCTGTGTCTCCACTGCGGCAAGACGGAGCTGGGCGCGGTGGAGCTTCGGCTGCAGGACCCCTTTGGCTTGACAGAGCGGCGGCTCACCGTCATGGAGCCGCTGCGAATCGAGCCGCGCATGCTTCGTCTGCCCCGGCTGGTGATCACGCAGCCCATGGAGCGGGAGCAGCGCGTCAACGCCCAGATGTACCTGGGTGACCGCACACCCAACGGCGAGCTGCGCTCCTACCAGCCCGGTGACGACGTGCGCCGCGTGAACTGGAAGGTCAGCGCCCTGCAGGGCCGCCCGATTCTCCGGGCCACGGAGCCGGAGAGCCGGGATGAGCTGGTGCTGCTGCCCGACCTGCGCGACGCGCTGCCCGCAGGCGATGCGGGCTATCTGGCCGAGGACAGTATCCGGGAGGGCAGCCTGGCCCTGGCGGACTGGTTTTTGCGCCGGGGCGTGCCGCTGCGCGTGCTGCCGGACGAGCGCCGCGGTGCGATCACGGTCCACACAGGCGAGGATCTGATGCGTCTTCGCGTTTTGATGAGCGGCGACTGCTTTACCGGCTCCCGGCGGCCGGATGAGATGATGGAGCGGGATCTGGCCACGGGCCGTTGGGGCCGGCGCTACATCCTGCTGACCTGGGAGGTAGACGAGGCGCTGCTGCGCCGTGCGTCCCACTGCATCGAGCTGGGCGCGGAGGTGACGCTGCTGTGCATTGGCGGCGGAGAGGAGCTGCGTTCGCAGGCGGCCACCGTTCAGCGCCTGGAGTTCCACCAGATCAACGCCCGGCGCGACGTGATCGCCGTGCTCAGCGGCGGAGAGGAGGGCGCGGTATGAAGCACACCGTTTGGGACGCGTTTCCCCGCTGGATGCTGACCTGGCTGATCTGCCTCGCCCTGGATCTGGGCGTTGGCACGCTGCTGCACGTGGACGGCCGCTGGTGGCTGGCAGCGCTGGTGCTGCTGGTTTGGTGCGCCGCCCTGGCCGTTACGGAATATTTCGGCAGCTCGTGGGCCATGCTGGCGCCCTGGGCCGTTGCCGTTGGCCTGACCGTGCTGCTCTCCGACAGAGGGCTGCTGGCAGAAACAGCTTTGACCGCCGTTTCCCGCACGGGCGTTACCGGCTGGTACGGGGAGCTGTTGCTGCTGCTTCTCGGCGCCACGGCCGCGCTGTTATTTTCGGTCCTGCTGCGCCACTACGAGTGGCGCCTTGCGCTGAGCCTGGCCTGGGCCGCCATCTGGATCACGGCAGCGCTGTGCGAATGGACCCTACCCCGTCTGGTCCCGGCGGCCATGCTCCCTCTTCTGCTGCTGACCGCTATCGAGACGGGCCGCCGACTTCGGTACCAGCCGGAGGCGGAGGCTGCGGGCGTGCAGCAGCGTACGCTGCTGCTGGCGCTGCTGCCCACGGTGCTGCTGCTGATGCTGCTGCCCACGTCCCCAAAGCCGTACGGCTATCCGCTGGTACACGCCATCATAGACAAGGTGGACAGGCTGTGGCAAGGGGCGGAAAACGCCATGTACTATCGAGATCGAGGGCAGCAGCAGTTCGGCCTGAGCTTCAACGGCATATCCGATCAGGCCCAGGTGAGCCAGGGCGTTGAAAAAAAGGACGCCGGCATCATCTATGCGCTGCCCGGCGAGGCGCCCTACGGCGCCACGTACCTCTTCGGCAACGCCTGGGACCGCTTCGACGGGCAGCGCTGGAGCACCACGCTGGAGCCAGAGGCGGCCGAGCTTCTCAACTGGAAGCTGGACTCCGCCGAGCACATCTTTGCTCTATGGCGCCAGCTTGGCGCAGAACGGGCCGGGGAATTTACGGACTACTTCCGCAGAAACAACGTCTATCTGAACTGCCGCAACCTGAACGTTCGCACCATGTTCTCCGTGATGAACGCCACCCACATCCACACCGATGACGAGCGTTACCCCTACGCCGACACGCCTACCGGCATCCTGTTCGACTACACTCAAAAAAAGGAGACCTGGTATCGGATCTATTATCTGGAGTCCAACGCCCGCACCCGCGACGGGCTGATCGCCGCCTCGGAGGGAACGGAATACGATGCGGAGTCCCACAGCTCCGTTTGGCGCCGGGTGATGCAGGACTTCTACGGCCGGTTCCATTCGGATCTGCCGGACGACGTGAATCTGGAGGGTATTCTTGCCCGGCGAACGGAGCTGATCCGCAGCGTCTATCTGGACACGACAGGCGTTTCGGACCGGGCTGCCGATCTGGCGAAGGAGATCACCGCGGACTGCAGCAGCGACTATGAGCGCCTCAACGCCATTGCCGCCTATCTGCAGGCCAATTACGCCTATACCCTGGAGCCGGAGCCGGCGCCGGAGGGGGAGAATTTCCTCGACTGGCTGCTGTTTGAGCGCCGGGAGGGCTACTGTGCCTGGTACGCCACCGCCGCCGTGCTGATGGCCCGCAGCGTGGGCGTGCCCGCCCGGTACGTACAGGGCTACCTGTGCAGCGAGATGCAGAGCGACGTATACACGGTGCTGGGTGCCAAGGATGCCCACGCCTGGTGCGAGGGCTACGTGGCCGGCTACGGCTGGGTGACGGTGGAGGCGACCCCCGGCTTCGGAGGGGACGCCGCCGGCTGGCTCACCGCCGCGGAGGAGCAGGCGCTGCATCCCGACGATCCCGACGCTCCTATTCCGGGGGAGGTTTTGCCCGGCGGACAGACGGGCGATGACGATCCGCTGTCGCCGCTCAACCCGGAGGATCCGGATAAAGATAAGGACAATGATCCCGATTCGCCCTCCGAACCCACGCCGGCGCGATCCGGCTGGCTGGCGGCTATCGTGGCGGTGGTCGTGGCTGCGGCGCTGGCTGCGGTCTGGCTCAAAATCCGGGCACGGCGGAAACGGCGCTACGCCCAGGCGACCCCCACCGAGCGGCTGCTGATGGATCTGGAGAAAATGCTGCGGGATCTGCGTGGCAAGGGCTACCCGCGTCAGCCGGAGGAAGCCATGGGCCAGTATTTTGCCCGCCTGCCCTGGCACATTCTGGTTGCCGACAAGGCAGAGGCGGAGGAGATGGCCGCCCTGTACGACCGCACCTTCTTTGCGCTCCAGGAGCCCACCGAGGAGGAGCTGGCAAAGCACCGTTCCTTCGCCGCCCGCTTCCGTCCCCGGACGCTGCGGCAATGGGTGCTTTGGTACGGCCTGCAGTAAAAGCGCATATATCCATGTTTTCACAAAGAGACAGCCCGGCGGACCCGCCGGGCTGTCAGACTGTCAAAGCTGTTTTTCGAGCTCGTGTCCAGCATAATGCCTGACACTGTATAAGAGTCAAGTGTTTTTCTCACTTTTCCTTCCGGTAAAACGAGTAATGCTGCGTTTTTTCAAAGCCGAGCTTCTCATAAAACGGGAGATCGGAAATCACATAGGCTTCCTTAGCGCCGAGCTTCTTTGTCCGGTTCAGCGCTTCCGAAAGGAGCGCTGCGGCAATGCCTTTACCGCGATAGTCAGGGATCGTGCAGACCGGCTCCACATAGGCATAGTCCGTATTTGGATGAAACCAGAGGGAGCAGTGCGATACCGGCTCTCCGGAAGGATCTGCGGCGGAAAGGCATAAGGCTTTTTTGAAATGTCTTCGGGCATGCGGAACATGGTCCAGCGAACGTTCAAACACGTCCCGGTCATCCCCATGATCAAAACCCTGCCAGAACAGCCACTCAAGAGCATCCCGATCCGCGATCTGATCCATTTCCCGGAGTCCCAATCCATCGGGAAGGGCTGAGGGGAAGTCTCTGTCAAGGGAGAGCTCCATGATCGTCTCTTTCTGATCGATCCTCTCGAATCCGGCCTGTAAAACGGCCTGTATTTCCGCTGCGTTTTCCTGATTGATTGCGACAGCCAGCCCGGAATCGTCCTTCAGCTCCCGGTAGGCGTAGTCCAGGATCTCCGGGTACAGCG
>DGHJ01000056.1:0-6524 GCA_002392625.1 Oscillospiraceae bacterium UBA3851
TTTCTTTCAGAAAGGAGGCCTGCGGTCCATGAAATTCCAGCAGTGGAAGCTCGCGCCGGTTTCGGCGGACGACGTAAACCGTCTGACGGACGCGGGCTATCCCTATCTGGTATCCTGCGTGCTGGCCGCGCGGGGCATGAGCGACCCCGCCGCGGCCGCGGAATTTCTGCTGTATGACCACCGGCTGAGCCACTCCCCCCTGCTGATGGCGGACATGGACAGGGCCGTGGAGCGCATCTCCCGCGCCATTGCGGACGGGGAGAAAATGGCCGTTTACGGCGACTACGACGTGGATGGCATCACCGCCACGGTGATCCTGGTGGACTATCTCAAGAGCCGGGGCGCCGACGTGCTGCACTACATCCCCCGCCGCATCGAGGACGGCTACGGTCTCAACGCCGACGCCATCGACACCCTGCACCAGCAGGGCGTCACGTTGATGATCACCGTGGACTGCGGCATCACCGGGGTGGAGGAGGTGGCCTACGCCGCCTCCCTGGGCGTGGACACCGTGGTCACCGACCACCACGAGTGCAAGGAGGAGCTGCCCGCCGCCGTGGCCGTGGTGGATCCCCACCGGCCGGACTGCCCCTATCCCTTCAAGCACCTGGCCGGCTGCGGTGTGGCGCTGAAGCTGGCGCTGGCCCTGGCCGGACCGGACCGGGAGGAGGCCCTCTTCTCCCGCTACTGCACCCTGGCCGCCATCGGCACCGTGGCCGACGTGATGCAGATGTCCGGTGAGAACCGGGCCATCGTGTCCCGCGGCCTGGCCAATATCGACCGGTCCGACTTTATCGGTCTCCACGCCCTGCTGGACGAGGCGGGGCTTTCCGGAAAGGCCATCACCTCCGTGCAGATCGGCTTCGTGCTGGCACCTCGGATCAACGCCGCCGGGCGCATGGGTGCGGCGGACATGGCCGCCGATCTTCTGCTGTGCGAGGACAGCGAACGGGCGGCCCGGCTGGCCCGCGAGCTGTGCGAGCTGAACCGGGAGCGGCAGAACGTGGAGCAGGGCATCTACTCCCAGGCCCTGGCCATGATCGACGAGCTGCCGGAGGATCAGCGCAGCGCGTTGGTGCTGGCCGACGACACCTGGCATCAGGGCGTGGTGGGCATCGTGGCCTCCCGCCTCAGTGAAAAATTCTCCTGCCCCAGCTTTATGATCCACCTGAACGGCAGCGTGGGCAAGGGCTCCTGCCGCAGCTGGGGCGGCTTCAATCTGTTCTCCGCGCTGGAATCGTGCTCCGACCTTCTGCTGGGCTTCGGCGGACACGAGCTGGCCGCCGGCTTCACCATCGAGGCCGACAAGATCCCCGCCTTCCGCAAGCGGATCAATCAGTTTGCCCGTGAATACCGGGGCGGCGAGACCCCCGTGTCCTGCCTGGACGTGGACGTGGTCATCACCCAGCCCGGCCGCGTCACCCTGGAGGAGGCGGAGGCACTGGAGCAGCTGGAGCCCTACGGCGCCGGCAACCTGCGCCCGGTGTTCTGCCTGCGGGGCGCCACGCTGGAGCGTGTGCAGAACGTGGGCCAGAACCGCCATCTGAAGCTGCGTCTCAGCAAGGGCAGCGCCCAGTTTGACGGCATCTTCTTCTCCGCCACCGCCGAGAGCTGCGGCTGTCAGCCCGGCAGCCGGGTGGACGCCGCCTTTTATCTGCAGGTCAACGAGTTCCGGGGCAGCCGCACCGTGCAGCTGCAGATGGTGGACCTGCGCCCCTCCCTGGCCCCCAGCGGCCGGGAGGAGGAGTCTCTCCAATTGCTGGAGCGATGCCTGGCGGGCGAGGCGGTGCTGCCCAGGGAGGCCGTGCGCCTGATCCCCGGCCGGGACCAGTTCGTGCGGCTGTGGCGGCAGCTGCAAAAAACCGTCCCCCCGGAGGGTCTGACAACACCCTATCTGCCCCTGCTGCGGACGCTGGCTGCGTCCCTGGGCGGGGCCGACGCCTTTGTCCGCACCGCCCTGTGCCTGGAGATCTTCGCCGACCGGGGCCTGCTGGACACCCAGCGAAGCGGTGACGACGTGGCCCTCCGGCTGACCGACCGGGGCAAAAAAGTGAATTTGGAGCAGTCGCCCCTGCTGCTGCGGCTGCATGACATACTGGACGGAACCCATCGGGGAGGTGAGAGACAATGACGCTGGAGGAGAGATATCTGCATCTGGAGGAAACCATCCGGGCCTACAACCCGGCTGCCGACTTCCAGCAGATCCGCGCCGCCTTTGACTTTGCCGTGTCCGCCCACGCCGGGCAGCTGCGCAAGGACGGCTCACCCTTCGTCACCCACCCTCTGGCCGTGGCCCAGATCCTGGCCGAGGAGCTGCGGCTGGACAGCGAGTCCATCATCGCCGCCCTTCTCCACGACACCATTGAAGACACCGGCGCCACCCACGCCGAGATCGCCAAGCTCTTCTCCCCCACGGTGGCGGACCTGGTGGAGGGCGTCACCAAGCTGACCCGCGTCCACTACTCCTCCAAGGAGCAGGAGCAGATGGAGAATCTGCGCAAGATGCTCATGGCCATGGCCAAGGACATCCGGGTGATCCTCATCAAGATCGCCGACCGGCTCCACAACATGCGCACCATGGAGTACCAGACGCCGGCCAAGCAGAAGCAGAAATCCTACGAGACCATGGAGATCTATGCCCCCATCGCCCACCGGCTGGGCATGCAGAAGATGAAGTGGGAACTGGAGGACCTGAGCCTCAAGTATCTGGACCCGGTGGGCTATAAGGAGATCACGGAGGAGCTGGAGGCCAAGGCCGCCGAGTACGACGGCTTCATGGACCTGACCCGCCGCCAGATCGAGGAGCGACTCCGCCAGAGCCATATCGACGGCGTCGTGTACGGCCGGCTGAAGCACCCCTACAGCATCTACCGCAAGATGTACGCTCAGAACAAGGGCATGGAGGACGTGTTCGATTTGATCGCCTTCCGCGTCATTGTGGACACGGTGGCCGACTGCTATAACGTGCTGGGCATCATCCACGACCTGTATCACCCCATTCTGGGCCGATTCAAGGACTATATCGGCACACCCAAGCCCAACATGTACCAGAGCCTACACACCACGGTGGTGGGCCAGGGCGGCATCCCCTTCGAGGTGCAGATCCGCACCCGCGAGATGCACGAGGTGGCCGAGTACGGCGTGGCCGCCCACTGGAAATACAAGCAGAACGGCCAGGGCGCCGGCGACGAGAAAAACTACGAGTGGGTCCGCCGCCTGCTGGAGAACCAGGAGGGCGCCGACGCCGAGGAGTTCATCCACTCCCTGAAGGTGGATCTGTTCGCCGACGAGGTGTTCGTGTTCACTCCCGCTGGCGACGTGATCAACCTGCCCGCCGGCGCCACGCCCATTGACTTCGCCTACACGATCCACTCCGAGGTGGGCAACCACATGGTGGCCGCCAAGGTCAACGGCCGCATCGTCCAGTTCGACCACAAGCTGAACAACGGCGACGTGGTGGAGGTGGAAACCTCCCCCTCCGCCCACGGTCCCAGCCGGGACTGGACCAAGATCGCCAAATCCAGCAACGCCCGCAGCAAGATCCGCCAGTGGTTCAAGAAGGAGCGGCGGGAGGAGAACGTGGTCAACGGCAAATCCTCCTTCGAGTATGAGCTCAAGCGCGCCGGCGTCACGCTGAAGGAGCTGACGGCGGAGGAGAACCTCCCCGCGGTGCTGGATAAGGTGGGCTTCAACAACCTGGACGACATGTACGCCGCCATCGGCTACGGCGGCGTCACCGCGTTGAAGCTGGTGGGCCGGCTGCGGGAGGAGATCAGCCGCATCCTCCGCCAGCACCAGGCCGCCCCCGTCGGAGAGCCGGCCGCCGAGGAGCCGGAGAAGCCCGGCCCGGAGCGCTACGTGCCCGGCAGCCACGGCATCGTGGTGGAAGGCATTGACAACTGCCTGGTGAAGCTGGCCAAGTGCTGCACCCCCGTGCCCGGCGATGACGTGGTGGGCTTCATCACCCGCGGCAACGGCGTGTCCGTTCACCGCTCGGACTGTCCCAACGCCGCGCCGGAGCGCCGCAGCGGCGAGGAGGACGGCCGCTGGATCAGGGTCAGCTGGGCGGATAAGCCCGGCGGCCAATATCAGACCACCCTGGAGGTGGTGTCCAGAGACCGTCCGGATCTGATGGTGGACATCTCCACCGTCATCTCCTCCACCAAGACCCAGTTCCGGGGCCTCAGCGCCCAGATCATTCCCGACGGCTCCGTGCTGGTGACCATGGACGTGATCGTGTCCGACGCGGCGCAGCTGGGCACCGTCATGCGCCGGCTGGAGCAGCTCTCCGGCGTCAAGCGGGTCACAAGACCCGCCAAATGATTTCGCGTGAAATCTGAGGATTTCACGCGAGGAGATTTTCAGACCGCTGCGCGCACTCGCTTGCGGGGGACGCTCGCACACTTGCGGTCTGAGAGGTGTTTTTTCTGACGCACATGTCGTCAGAAAAAACGATTCGATGTCTTCCCGGCCTGCGGGCCGGGAACTCTGCGAGGCTTTTATTCATTTTCAAAGGAGAGCGACAACTATGCGAGCAGTATTGACCCGTGTCAGCCGCGCCAGCGTGACCATCGACGGCCAGGTGGTGGGCAGCATCGGCAAGGGCTTCCTCATCCTGCTGGGCGTGGGCCAGAACGATACCGAGTCCCAGTGCGTCAAGCTGGCGGACAAGCTCACCGGCCTGCGGATCTTTGACGACGACAACGACAAGATGAACTGGAGCCTCATGGACGTGGGGGGCGAGATCCTGGTGATCTCCCAGTTCACCCTGTACGGAAACTGCAAAAAGGGCCGCCGGCCTGAATATCTGGCCGCCGCCCGGCCGGAGCTGGCCATCCCCCTGTACGAGAAATTCGTGCAGCTGTGCCGGGACAAGGGCTTCCACGTGGAGACCGGCGTCTTCGGCGCCGACATGCAGGTGGAATCCGTCAACAACGGCCCCGTAACGCTGATCGTGGACACCGACAACCTTTGATTTCGTCCAAAATCCGCGGATTTTGGACGAGGAGGCCTGCAGCCCACTGCGCGCACTCGCCTGCGTGAGACGCCTCGCACAGCTTCGCCTCGCTGCGCATCGGTTCGCCCGGCCAAATCAGAGATTTGGGGGGCTCGCACACTTGTGGGCTGAGATGTGAAATTTCCGACGTATGCCAGCCCTCGCCCGCGAGGGACGAGCGGCTGCGAGGGCAAATGCCCTTGGGGTACACGCCGCCGGAAATTCCGATTTCATATCTTCGCGGCGTGCGCGCCGCGAAATCTGCTATGCTTTTCCGGATGGATTCTTTTCCGTAAAGGAGGTCCTATGAAGATCTATACCACCCAGGTGGGACCCATCATGACCAACTGCTACCTCCTGTGTGACGAGGAGGCCAAGGTCTGCGCCCTCATCGACCCCGGCGACGAGCCGGAGCGGGTGGAGCGGATGGTGGCCCAATCCGGCTGTGCGCTGCAGATGATCCTGCTGACCCACGGCCACTTCGACCACTGCACCGCCGTGCGCGGCCTGCTGGCCATCCACCCGGACGTGCCGGTATATATCCACCGGGGCGACACCATCGCGCCGGGCGAGTACAACGACCTGAAGTTCCCCCGGCTGCCGGACCGCAACCAGCGCTACTACGCCGAGGGCGACACCGTCACCGTGGGCGGCATCACCCTCACCGTGTGGGAAACGCCGGGCCATTCCCGCGGCTCCGTCTGCCTCATCGGCGATGGGATCATCTTCTCCGGAGACACGCTGTTCCGCGCCTCCTGCGGCCGCACGGATTTCCCCGACGGCAGCTATGAGGACATCCTCCGCTCCCTGGGCCGTCTGGGCCGTCTGGAGGGCAATTACCGCGTGCTCCCCGGCCACGAGGAGGCCACCGAGCTGGATTTCGAGCGCCGGTATAACCCCTATTTGAAGCAGGGAATGAAGATGTAAAACCAGCAAGGCCGATGTTCCATCGGCCTTGATTTTTGACGAGGTTACTTCGCTATGAAACTGATTTTCCAAGGCCACGACCAGCGTTATGCGGTGGAGCAGAGCCTGCTGGCCTTCTTCCCCGATGAGCGGCCCGTATACGACCCGGACGCCCAGGAGGACAGCATCGCCACGGTGCGCCTGACCGCCGGGAAAACCTACGCCACCGCCGTCACCGAGATCACTTGGGGCGGCAAAACCGCCCGCGGCCTCTCCCGCGCGGCCGTCAGCCCCGATCTGGACCCCTACGAGGCGGAGCGGCGGCGGCAGAAGGCGGTGAAGCTCAGCTTTTTCAAGGCCGCCCGGTCCGTCACCGGCGTAACGCCCACCTGGGGCGCCCTGACGGGTATCCGCCCCGGCAAGCTGGCCGAGCGGTTTTTGCTGGAGGGCAAGACTCCCCGGCAGGTGGATCGCATTCTGGACAAGACCTACTGTGTCGCCCCCTCCCGCCGTCAGCTGGCCATCGAGACGGCCCAGGCCGGCCTCGCCGCCAAGGCGGACCTCCGCCCCAACGACATCTCCCTGTACGTAGGCATTCCCTTCTGCCCCACCCGCTGCGCCT
>DGHJ01000056.1:6567-21080 GCA_002392625.1 Oscillospiraceae bacterium UBA3851
CCGCTGCGCCTACTGCAGCTTCGTGTCGGCGTCGGTGGAGAAGTCCTTCCATATGATCGAGCCGTATCTGGACGTGCTGTGCCGGGAAATCACTGACGCGGCGCAGATGGTGGCCGCGACAGGCCTGCGCATCAAATCCTTCTACATGGGCGGCGGCACCCCCACCACCCTGACGGCGGCGCAGATGGACCGTCTGCTGACCCACCTGAACCGCTCCTTTGACCTGAGCGGCTGCGTGGAGTACTGCATCGAGGCGGGGCGGCCCGACACCATCACGCGGGACAAGCTGCAGGTGCTGCTGGATCACGGGGCTGACCGCATCAGCGTCAACCCCCAGTCCCTGGAGGACAAGGTGCTGGCCGCCATCGGCCGCCGCCACAGCGCCGCGGACATCGAGGCGGCCATGGCCCTGGCCGTCTCCATGGGCTTCCCCCACGTGAACATGGACCTGATCGCCGGATTGCCGGAGGACACAGCCGAGGGCTTCCGCCGAACGCTGGACAAGTGCCTCTCCTACGGGGCCGACAACATCACCGTCCATACCCTGGCCCTGAAAAAGGGCAGCCGGATCATGCTGGAGGGCAGCCGGATCCCCTCCGCCGAAGCCGTGGGCGAGATGCTGGACTACGCCAATCCCACCCTCCGGGGCCACGGCTTTGTGCCCTACTACCTCTACCGGCAGAAGTACATGTCCGGCAGCTTTGAAAACGTGGGCTGGTGCATACCCGGCGCCGAGGGCCTATATAATATCTACATCATGGAGGAGCTCCACAGCATTTTGTCTCTGGGCGCGGGCGGCTCCACCAAGATGGTAGACCCGGCGGGCAACCGCATCAGCCGGGTGTTCCACGCCAAGTACCCCAATGAGTACATCACCCGGCCGGAAAAGCTCCGGGAGAATCTGGAGGCCTTCCGGCAGTTCCACGAAGAATTATTGAAATAGCGTAAGAAAGGAGGCAGAAATGGGCAAGGCGCGACGGCAGAGCTTTTTAAGCGGCGCCATGATTCTGACGGCCACCATCGCCGTCACCAAGGTCATCGGCGCTCTGTACAAGATCCCCCTGGGGAATCTGCTGGACAGCGAAGGCATGGCCCATTTCTACGCCGCCTACAATGTCTATCGACTGCTGCTGACCCTGTCTACCGCCGGGCTGCCTCTGGCCCTGAGCCGCATGGTGTCCGAGGCGGAGGCTCTGGGGCAGGAGAACCAGAAGCACCGTATCTTCCACGTGGCGCTGAGCCTGTTTCTGGCTCTGGGCGCCCTCAGCAGTGCCGCCATGTTCCTGCTCTCCGGTCCGCTGAGCGCCCTGCTCCACGACACCCTGGCCCAAGCCGCCGTGCAGGCGCTGGCCCCGGCAGTGCTGTTCGTGTGCCTTATGGCCCCCATCCGGGGCTTCACCCAGGGCCAGGGCAACATGAAGCCCACCGCCGCCAGTGAGATCATCGAGTCACTCAGCAAGGCCGTCATCGGCTTCTTTCTGGCCTGGTGGCTGCTGCGGCAGGGCTATCCCCGCCACATCGCCGCCGCCGGCGCCATCGGCGGCGTCACCGTCGCCACGGCCCTGGCACTGCTGGCACTGCTGCTCTACCTGCTTGGCCGCCGGGGCCGCCGCCCATCCGCCGACGTGCCGCAGGGCCGTCGGGCCATCCTGCGCCGTCTGCTTCGCATCGGCGTGCCCATCACCGCCGGGGCCTGCGGTATGAGCCTCATTACCCTGCTGGATACCTCCCTTGTGCTGGGCACCCTGCAGGGCAGCGGCTGCACGCAGGCCGAGGCCACTGCTCTTTACGGTGAATACACCTACGCCCTCAATCTCTTTACCCTGCCGGCAGCCTTCATCGCCCCCATGACCATCAGTCTGATCCCAGCCATCAGCGCCGACAGAGCCCGGCACGACACCGACGCCGCCCGGCGCCACACCGCCGCCGCCTTCCGGTTCACCGCCCTGCTGGCCCTGCCCCTGGGCGCAGGCCTCAGCGTCCTCTCCCGCCCCTTGATGGATCTCCTGTACCCCGATATCCCCCAGACCGCCGCGGCCGCCGCCGGCCACCTGACGGTGCTGGGCGTCGCCAGCATCTGCGTGTGCGTCATGGCACTGACCAACGGATTGCTCCAGGCCAACGGCCGGGAGGACGTCCCCCTGTGGACGCTGCTCATCGGCGGCCTGACCAAGATCATTTCCAACTACCTGCTGGTGGGCAATCCCGCCATCAGCATCCGCGGCGCGGACTGGAGCACCCTGCTGTGCTACGGCCTCATCGCCGCTCTGAACCTGATCGCCGTGGCACGCACCGTGCCGGAAAAGCCCGGCTATCTCTCCGTCCTCCTCCGCCCGCTGGCCGCCACCGCCGTCATGGCCGTGGCCGCCCGGCCGCTCTTCGGCCTGCTGAGCCGCGGTCTGTCCCCCCGCCCCGCCGCCGCGGTGACCGTGGTGCTCTGCGCCGCCGTGTACGCGGCCCTGGCCCTGGCCCTGGGCGCCGTCCGCCGGGAGGATCTCGTTTCCCTGCCAAAAGGCGATAAAATCGCCGATTTTCTGCACATACGATGAACTTTTCCCACCTGCGGGCGGTAAAAGCTCTTGCAATGGAGGCATAAGTATGATAGATTTTGTTAGGAAAAACCGCTATGGCTACGCGGATCTGGTGGAGATCATCCGGCTCCTGCGCTCAGAGGAAGGCTGTCCCTGGGACAAGGTGCAGACCCACAAGTCCATCCGCCGGGGCATGCTGGAGGAGGCATATGAGGCCGCCGAGGCCATTGACCGGGACGACACGGCCATGCTCCGGGAGGAGCTGGGCGACGTGCTGATGCAGGTGGTGTTCCACGCGGACATCGCTGCCGACGAGGGCCGCTTCTCCATGGAGGACGTGTGCGACGAGGTAGTGAAAAAGCTCCTCTACCGCCATCCCCACGTGTTCGGCGACGCCCATGAGGACAGCCCGGAGAGCGTGCTGGTGAGCTGGGACAAGCTCAAGCGCGCCGAGAAGGGCCAGCGCTCCACGGCCGACGCGCTGGATGCCGTGGCCCGCAGCCTGCCGGGCCTGTGGCGTGCGGAGAAGCTCCAGAAGAAGGCCGCCGACGCCGGCTTTGACTGGCCCGACATCCACGGCGCCCTGGACAAGCTGGACGAGGAGACCGCCGAGCTGCGCCGGGCGGTGGACGGCGGCGCGGGCGTGGCGGACGAGCTGGGCGACGTGCTGTTTGCAGCCGTGAAGGTGGGCCGCTTTGCCGGGGTGGACCCGGAGGAGGCCATCGCCTCCACCTGTGAAAAATTCATCCGCCGCTTCCGGGCGGTGGAGGCGGGCGCGGCGGCCCAGGGCCGCAGCCTGCAGGAGCTGTCCCTGGACGAGATGACCTCCCTGTGGAACGGCGCCAAATCGACTTAACGCGGCTTGCCGCTTAAGAAACCTGCCCGCCGGGCAGAATACAGATGATTGATCAATTATTTTAGGAGGAACAACCATGAACAAGACCGAACTGATCGCCGCAGTGGCCGAAAAGGCCGGCATGTCCAAGAAGGACACCGAGGCCGTCATTACCGCCGCCATCAACGCCGTCACCGCCGCCCTGGCCGACGAGGAGAAAGTCCAGCTGGTGGGCTTTGGCTCCTTCGAGGTGAAGAAGAGAGCCGAGCGCACGGGCCTCAATCCCCGCACCAAGGAGCCCGTGAAGATCGCCGCCACCAAGGTCCCCGTCTTCAAGGCCGGCAAGGCTCTCAAGGACGCCGTTTCCAAATAACGATATTCGGTTTATCAGGCGCCGGCGCATTGTGCCGGCGCTTTTTTCAAAGGAGAACGTCTATGCGTCTGGACAAATATCTGAAGGTCTCCCGCCTCATCAAGCGGCGGACCGTGGCCAACGAGGCCTGCGACAACGAGCGCGTATCCGTCAACGGGCGGGTGCAGCGCGCCTCTTACGAGGTGAAGACAGGCGACCGCATCGCCATCCGATTCGGCTCCCGCACCCTGACGGTAGAGGTGGTCAGCGTGCAGGAAAACGCCGGCAAGGCGGACGCCGCCGCCATGTACCGGGAGATCGCCGCGGACAACCAGTCATAAAAAACTCGCGCCTGGCATACAGTGGACAAAGACAAACTGTATGGGAGGCGCGATTTTTATGGCATATGAGGTCAGCAGCACAGCCCCGCTGGACCACCGGGTCCAGCTGGAGGGCCGGGAGCGCTTGACGGTGTCAGGCGTGGAGGACGTGGTGCGCTTTGACGAGAGCTGCATCGTCATGACCACCTGCGTGGGCACCATGGTGGTCATGGGCGACGATCTGCACATCGGCAAGCTGACGCTGGACGGCGGCGAGCTCCACGTGGACGGGCGCATAGACGCCATCAATTACGAGGAGAGCCGCGCCGAGCGGGGCTCCCTCTTCTCCCGCCTGTTCGGCTGAGCCATGGAGAACCACGTGCTGCCCCAGCTGCAGCTGCTGTTGCTGTCCGTCCTGCTGGGGGCCGCGGGGGCATCCGTCTACGATATGCTGCGCTCCGTCCGCCTCCGGCACAGCCGGGCCCGGCTGCTGACCCATCTGCTGGACGGCGCCTACGTGGTCCTGGCGGCGCTGGCATTGGCCGCCTTCGGCTTCCGGCTGGGGGGCGGGGAGGTGCGTCTCTACGCCCTGCTTTACGCGGCCCTGGGCGCCGCCCTCTATTTTCTGCTGGCAGCGCCGCTGCTGCGCCCTCTCTGGGCCTTTTGGGCCGAGTCGGCCGCCCGATCGCTGCAGCTTCTGTGGCTGCCGGCATCATTTTTGGGGCGCGAGATAAAAAAATTATGTAAATTAGTAAAAAAAGACTTCCATTTTCTCCGCCGATACGCTAAAATAAAACGGTATAAGTGGGATTATCTCCCGGTGCATGCAGGGGGAAAGGCCAAAGGAGGTCGCGTACACCGTGAAAAAGGCGAAAAAGACAAGGCGTGGTCCCGGCTTCATCCCCACGCTGGTGCTGGTCGTTCTGATGGTGGTGATCGGCATCGAGCTGGTGCAGATGTCCGGCGAGCTGAAGCGCAAAAAGCTGGAAGAGTCCGCCGTTTCCGCCCAGGTGCAGCAGGTCACGTGGGAGAACGAGGCTCTGAAGAGCGCCCTGGACAAGGCCGGCGATGAGGAGTTTATCAAGGACCTGGCCCGCGGGCAGGGCTACATCGAGTCCAATGGACGCCTGTTTATCGACGTCCACGGCATTGGAGACTGATCAAAGGGAGACGAGCAGGCAGCATGGAATTGGCAGTTGGCTCCATTGTGGCCGGTCGCGTGACCGGCATCACCAAGTTCGGCGCGTTTGTGGCCGTGGAGGGCGGCAAGTCCGGCCTGGTCCACATCTCTGAGATCTCCAGCAGCTACGTCAACGATATACACGATTTTCTCACCGACGGTCAGGAGGTGCAGGTAAAGGTCCTGTCCGTGTCGCCGGAGGGGAAAATCAATCTGTCCATCAAGCAGGCCCAGCCGGCGCCGGCTCCCCGGCCCCGTCCGGCCCGTCCTGCCTCCGGTCCCGCCCGTCCGGCGCCTCCTATGCCCACCGCTGCCCCGGCAGAGCCCTCCTTTGAGGACAAACTGAAGCAGTTCCTGTCGGTGTCGGACAGCAAGCAGTCCGAGGTCAACCGCCACATGGCCGGCAAGCGCGGCGGAAGACGGCGCAAATAATTCCCTTGCATATTTTACATTCTGCCTTTACAATAGCAGGTGATCCCTGTGGGATCGCCTGCTATTTTGCTATCTGGGAGGGTTCTCCATGGAAAAGATCGCTCTCGTCACCGGCTCGTCCCGCGGCATCGGCCGCGCCGTGGCAGCGCACCTGGCCCGCAGCGGCTGGGCCGTGTGCATCAACTACCGGGTGCGGCGTGACTGCGCCGAGGATCTGGCCGCCACCCTCACTGCAGGGGGCTGCCGCTGCATGGTGTACGGGGCCGACGTGTCCGACCGGGCCCAGGTCAACGATATGGTCCGCGCCGTGGAGGAGACCTTCGGTCCCGTGTCATTGCTGGTGAACAACGCCGGCGTGGCGGGCCAGGCGCTGTTCCAGGACATCACCGACGAACTGTGGCACCGGTACTTCTCCGTCAACGTGGACGGGGCCTTCCACGCCATCCAGGCGGTGCTGCCCCACATGCTCCACGAGCACGATGGCTGCATCGTCAACATCTCCTCCATCTGGGGCCAGCGGGGCGCCAGCTGCGAGGTGACCTATTCCGCCACCAAGGCCGCCCTCATCGGCCTGACCCGCTCCCTGGCGGCGGAGCTGGCCCCCACCCACATCCGGGTCAACTGCGTGGCCCCCGGCGTCATCCGCACCGACATGCTGGACGCACTACCCCAGGAGGTCCTGCCCCAACTGGCCCAGGAGACGCCCTGGGGCCGTCTGGGCACACCGGAGGACGTGGCCCGCGCCGTGGTCTTCCTGGCCGGGGACGGGGCCGACTTCATCACCGGCCAGGTCCTCACCGTGGACGGCGGATTTATCCTGTAATAAGACACAAAAACAGAGAGCCGACGGTTCAGACGGTCCGTCGACTCTCTGTTTTTTCACGATCCTCTTTGTTTTTTCCGGTGGGCGCGCTCACCGGCGTTTCTCCTCCAGCGCGCGGCTCATCTCCTCGTTCAGCCTGACGGCGCCGTAGAGGTTCTTGGCGCTGCAGCCGGCCCGGCCGCCGCCGGCACAGGCGCAGGCACAGGCACAGGCGCAGCTGCTGGCGCAGGCGCAGTGGCTGCCGCCGCCGAAGCCTCCGCCGCCAAACCCGCCGCCCCGGTGTCCGCCGCCCAAGCCGCTTCCGTGGCTGCTGTGGGACACCGGCGGCTTGGGCTTGTGGGCCAGGCCCGTGCTGCCGGGCTTGGGCTTGCCGTCGGGCCCGGCGGGATACCACAGGTTGTTGACGAACACATAGTGGGTGCCGAAGCCGCCGGCGTAGCCGTCCCGGCGGGAGGCGGCCACGAAGCAGTAGATCAGGGCTGCCACGATGATAATGACCGTCAGGCGGAGCATCATTCTTTTGAACGCGTAATCAAAGTCGTATTCGTCGTTGTCGTCGTGATCGCCCCATCCGCCCCAGCCGCCGGGCTCGTTGTCCCGGCTCATGCCGGGATCCAGCTCCGCGGGCCAGGTGGCATAGGCGGCGATCAGGTGGATCTGGGAGCCGTGGCCCAGATCGGTGCCGGTGAAGGTGGCGCCGGAGGCGGTCCACTTGGACGCTTCGTCGGCCTCGTAGGACGTGGTGCCGCTGACGCCCTGAGGATTCACCCAGGTGACGGTCATGCGGTCCACCCTGGCCTCGTCGAACCAGCCGGGGGTATAGTCGTAGGTGACGGAGCCGTCCTCCCCCAGGGTATACATGTACTCCTGCACCCAGGAGTAGGCAAAGTGGAAGGTCACGTTTTCGCCGTAGCTTTGATCCAGGTAGACGTACATGTAGCTGTTGTCGTTGTCCAGACGCTCGATATTGTCGGTCAGGGCCGTTACCTCCCGGACGGAGCCGTTGGGGATGCCGATCTTCAGTTCCTGGCCGTAGGGCAGCTCCTCCAGGGCCTTCCAGTCTAAGGTCACGGTGAAGTGCAGGCTGCCGTCCTCCGCGTTGGGCTGGACGGTGATTTCGTAGTTCACGATCTCGTCGTAGTCCTGTGCCCAGGCGGTAGTTGTGAGGCACGGCAGAAGCAGCAGCGACAGCAAAAGGGCGCTCAAAAGGGCGGATAATCTCTTTTTCATGTCAGCAGCCCCCTTCCTTATTGCCCTGCCGCAGCTGGCAGATATGCTCCATCTTGGCGCTCTCGGCGCGGATGGCCTTGCACGTTTCGCTGTTCCAGATGGTCTCCCAGGGGTCGGTAAGGATGTTGCCCAGGGTGACGCCGCCCAGCCAGCTCTGGCAGGGCACCACCGCGCCGTCCGGCGCGATGGCCATGTTGGAAAGGCAGGCCCCGCAGCTGGGGATCAGATGGAGGTCCATGCTGCGCAGCGTGACCTCGTCCAGCCAGCCGGGGGAGGTGAAATCCAGCTCCATGCCCAGCTCGAAGGCGGTGGAGGACGCCTTGCTCAGCACGTCCGACAGCTCCTCCGCCGTCAAAGCCGTTGCCTTGCTGGCCTCTCCCTCTGCGGCGCCGGAGGGGATCAGGCCGGAGCAAGTGGCGTAGCGCACGCCCAGGGAGCTGGCCAGCTCCAGTGTGGCGGCGTAGTCGGTGTTCAACGAGCACAGCGGCGTGTTGACGGACACCATCAGCCCCGCCGCCACAGCGTTGCGGATGCCCTGGACGGTGCGGTCAAAGCCGTCGGTGCCCACCAGCGCGTTGTGGGTGGCGGCGTCGGCGGCGTAGAGGGTCACCTGCACGCTGTCCAGGCTGGCGCGGTACAGACCCCGGCACAGCTCCGGCGTCAGCAGCAGGCCGTTGGTGTTGAGGCGGGTGACGAACCACTGGGCCGCCTCCACCAGCTCCACCAGATCCTGGCGCAGGGTGGGCTCGCCGCCGGTGAAGGTCACCTGTGGTACACGGGCCTCACGCAGCTTCTCCAGCACGTCCTTCCACTGCTCCGTGGTCAGCTCGGCGCTCTCGCCCATGGGCTGGCCGGCGGCGTAGCAGTGGAGGCACTTCTGGTTGCAGTGCCAGCCGCCGTTTTTCGTCATGGCGCTGACCATCAGATCCATCCGGTGGGGCGCCGTCATCTTGTCGGCATACTCGCCCAGGCTCAGGGCGGCCACCTCCACTTCCGGCTCGCCGCCGCGGGCCATGGCCACCAGGCTGTCCAGCATCAGCTCCAGGTCCGACGCCAGCACCTCCTTTTTGGTGCCGGGATAGGTGCGGCGGGTGGCAGACACGGCCTTTTTCTCCATGTCCTCCCAGTCCTCCGGGCCGATCTCTCTGCCGGAATAGGGCTCCAGCTCATCCATAAAGTTGGCCAGCAGCACCGCCCAGCTGAGGTTCAGCGGCACCAGCTTGGCGCCGTTGATCAACAGCAGGAAGGGGTCGGCGGGATCGTCCGAGCCGGGGGGGATCATATGCAGCCGCACCACGCCGGGGCCTCTGGGGTCCAGGGTGATGTGGCGCACGCAGTCCAGATGCGCGCGCCGGTAGCGGCGCTCCCGCAACGTCATCTTTTTCATGGCGCCCTCCTTGTCATAAGGTCTTCTACCTGTAGTATATCATATTTCCGCAAAATCGCAAGGGCGGAGCATAAAAAGGAGCCGCCCTGCGAGCAGAGCGGCCCAAGCGGGTGGGATATTGGAAAGCTTCCGATTCACAGGATACACCCTGTCCACCTCCTTGTAAATAGGAGGTTTTGCCGAAAGGCGTCACTTTCTGCCGCAATCGGTCGTTGTTTTACAAATTTGTTAATTTTGCACAAATCTGACTTCCCTCTCTTTTCAACAGCGCAACATTGTGCTATACTCTATCCAAGGATAAGGGGATACACCTCTCCGACCCTTGCCGGACCCATCGACGAAAGGAGCCAACAATATGAAGTTCACATTTACCTGCAAGAAAGTCCCCCTGAACGATTCCATCAAGGAATACGCAGAGAAGAAGATCAGCAAGCTGGATCGCTTCTTCCCCCAGGAGGCGGACGCATTTGTGACCTTCGCCGTAGAAAAAAAGAACCGCTGCACCGTTGAGCTGACCATCCGGGCTGCCAACGGGACCCTGTTCCGGGCACAGGAAAACGATACCGACGGCGATATGCGCGGCGCCATCGACGCGGCCGTCGCTTTTATCGAGCGCCGGATCCGCAAGAACAAGACCCGTCTGGCCAAGAACCTGCGCTCCGAGGCCCTGACCCCCGACGTACCCGCCGAGTTCGACGTGGCCGAGGACGTGGAGTTCAACGTGGTGCGCACCAAGCGCTTCGCCCTGGTGCCCATGACCATCGACGAGGCCATCCTGCAGATGAACCTGCTGGACCACCCCTTCTACATGTTCCGCAACGTGGACACGGAGGAGACCTGCGTGGTCTATACCCGTAAGGACGGCGGCTACGGCCTGATCGTGGCCGAGAAATAAGCCGATTTGATACATTCTCTGAGCGGCGGACCATGGTCCGCCGCTCATTTTGTCATCAGCCCGTCCCGTCCCCACGCCTGCTTCGGACCAGCGGTTTTTCACCCCGGCGGGTGTATTCTTTATGGAAACAGCCGGGATTTTGGAAGAAAATCGGCGGTTTCTCCGTTGACATAACAGATGTGGAAAACTTGGTGGAAACTGTGAAAAACCCCGTGGCGACAGGGTTTGCAACCGGTTGTAAACCCTGTTATGATTACGGTCAACCCATCATTTTTTTGCCCCTTGCGGCACTTTTTGTCAATCTCCGGCGGGTGAAAAAGTGTTTTCCCGCCCCGGCGCAATATCGCTTGCCAGCGGCTTTTTCCCGTGGTAAAATACGGCTTGACAGCGCTGAAAAGGAGCCGATCCATGTATCATTTTCCCGACGACAAAAAAACATCCCGGCTCTACCGGGTCCTCTACCGGCTGGTCTGGCAGCTCTCGCCCAAGTACCGGATCGAGGGGGCAGAGCACCTGCCGGAGGGGGCCAGCGTGATCGTGGGCAATCACTGCCAGATGTACGGTCCCATCGCCGGGGAGATGTACACCCCCGGCCGGCACAGCGTCTGGTGCGCCGGGGAGATGATGAACCGGTCAGAGGTGGCGGACTACGCCTACCGGGATTTCTGGTCCGGCAAGCCGAAATCGATCCGCTGGTTTTATAAGCTGCTGAGCCGCCTCATCGTGCCTCTCAGCGTGCTGATCTTTAACAGCGCCCACACCGTCGCCGTGTATCACGACAGCCGCGCCCTGACCACCTTCCGGGAGACGGTGGCCCGGCTGCTGGCCGGGGAGCGGATCGTCATCTTCCCGGAGTGTTACGACGAGCACAACAACGTGGTCCACGCCTTTCAGGACCGTTTCGTGGACCTGGGGCGGCTCTACTATAAAAAGACCGGGCAGCCGCTCCCGTTCGTGCCCATGTACCTGGCCCCCCGGCTGAAGACCATCTATTACGGCCAGCCCATCCTCTATCGCCCCGACGCATCGCCGGAGGCGGAGCGCGGGCGGATCTGCACTGCGCTGATGGACGCCATCACCGCCCAGGCCGCGTCGCTGCCGGAGCACACGGTCATCCCCTATCCCAATATCCCCCAAAAGCAATACCCCAAAAATATCCCTGTCGAGGTCTTTAACGATGAAAAAACAGCTTTATGATTACAGCGGCTTCTCTCTGAAGCGGCTGCGGGATCCCCGCTATTCCCATGTGCTGCTGCTCCTCAGCTGGGTTGGCTACTTCGTCATGTACTTTCTCACGGAGAATCTGATCCCGGCGGAGCGGTGCCACGTCATCCACTGCGCTCTGGACGACGTGATCCCCTTCAACGAGTTCTTCGTGATCTTCTACGTGGGCTGGTACGTCCTTGTCTTCGGCTCCCTGGCCTACACGCTGTTCTTTGACGTGCCCCGGTTCAAAAAGCTCCAGATCTTCATCATCGTCACCCAGGTGGTGGCCATGATCTGCTATATCCTGTACCCCAGCCGCCAGGACCTGCGGCCGGAGATCTTCCCCCGTGAAAACCTCCTGACGGCGCTGATGACCTTTATCTACGATTTTGACACCAGCACCGGCGTCTGTCCCTCTCTCCACGTAGCCTATTCTCTGGGTATACTGTCGGTGGGGTTAAAGGACAAGGCTCTCGCCCCCGGCTGGAAGGCGGCGCTGACCTTTGTGGTGGTCATGATCTGCGCGGCGGTGTGCTTCGTCAAGCAGCACTCCGCGGTGGACGTGCTGACCGCCCTGCTGGTGTGCCTGCTGGCCGAGGCCATCGTGTACGGCAAGGACTACTGGCTGCCGAAGTGGAAAAAGGCTGGCAGCAAATGAGAGAAGGAAAACGAGATATGTGGACAGAGGAACAGATCCGGGCGCTGCTGGACGGACAGCGGGCGTTTTTCCGCAGCGGACAGACGCTGGACGTGGGCTGGCGCAGGGAGCAGCTGAAAAAGCTCCGGCAGGCGGTGCAGGCCCACGAGGCCGAGATCACTGCGGCACTGGCCGCCGATCTGGGCCGCAGCGAGGCGGAGGCCTACTTCTGCGACATCGGCAGCGTGATCCTGGAGATCAACGAGACGCTCCGCGGCCTGGGGCGCTGGGCACGGCCGGAGACCCATTTCAGCGGCTTTGTGTGCTTCCCCAGCCTGGTGACCAAGGTCTACCCCATGCCCTACGGCGTCACGCTGATTATCAGCCCCTTCAATTTTCCGTTTCTCCTGTCTCTGGGCGTGCTGACAGCCGCCATCGCCGGCGGCAACACCGCCGTCATCAAGGCCAGCTCCAAGTCCCCCCGCTCCACAGCGGTGCTGCGCAAGCTGATCGGTGAGACATTCCCCCCGGAATACGTCACGGTGGTGGACGGGGGCCACGACACGGCGGATCTGTGCCTTGCCCAGCGGTTCGACAAGATCTTCTACACCGGCTCGCCCCGCGTGGGCAAGCACGTGATGGAGGCCGCGTCCAGACACCTGACCCCCGTGGCCCTGGAGCTGGGCGGCGAGACGGGCAACTGGTGCGTGGTGCGCGCCGACGCCGATCTGCGGGACGCTGCCCGCAAGATCGTGTTTTTCAAGCTGTGCAACAGCGGCCAGATCTGCATCGACATCAACCAGGTGGCCGTGGCGGAGGAGGTAGCAGAGGACTTCCTGGCCGCCCTCCGCTCTGAGCTGGTTCGCCAGATCGGCGAAAACGCCGTGGAGCACCCGGAATACCCCCGCCTCATCACCGCCGAGGCCTGGCGCAAGTGCGCGGCGGAGGCGGAGCAGTATCGGGATCGCATCGTCATCGGCGGCTTTGGCGACGAGGCGTCACAGCGGTACGCCCCCACGGTGATCTACCCTGTAGCCGTGGACGAGGAGATTGTGAACCACGAGCTATTCTCCCCCCTGCTGCCGGTGGTGCCCTATACGGACAGAGACATTGACGCCCTCATGGACGCCATCGCCGGCCGGGAGCACGGACTGGCACTGTACCTCTTCACCCGCGACAAGGCCTGGGCGCGGCGGGTCATGTCCAGCCAGCAGTACGGCGGCGGCTGCGTCAACGAGGTGTGCCTCCATCTGATGGTCCGGGGTGTGCCCTTTAACGGCACCGGCCACTCCGGCATGGGCGCCTACCACGGCCGGTGGGGCTTCCGGGAGTTCACCCACCCCTCCACGGTGCTGTTTGGCTCCACGAAGTTCAACCTCCCCCTGCGGGAGCACCCCTACGGCGGCAAAAAGAACGCCTGGAAGATGAAGCTGCTCCGCCTCTTCGAGCGTTGAGCCGCTTTTTTTTGACAGAAACCGGCAAAAGGTATATGCTGACTAACGGAATATAACATAGCGGGAACAGGACGCCGCCCTGGCCGGGCGGCGTCCTTTATGTCTGTTCATTTCTCCGTCAGATCCAGCTGATAGATGCAGTGGTCCTCGATGCCCTCGTACCAGGCGAAGTAGTCAGCGGGAACGGAAACGATCTCCATCAGTCGCCCGCCGGCCAGCTCGATGGTGCGGCGGGAGGCCGCGTTGGATTCGCCGCAGGTGACGTACACCCGCTCCATGCCGTGATACCGAGCCACGGGCAGCACCAGCTTCAGCGCCGAGAGTGCATAATGGTGACCCCGGTCAGTCTCGTTGACCTCGTAGCCGATGTGGCCGTTGTAGCAGCTGTGGTAGTTGTCCCCGATGCGGACGCTGATCTTCCCCACCTGCCGGTCATCCACGCAGACGTCGTAGTAGTAAAAGGGGAGCACGGCCCCGCCGCCGGGGTTCTTCTCGATGAGCGCCAGGCGCATCCCGTTCTCGCCGGGGATCACGTCGAACCGGTCCGTAAAGGGAAACACGGTCAGCCCTCCCGGTACGCCTGGGCACACAGGGCGGCGAAGTAGCGGTAGAAGGGCACCAGTTCCTTGAGCCCGGCGATGATCTCATCGGCCAGCGCTGGGGAATAGATCTTCTCGTCCAGGGGCGTCGTGTGCTCCAGATTGATGGATTTCTTCTGGTACCAGGGCTGCAGCAGCGGCCCCACGTCCCCCTTGGGCTTGGCGTAGCTGGGGCCGCCCAGCACGAAGGTGGTCTGGCGGTTGAACTTCTCCACCAGCGCGGCCAGCTTCTCCGGGTGCTCCGCAATGTCCCGGCGATAGCGGTCCATCAGCTCCCTCTCCGCCGCCCAGAAGCCCATGCCGTAGCTGTAATACTCCGGGGCGATCTCAAAGTAGAAGGTCGGCCGGCCGGTCCAGTCCTCGTCCCCGGTGCGGACGCAGAACCACAGGTGGTCCTTGTACGGTCCCCTGCCGTAGAGCCGCCGGGCGTCCCGGTAGATGCGGGAGACCTTCAGCATCAGCGGCTCGTCCTGCAGCTCTGCCGCCAGCGCGTCGTAAACCTGCTCGCCCAGCTGGCGGGTGGGCTGCAACAGGTGCTGCTGATAGATTTCCTTCCGGGGAGTAAACCACTCCCGGTCGTTGTTGAAGCGAATTCCCCACATGAAATCCACCGTCTCCTGGGTATAGCCTTG
>DGHJ01000056.1:21176-37264 GCA_002392625.1 Oscillospiraceae bacterium UBA3851
GGGGGCGGCATATGCCGCCCCCGGCGTTTGGTAGAGAGATTACTTGCGGTTGTTGTAGGCCTCGATGCCCTTGGCCAGCAGCTCCATGGCGCGCTCCAGATCCGCCTGCTTGAGCACGTAGGCGATGCGGATCTCGTTGCGGCCCTTACCGGGGGTGGCGTAGAAGGGCTCGCCGGGGGCGAACATGACGGTGTCGCCGTTGTCCTCGAACTCCTCCAGCAGCCACTTCTGGAACTTGTCGGAATCGTCCACAGGCAGGGCGGCCATGACGTAGAAGGCGCCGTGGGGGCACTTGCACACCACGCCGGGGATCTTCTGCAGGGCGCTGACCACGGTGTCGCGGCGGAGCTTGTACTCCCTGCGGACGGCGTCGAAGTACTCGGGGCCCACGCTATAGAGGGCGGCGGAGGCCACCTGGTCCAGGGTCGCCACGGACAGGCGGGCCTGGCAGTACTTCATGGCGTGGCCCAGGAACTCGTGGTTCCGGGAGATGAGGCAGCCGATGCGGGCGCCGCAGGCGGAGAACCGCTTGGACACGGTGTCGGCCAGAATCACGTTGTCGGCGGCGTCGGCAAACTCGCCCAGGGACTGAAGAGGCTCGCCGGCGTACACGAACTCGCGGTAGGCCTCGTCGCCGATGACGAACAGATCATGCTCCTTAGCCACGTCCACGATCATGCGCATCTCGTCGTGGGTCAGCACGGCGCCGGTGGGGTTACCGGGGTTGGTGACCACGATGGCGCGGGTGTGCTCGTTGATCTCCCGCTCGATCTTCTGCCGGTCGGCGTAGTGGTAGCCCTCCTCAGGGCTGGTGGGGATGGGGTGGATACGGGCGCCGCAGGTGGCGACCATGGTGTTGTAGTTGGGGTAGAAAGGCTCCGGGATCAGCACCTCGTCGCCGTCGTCCAGGATGCACTGGAAGGTGATGGACAGGGCCTCGGAGCCGCCGGTGGTGATGAGGATCTCATCGGGGGCAAAGTGCATATCCAGCTTGGCGTAGTAGCCGCGGATGGCCTCGATCAGCGCGGGGATACCGGGGGACGGGGCGTAGGCCAGAACGTCCTGGTTGAAATTGCGCACGGCCTCGAAATACTCCGGGGGCGTGGCGATGTCGGGCTGACCGATGTTCAGGTGATAGATCTTTCTGCCCTTCTGCTCGGCGGCCACCGCATAGGGGTGGAACTTCCGCATGGGGGAAAGGCCGCAGCGCTTCACCTTGCTGGAAAAATGCATGATAATCTCCTCCTTGTTTCTCTCATCAGACGCGGATGGCGTCCGTCGTTCTCTCAGTTCATCTGGCGGCGGCGGTTCAGGTTCACGGTGCCGTCGGTCATGTCGCCCAGGTTGGCAAGGCTCTTGCCGGTGCCTAGGGCCACGCAGGAGATGGCGTCCTCCGCCACCTGGGTGTGGATGCCGGTGCGGGCGGCAATGAGCTTGTCGAAGCCCTCCACCAGGCTGCCGCCGCCGGTCATGACAATGCCGTTGTCAGAGATGTCGGCCACCAGCTCCGGCGGCGTGCGCTCCAGCACGCCGTGGACGGCCTCCAGGATCCGCTCCACCGGCTCCTCAAAGGCCTCCATCATCTCCGTGGAGGTGACGGTCAGGGAGCGGGGCAGGCCGGTCATCAGGCAGCGGCCCTTGATCTCGATGGTGGCCTCCTCTTCCTTGGGGAAGACGCAGCCGATCTCCATCTTCATCTGCTCGGCGGTGCGCTCACCAATGAGCAGGTTGTGCTTGCGGCGCATATACTTGACGATGGACTCGTTGAACTGGTCGCCTGCCACCTTGATGGAGGCAGACTCCACCACGCCGCCCAGGGAGATGACGGCGATATCGCTGGTGCCGCCGCCGATATCCACCACCATGTGGCCGTCGGGCTTGGAGATGTCGATGCCGGCGCCGATGGCGGCCGCCAGCGGCTCCTCAATGAGGTAGACCCGCTTGGCGCCGGCCTGGCGGCCTGCGTCGATGACGGCGCGCTCCTCTACCTCCGTGATGCCGGAGGGGACGCAGATCATCACGCGGGGCGGGAAGATCAGGGAGCCGCCGTTGACCTTGTGGATAAACTCCCGCAGCATCCGCTCCGTCATGTCGTAGTCGGAGATGACGCCCTCCCGCAGGGGACGGATGGCCACGATGTTGCCGGGGGTCCTGCCCAGCATGGCCTGCGCCTCGGCGCCCACCTTCAGCAGCCGGCCGTCATCCTTGTTGATGGCCACCACCGACGGCTCATTGAGCACCAGGCCCTTGCCCTTGATATAGACCAGCACCGAGGCGGTGCCCAGATCGATGCCGATATCCTTTGCCAATCCACACATAGTATAATCCTGCCTTTACGTAGTATAGTAAGGCCCGTTTTTCGGGCCGGTCAATCTGCCGGACCTATATTATACTGGTCTGCAAAATCTTTTGCAATAGAATTTTCCCGCTTTTTTCGCCGTTTCATCCCGAATTTACAATTTGTTTTCACCGTTTGGGGGTGGCGGCCAGGGTCAGGCACACCACGTCCGCAGCACCGGCGTCCTTCAATACGCGGGCGCACTCGGCCAAGGTGGCGCCGGTGGTGACGATATCGTCCACCAGCAGCCAGCGCTTGCCGGCGATCTCCTGCGCATTGACCGCCTCGTACACGCCCAGCACGTTGGCCCGGCGGGCAGCCTCGTCGTCGGTGCCGGATTGAGGCGGGTTGTCCACGATCTTGCGCAGCGTCTCCACCGGGGCTACGTGCCAGTCCACGCACAGGCTGGCCGCCAGATAGCGGCTCTGGTCAAAATGGCGCTTGCGCAACCGCTTTTTGCTGATGGGCACCCAAGTCACGGCGTCGAACTCCCCGTTCAGCTCCTCGGCGGCACACTGGGCCATCAGCTGGCCGAAGCACTCCATGCCGTTCAGCCTGCCCTTGAATTTGTAGTCCAGAATGGCCTTGCGCACGTCACCCTCGTACCACAGGGGCGAGGCGCAGCGGCCGAAGGCGCCCCGCTGCAGCGCGTGGCTGCCGGTAAAGGGCAGGGTGTCCCGGCACTTTTGGCACATCAGCTCCCCGCCGGTGCTGCCGCCGCAGAAGGGGCAGCGCCGGGGAAAGAAAAAGTCCGTGATCCGCCGGCTCACGTCGGATTGTCTGTTCTTCTCGCTCATTGGATCCCTCCCTGCCGCAGTCGGCGGCGCAGTCCGCTGTATCTCCTCTGGCGGCGGTCGTCCGCCGCCATTCTGCCTGGCACGGTGTCGTCGCCCACCAGGACCAGCAACTCCCTGGCGCGGGTGATGGCGGTGTACAGCACGCCCCGCACCATCAGGCCCGGCGCGGCAGGGGCGGACACCAGCACCACCGCCCGGTATTCACTGCCCTGGGATTTGTGGACGGTGATGGCGTAGGCCATATCCAGCTGGCCCAGCATGTCCGGGGTATAGGCGGCGGTGCGGTCATCGAACCGGATGGTGAGCATTTCCCCGGAGGGGTCGATCTCCTGAATGACGCCCACGTCGCCGTTGAAGATCCCGGCGCCCACGCCGCCGTCATCCTTCTCCCAGATGACGTCATAGTTATTGCGGTTCTGCATGACCCGGTCCCCCTCCCGGAAGGTCATGTCGCCCCAGAGCTTCTGGCGCTTGCCGGGGGCCGGGGGATTCAGCGCCGCCTGAAGGGCGCGGTTCAGGTTCGCCGTGCCGCACTCGCCCCGCCGCGTGGGAGAGATGACCTGGATGTCGGCGGCGGCCACACCCATGCTCCGGGGCAGCCGGTCCCGACACAGCTCCACTACGGTCTGGACCAGCCGGTCCGGCGCGCGCCGGCACAGGAAGAAGAAGTCCCCCTGGCTGTTGTTCAGCTCCGGCGCACGGCCCTCATTGACGGCGTGGGCGTTGCGGATAATGGCGGACTGCTCTGCCTGGCGGAACACGGTGTGCAGAGCGGCGACAGGTACCGTTTCGCTGCGGATCAGATCGCCGAACACGTTGCCGGGTCCCACGGAGGGCAGCTGATCCGGGTCGCCCACCATCACCAGGCGGCAGCCGGGACGCAGGGAGCGCAGCAGGGCCTGCATCAGCTCCAGGTCCACCATGCTCATCTCGTCCACGATGACGGCCTCCGCCTCCAGCGGCTCCTTTTCGTTTTTCTTGAAGGCCACCTCCCCGGTCAGCTCGTTGAAGCTCATGCCCAGGCAGCGGTGGATGGTCTGGGCGTCCATGCCGCAGACCTCCCCCATGCGCTTGGCCGCCCGTCCGGTGGGGGCCAGCAGCGCCACGTCCAGCCCCATGCGGCCGAAAAGGGTCACGATGGCCCGGACCGTGGTGGTCTTGCCGGTGCCCGGTCCGCCGGTCAGCAGCAGCACGCCCTCGCGGGCGGCCAGCTCCACCGCCTGGCGCTGGGCCGGGGCGTATGCAATGCCCTGGGTGACCTGGATCTCGTCGATGACCCGCTCCACGTTCACCCGCGTGTCAAAGGGCATAGCCTGCAATATGCGGAGCTTGTCCGTTACATATACCTCCGCCTCGTACATCCGCCGGAGGTAGCAGGCGTCCACCCCCGCCAACCGCTGCTGGACCAGCTCCCGGCGCTCCAGCAGCTTGTCCAGCGTGATCTCCAGCCGATCCGGCTCCACGCCGATGAGTGCCGCCGTGGCGGAAAGCAGCTTGTCCCTGGGCAGGAACACGTGTCCGTTGCCCAGATTGTGCTCCAGCTCATAGATCAGCGCCGCGGCGGTGCGGCAGGGGTCGTCCCCCTCGAAGCCCATGGCCAGGGCGATCTCGTCTACATCGGCAAAGGGCACGCCGTAGGCCGGCCGGGAGAGCAGATAGGGGTCGTCCTTCAGCCGGGGCAGTGCCTCCGGCCCATAGGCGCGGTAGAGCTGCATGGCCAGGTTTACCGGCAGCTCGTACCGGGCTAAAAACTCCGTCACCCGGCGCAGCCCCGTCAGAGACCGGAAGGCCTCGGACAGCTCCACCGCCCGCCGGGCGGTGACGCCCTTGACGGTGCGGAGCCGCTCCGGCTCCTCCTCGATGACGCGGAGGGTGTCGTCCCCGAACCGCTCCACCAGGCGGCGTGCGGTGGCGGGGCCGATCCCCTTGATAATGCCGGAGCCAAGGTAGGCGATGATCTCGTCGGCCCCCTCCGGCATGCGCCGGTCCACCGACTCGGCGTTCATCTGGCGGCCGTAGGAGGGGTGGTCCACCCACACGCCGGTGACGGTCATCCCCTCGCCGGCGGCGGCAAAGGGGATGCACCCCACCACGGTGACGACCTCGCCGTCATCTGTGGTCAGGTTGAGAATGGTATAGCCGTTTTCCTCGTTGTGGAAAACCACGTGCTCTACGGTGCCCTCCACCGTCTGGCGTTCCCCCATGGTTGTCTCCTCATTCCCAGAATTTTGACACCTCCGCCGCGCTCATCAGCAACACGTCCGGGTGGTCGCCCATCAGCAGCCGGGCCCGGCGGCAGGCGTCCGGCGCCAGCCCCGCGTCCACCAGCACGATGGGGGCGCGGCTCCCGGTCCGGCTGCGCCGCAGCTCCAGCGTGCGGACGATGTACTCCATCTGCTCGGCCTTGCCCCGCAGGGGCACCATCAGCACCACCGGCAGGTCCTCCGGCCGACGCACCAGCGCCGTGACCACCAGCCACAGCAGCGCCACCGCGCCCACGGCGGCCAGCAGGGCGATCAGCCCGTCTTGCAGCAGTGTCATCGCTCCATCACCTCGGTACATTGTATGCACCGGGTGCGGGCGTTGTTATCGCAGTACTTTTTTCAGATATTGGCCCGTGTAGGACCTGTCCACGCTGGCCACCTGCTCCGGCGTGCCGGTGGCCACCACCGTGCCGCCGCCGCTGCCGCCCTCCGGCCCCAGGTCGATGAGGTAGTCAGCGGATTTGATCACGTCCAGATTGTGCTCGATGACCAGCACCGTGTTGCCCTCGTCCACCAGCCGCTGCAGCACCTCCAGCAGCTTCTTCACGTCGTCGGTGTGGAGCCCGGTGGTGGGCTCGTCCAGAATGTAGATGGTGCGGCCGGTGGAGCGCTTTGAAAGCTCCGTGGCCAGCTTGACCCGCTGGGCCTCGCCGCCGGAGAGAGTGGTGCTGGACTGGCCCAGCTTCACGTAGCCCAGGCCCACCTCGCACAGCGTCCGCAGCCGGTCGGCGATCTTGGGCAGGGGCGCAAAGAAGAGGGCAGCCTCCTCGGCGGTCATCTCCAGCACGTCGGCAATGGACTTGCCCTTGTACCGGACCTCCAGCGTCTCCCGGTTGTACCGTTTGCCGTGGCACACCTCGCAGGGGACGTACACGTCCGCCAGGAAGTGCATCTCGATCTTCAGCACGCCGTCGCCGGAGCAGGCCTCGCACCGGCCGCCGCGGGTGTTGAAGGAGAACCGCCCCGGCCCGTAGCCCCTGGCTTTCGCCTCCGGGGTGGAGGCGAACAGGTCCCGGATGTCGTTGAACAGGTTGGTGTAGGTGGCGGGGTTGGAGCGGGGCGTGCGGCCGATGGGGCTCTGGTCGATGTTGATGACCTTGTCCAGATGCTCCAGCCCCTCGATGGCGTCGTGCTTGCCGGGGTGGGCCTTCATGCGGTTCAGCTCCACGCCCAGCTTTTTATACAGGATCTCGTTGACCAGCGACGACTTGCCGCTGCCGCTGACGCCGGTGACGCAGGTGAAGGTGCCCAGCGGCACGGAGACGTCGATGCTTTTCAGGTTGTTCTCTCTTGCACCCCGGACGGTGAGGAGCTTTCCGTTCCCCTTCCGCCGGACAGGGGGCACCTCGATGCGCTTTTTGCCGCTGAGGTACTGGCCGGTCAGGCTGGCGGGGTTGGCCATGACCTCCGCCGGTGTGCCCGCCGCCACGACCTGGCCGCCGTGGCTGCCGGCGCCGGGTCCGATGTCGATGAGGTAGTCCGCCGCGCGCATGGTGTCCTCATCGTGCTCCACCACGATGAGGGTGTTGCCCAGGTCCCGCAGATGCTTCAGTGTGGCAAGCAGCTTGTCGTTGTCCCGCTGATGGAGGCCGATGGAGGGCTCGTCCAGGATATACAGCACCCCCATGAGGCTGGAGCCGATCTGGGTGGCCAGGCGGATGCGCTGGCTCTCGCCGCCGGACAAGGTACCCGACGAGCGGGAGAGGGTCAGATAGCCCAGACCCACGCTCTGAAGGAAGTCCAGCCGGGAGCGGATCTCCCGCAGGATCTGTTCGGCGATGAGCTGCTGGTTGCCGGTGAGGGTCAGGGCGTTGAAAAAGGCCAGCTCCTCCCCCACGCTCAGCTCCGTCACGTCGTGGATGTTCCGGCCGCCCACGGTGACGGCCAGCGCCTCCGGGCGCAGCCGCTTGCCCCGGCAGTCGGGGCAGGGGCACTCGGCCATCAGCTCCTCCAGCTCCTTCTTGCTGGCGTCGGACTGGGTCTCCCGGTAGCGGCGCTCCACGTTGTTGGCGATGCCCTCAAAGGGCTGGCGCAGCACGCCCTTGCCCCGCGGCTGGTCATATTCCAGCGTCAGCAGCTCCCCGCCGGTGCCGTAGATCACCACGTCCTTCACACTCTGGGGCAGCTCCCGCCAGGGGGTGCGCAGAGAGAAGCCGTACTTCTTGCTCAGGGCCTCGAAATACATGCGGCTGATGCCGTCGGAGCGGATGTTGCCCCAGCCGGAGGCGGTGATGGCCCCGTCCAGGATGGACAGCCTGTCATCCGGCACGATGAGCACCGGGTCGGCCTTCAGCTGCATGCCCAGGCCCGTGCAGGTGGGGCAGGCTCCGAAGGGGTTGTTGAAGGAGAACATGCGGGGAGCCAGCTCCTCGATGGAGATGCCGCAATCCTCGCAGGCGTAGTTCTGGGAGAAGCTGAGATCCTGCTCCTCCCGCACCAGGTTCACCGTCACCAGCCCGCCGGTGAGAGAGGAGGCCGTCTCGATGGAGTCCGTGAGCCGCTGGCCCAGGTCCGGCCGGACGATGAGGCGGTCCACCACGATCTCCACAGTGTGTTTCTTGTTCTTCTCCAGCGTGATCTCTTCGCTCAGCTCGTACAGGTGCCCGTCTACCCGCACCCGGACGTAGCCGGAGCGGCGGGCGTCCTCCAGCACCTTGGCGTGCTCGCCCTTGCGGCCCCGGATCACAGGGGCCAGGACCTGGATGCGGGTACCCTCCGGCAGGGACAGCACCTGGTCCACGATCTGGTCCACGGTCTGCTGGCGGATCTCCTTGCCGCACTTGGGGCAGTGGGGCACGCCGATCCGGGCCCACAGAAGGCGGAAATAGTCGTAGATCTCCGTCACCGTGCCCACGGTGGAGCGGGGATTCTTGCTGGTGGTCTTCTGATCGATGGAGATGGCCGGGGAAAGGCCGTCGATGTAATCCACGTCCGGCTTGTCCATCTGCCCCAGGAACATGCGGGCGTAGGAGCTGAGGCTCTCCACGTACCGCCGCTGGCCCTCGGCGTAAATGGTGTCAAAGGCCAGGGACGACTTGCCGGAGCCGCTGAGGCCCGTCATCACCACCAGCTTGTCCCGCGGGATGGCCACGTCGATGTTCTTCAGGTTGTTCTCCCGCGCGCCTTTGATAAAAATCTCACTCTGCATGGTCAATTCTCCACGATAATATCCGCTGTTTTCGCCCCCACCAGCGCAATTAGGTCGCCAGGAGCGCACTCGATCTGATAGCCCACCTTCCCGGCGGAGACGAACACGGTCTCCAGGGCGTTCACGCTTTCATGGAACACGGTGGGGAACGTTTTTTTCATGCCCACGGGGCTGCAGCCGCCGTGGATATAGCCCGTCAGGGGCAGCAGCTCCCGCTGCTGGATCATGGCCACGGACTTCTCCCCCACGGCCTTTGCCGCCTTTTTCAGATCCAGGGTCCCGGCCACGGGGATGTCGAACACGTAGTATCCGCCGGAGGCGCCGCGGCACACCAGCGTCTTGAACACGGCGGCGGCGTTCTGGCCCATCATCTCCGCCACGGACACGCCGTCGGGGGCGCTGTCCCCCACGGGATAAGCGTGGGCGGTGTAGGGCACCTTTTTCTGCTCCAGCGTCCGCATGACGTTGGTCTTTTCCTCTTTATGCTTTGCCATCCCGCGTCTCCCCTCTCGCCAGCAGCACCGCCGCTGCAAGCACCAGGGCCATGCCCAGCACGGTCCAAACGCCCAGCTTTTCCCGGAAGAACAGAACACCCGTCAGGGCGGCCACCACCGGCTCCACGTTGGCGATCACCGAGGCCACGCCGCTCTCCACGCCCTCCAGGCCCTTGGTGTAGAAAAGGTAGGGCAGCACCGTGGCGATCACCACCAGTCCCAGGGCGCCGAGGGCGCCGTTCGGCTGCTGAAGCGTCTGCGCCATGGCCGGCGCGTCCAGAAACACCAGGCTGCCCAGGCCCGCCACCGCAAAGGTCCAGTAGATCATGGTATAGGCGTCGTACCGGGCCAGGCCGTAGTGGGCAAAGAGGGTGTAGCTGGCGTAGCACAGTCCGGCGCCCACGCCCAGCAGGACGCCCAGGGGCTTGTTGTCGCCCAGGCCGCCCACCACGCCGCTGACCAGGGCGCAACCGATAAAGGCGACCACCGCCGCCCCCAGCTTGCGCCGGGTCAGGGGCGCCTTCCACAGCAGGGCGCTGCCGAACACCACAAAGAAGGGCGCCAGATACAGCAATATGCCCGCCACCGCCAGGGAACACATGGTCTGGCAGGTGAAGTAGGTCCAGCCCAGGCAGATGACACCGATGACGCCGCTGACCAGAAAGATGGGCAGATCCCGCAGCCGGATGCGGAACACCTGCCGGTGGAACAGGGCGAAAGCCACGGTCATCAGCACGAGGCTGCCCAGATTGCGGATCACAACCCGGTTGGCGGTGGTCATGCCGGCCTCAAACAGCATGCGATTGAACACACCGATAAAGCCCCAGCACACAGCGGCCAGGATCACATAGATGTAATGGATCGTTCTTTTCATTCCTGATTTCTCAGCTCGATGATTTGATCCCGCAGCACGGCGGCGATCTCGAACTCCAGCATCTTGCTGGCGTTCTTCATCTCCTTCTCCAGCCGGGCGATGGTGGCCTGCCGCTCGGCGGCGGACAGCTTCTTCCGGGTCAGCTTGGACGCCTCCTCGGCGGTGTGGCTGATCTCCACCATCTCCCGGACGCTCTTGCGGATGGTCTTGGGCACGATACCGTGTGCCACGTTGTAGTCGTTCTGCAGCTTGCGGCGGCGCTCCGTCTCGTCGATGGCCGCCTGCATGGAGGGGGTGACCGTGTCGGCGTACAGGATCACCAGACCGTCGGCGTTGCGTGCGGCGCGGCCGATGGTCTGGATCAGGCTGGTCTCGGAGCGGAGGAAGCCCTCCTTGTCCGCGTCCAGAATGGCCACCAGCGATACCTCCGGCAGGTCCAGGCCCTCACGCAGCAGGTTGATGCCCACCAGCACGTCGAACTCGCCCAGGCGCAGGTCCCGGATGATCTCCATCCGCTCCAGGGCCGCCACGTCGGAGTGCATGTACCGCACCCGGATGCCGTTGGCCTTGAAGTGCTCGGTGAGGTCCTCCGCCATGCGCTTGGTAAGCGTGGTCACCAGCACCCGCTCGTTTCGCTGGGCGCGGGCGCGGATCTCCTCGCTGAGATCGTCGATCTGGCCCAGCACCGCTCGGACCTCCACCTTGGGGTCCAACAGACCCGTGGGCCGGATCACCTGCTCCACCACCTGGTCGGCCCGCTCCCGCTCGTAGGGTCCCGGCGTGGCGGACACGTACACCGCCTGAGAGAACCGCTCCTCGAACTCGTCAAACTTCAGCGGCCGGTTGTCGTAGGCGCAGGGCAGGCGGAAGCCGTACTCCACCAGGCTCTTTTTCCGGGCGTGGTCGCCGTTGTACATGGCCCGCACCTGGGGCAGCGTCACGTGGCTCTCGTCCACGAACAGGATAAAGTCGTCGGGGAAAAAGTCCAGCAGCGTCATGGGCGGCGAGCCTGCCGGCCGCTGGCCGATGATGCGGGAATAGTTCTCGATGCCGGAGCAGTAGCCCAGCTCCATCATCATCTCCATGTCGTACTCTGTCCGCTGGCGGATGCGCTGGGCCTCGATGAGCTTGTCGTTGTCCTTGAAGTATTTGACCTGCTCCTCCAGCTCCTTGCGGATCTCCACGATGGCGGCGTCCATTTTGTCTTTGGGCGTCACGTAGTGGCTGGCGGGATAGACGGCGACGTGCTGCAGCGTCCGGATGGGGTTGCCGGTCACCGGATGGAACTCGGTGATGCGCTCGATCTCGTCGCCGAAGAACTCTACACGGATGGCCCGGTCCTTGTAATAGGCCGGGTACAGCTCCACCGTGTCGCCCCGGACCCGGAACATGTTGCGTTCAAAGGCGATGTCGTTGCGCTCGTACCGGTCCTCCACCAGGCGGCGCAGCAGCTCGTCCCGCTCCAGGGGCATCCCCGTGCGCAGGGAGATCATCATCCGGGCAAAGTCGTCCGGCTCGCCCAGACCGTAGATGCAGCTCACCGACGACACCACGATCACATCCCGCCGCTCCAGCAGGGAGCAGGTGGCCGACAACCGCAGCCGGTCGATCTCCTCGTTGGTGGAGGCGTCCTTTTCGATGTAGGTATCCGTATGGGGGATGTACGCCTCCGGCTGATAGTAGTCGTAATAGCTGACAAAGTACTCCACGGCGTTGTCCGGGAAGAACTCCCGGAACTCCTCGCAGAGCTGGGCCGCCAGCGTCTTGTTGTGGGCCAGCACCAGCGTGGGGCGCTGGACCTTCTCGATGACCTTGGCCATGGTGTAGGTCTTGCCGGAGCCGGTGACGCCCAGCAAGACTTGCTCCCGCAGGCCGTTTTCGATGCCCTCTGCCAGGGCCTCGATGGCCTGGGGCTGATCGCCGGAGGGCTGATACTCCGATACCACTTTGAAAGCAGGCATGCCACGCCACTCCCCTCTCGTTAAGTCAGGTCCATGCCGCTCTGGGCCATGGACACGTAGTCCCCGTCAGCCACGATGATGTGGTCCAGCAGACGGATGCCCAGAGGCCGCAGGGCGTCGGCCACCTGGCGGGTCATGAACTGGTCCGCCCGGCTGGGCAGAGCCACGCCGCTGGGGTGGTTGTGTGCCAGCACCACGGCGGTGGCGTTGCTGCGCAGGGCCAGGTCCACCACCTGCCGGACGCTGACCGCCGTCACGTTCACGCCGCCCACAGCCGCCGCCTGGCAGGAGAGCATCTTTCCCTTGGCGTCCAGGCACATGAGGTAGAGGACCTCCCGCGTCTCGCCGTCCAGCAGGTGCAGGAAGTAGGTGCCGGTCTCCTCGCCGCTGCGGATGGGCTTTCCGGAGGGCGCCGGGCGCTCCGCCCGTTCATTGACGGCGCGCAGAAGCTTCAGCAAAACAGCGGCGTTCTGCCCCACGCCGGGCACGTCCTGCAGCGCCCGGACGTCCGCCGCCAGCACGTTTTTCAGCGTGCCGAACCGCTCCAGCAGCTCGTGGGCCGTCTCGTTGGTGTTCCTCCGGGGGATGGCGAAGTACAGCGCCAGCTCCAGCAGCTCGTGGTCGGCAAAGCTCTCCGGCCCCTGCTCCAGCCATCTCTGCTTCATCCGCGCCCGGTGTCCGTCGTGCAGCCCCATCTGCTTTCCCCCGCTTTCCGCGTCTTTTTTCGTGTTCTTTTCGTGATCATATATTATACCATAAGCACGAAGGGCTTATGGTATAAAATCGCATCAATTTCGGTTGCCGCCTTTGGCGGCGAGAAATTGGCGTATAAATGAAGTATAATAGCCGTATAACGGTTATTATACCATACCCCGCTCTGTTCCACAAGCACAATCGGCCCGGAAATCGTTGGCCCAAGCAAAAAGCGGCAGATCCCTTGTGTGAGATCTGCCGCAGCGTCTATTGCCTGTTAAGTTTGCGCCCGTGTCAGTCCTGGGGCATGGTGGACGGGTCCACCCGCTCGATCACGAAGCTGTTCTGGATAAAGCCCATGTTCATATGGACCTTGGTGCAGATGAACGGGTCCTCCGGGCTGAGGGTGAACACCGGGTCGTTGCACTTGCGGCTCATGCCGCACACGATGTGCATCTTGTACTCGCCGAAGGGCAGGGGGATGTACAGCGTCTCCCGATTGCCGATGGCGCCGTAGGGCTGCTCGTTGAGATAGATGCCGAATCCGGTTGCCGCGCCCATGAAATTGCCCATGCGATAGATCGCCAGCATACCCTGCTGCTCCACGTCCAGCGGCGCGCCGCACTTGGTGCAGGGGGCCGACGCGGTCAGGTTCTGCACGTTGCCGCAGGCGGGGCACCTCATCCGATACTTCTTTGCCATTTTTGGGACCTCCTTCAAAAATGATAGACCGACGGTTCGACCTGTACGTCCATTTTACGGGCTCATTCAGCCGTTGTCAAGCCGTCCGTGATCTCCCGGATCGTATACGTGCTTCTTCCCACGGTCAGGGCAAAGATCCGCCGATCTCCGTCCGGTGAATCCAGGAAGAGCTTCGTCTCGCCTGTCTTGACAAACCTGGCGTTCACCATGTAGTCCCCGATGTTCTCCTCGTACACGATGAACACCTCGCCAAAGCTCTCGTCCTCCAGGGACACGTCATAGGTGTCGTCAAAAACCACCCCTGCCGATCCCCCGCTTGACAGCACGGTGGTGTTGTACGCGCTCCTCTCGGAGGAAAAGACGAATACGGTGGCCGCCGCCAGGATCACGACGCTGACGATCAGCCCCGCCGTTTTGAGCTTCCTGTTGTTGAAGATACACAGCGGATAGATGATCATCGTGGCCGCGCAGAAGACGGCGCTGAGCAGATGGTTGGGAAAGAAGGACCTGGCCTCGTTCAAGAAGCCGATATAGTGATAGCCCACGAAAAACAGCATGGGGACCAGGATCAGCAGGCTCCACCACTTCTCTTTTTTCATGAAATAGCCCACGAAGCCCATGGGGAAGGTGAACAGCGTCCACACGAACCAGCCGGGATAGTAGCCGAAGATGCCCCACCCGTAAGGGTTGAACGGCACCTGCACCAGATATACCAGAGGCTGGCTGATGAGGAAAAACACCAGGCACTTGAGGGCCGAATCCAGAGGAGATTTGCTGTTGACGATGATCAGGATCCCGAACAGCACCCACCACTCAAAGGTGATGCTGATATCAGCAAAGGACGTGTCCGTGGTGATAGGCAGCGCTGCCATGACGCCGGTGTAGAGCCCCGCGATAACGGCAAAAATGATAAGCTTCGTCCATGTGAGGTTGAGCTGTCCGAATAACTTTTTCATAGGTCCTCCCCCTGCTCCGCCGCGACGGTGTTCTTTTGCCCTATTATAGCCCATTTCCGGCGGCAAAAGCAAGGGGCACATTCTCTGCGGCCCGGTGATCCTTTTCCGTCTCCGGGCGGACGGTCGGCTCGTCCATGCTCACGCCTCCGTTTCTCCGTAAGTCCTTTGGAATCTCTCCAGGTCGCGGTTCATCCGTTTCGCCTCGGCGGAATCCTTGATCCACATAAAGAGATTCGCCAGCACGAAGATGACCAGCACGCTCCCTGCGATGGTGAGCACCACCGCGGAACTGTTCGTGTCGATGGCGGGGCTGGTAAAGGCGATGAACAGCATGACTCCCTCCAGCAGCACCAACATCAGCGCCTTGCGCAGGAGCAGCGCCCTGGGCGAAAGCTCACGTCTGGCGTAGGTCACCAGCGTGGGCAGCATGCACAGCGCGGCGTATTTCACCGGCGTCAGGAAATCCCCGTAGCCCAGATGCTCGTCGCCCCCGAAGGCCGCGCCGATCAGGGAAACCGCCGCCGTGATCAGCGTGGACAGCATAAAAAACAGGATCAGCTTGTTGACCAGAAAACGCTTCCATTCCATGGCTTTATCCTTTCAGCGCTTCTTTCAGCGCCTTGACGTAGCTTCTCGAAATGATGACCTTTTCCCCGGAACTCAGCACCGCCGTGAACCGCCCATTAAAGGCGGGCTGGATGGACCGGATCTTCATCAGGTTGACCAGCATGGGCTTGGAGATCCGGAGAAAATGTCTGGTTTTCAGCAGCGCCTCCAGCTCGTAGAGGCGGTGGGCGGTCTCATAGGTCCGGTCCTTCGTATACAGGAAGGTCTTTCCGTCCACCGATTCGATGTAGAAAATGTCCGCCACGGCGATCTCATACCGTTTCGCCTCCGCCGTGCCGGTGAGGCTGCCGGCGCGCGACTTGACAAAGTCCGCGATCTCCCGGACCTCCTCCGTCACCGCGCGGCAGCGGATCAGGACCAGCTCCCTGCTCTCTTGTCCGATCTGTTCAATGGCAACGTCCATGTTTTTCCCCCTGGGCGACCCTGCCGTAACGGCGCCCGCACCTTTCCCGCAGCAGTTGAGAGGCCCGGCTCTGCGGCGGGACTCCCTGGCATCATTATAGGATCACCCGGCGGGAAATACAAGCGCCTTTCGCTGTGCCTTGAAGCCTTTCGTCCATTTTATCCAATTTTTGGGGGCATCTTATTCCTCGTCGGAAAAGGCGGAGGGCAGCTTCCGGAGCCACAGGCTGTAGACCGCACCGGCCACGATGGTGGCGCCGATATAGACCCATTCGCCCCAGGCCATCTCTGCCGACAACATAGAGAGGATATCCACCACGGCGTGGGCGATGATGCAGGGCAGCAGGCTGCCGCTCTTATAGTAGACCATGGTCAGAATGAAGCCCCAGGCGATGGCAAAGACAACCATGAGAAGATTATCCACAATGTCTATCCCTGCCAGCAGATTGACGATGTGGCCGATGCCGAAGGTCACGGCGGAGACGATGACGGCGACCTTGGGGCCGTCCTTCTTCAGCAAGACGCGGAACAGGAAGCCCCGGAAGATCATCTCCTCCACGAAGCCCACCAGAGCCATGGAGCCGATGGCGTACCACAGCGCGCCGCCGGCGTAATTCGGGTGCACGCCGTCCCAGATATTGCCGGTGGACAGGATCCACATGGGGATGAAGTACAGACACCCACGGAGATTCTGCGGCCGAGCGGCGACGCCCAGCTTCTTCCACAGGGGGATGGCGGTGGTAACGACGGCGATGACGGCAGCCACGGCGGCCAGGCCCAGGAGCGATTGCAGGCTCCCGTCGCCGTACTCACCCCGGATGGGAATGGTCAC
>DGHJ01000111.1:0-3507 GCA_002392625.1 Oscillospiraceae bacterium UBA3851
CTGCGAGGCTTTTTTGACAAGCTGAGAACACCCCCGGTACGTGAACCGGGGGTGTTCTTGCGGGTGGGGGAGAATGGGGATGATGTTGGGGCGGCCGTCTCAGCTATCGCATAAGTTCGTGCAGCCAAATCACAGATTTGGGCGCTCACTTATGTCCGCCTGCGATGACGCGTAACGACCGTCACCTGGACGGGCCGCCGGGGACGCCGGCCCCTACGGAGTGAAACGCTGGGGGGATATCGTAGGGGCGGGCCTCTGTGCCCTCCTGTAAGAATACGGATTGCCACGCCGCTGCGCGGCTCGCAATGACCCCTCATCCGTCGCCTTCGGCGACACCTGTCTCGCCGCGGCGCCGCTTCGCTATCCCAGGGGAACGGCTTTTTCCTTCTCACCGAGGCTTCAGCGGCGTCTGGGCGGGAGCGTTCAGCAGATTGCCGTCCGCGTCGAAGCGGGAGCCGTGACAGGGGCAGTCCCAGGTCTGTTCGTCCGCGTTCCACGTCAGCTCACAGCCCAGATGGGTGCAGCGGGGCGCTACGGCCCGGATCGCGCCGTCCCCGGTCCGGCTGACGGCGGCCTTCCGGCCGCGGCACCGCACGATGCCGCCCTCGCCGGGGGCCAGAGCGTCGGCCGCGGAAAAGGGAATGTGGAACACGCTCTTGCCCAGGCCCGCCAGGGCGTGGCCCGTCTCCGCCGCCACCCCTGCCGCCGTGGCCGCGTTGAACCGGCCGGGGTCGAAGGCCCCGGCCGCCGGATTGGGCCGGCCGTCCACCAGATCCCGCAGCAGCAGCGCCGCCGCCATGGACGAGGTCATGCCCCACTTGCGAAAGCCGGTGGCAACATACCAGTCCGGCCGGGCGGGGGAATAGACGCCGATATAGGGCGCGCCGTCGGGGGTTATGCAGTCCTGGGCCGACCAGTGGGCTACCTCCGTGCTGCCGGGGAACCACGCCGCCGCCCTTTGACGCAGGTCGTTGCAGCGCCCGCCCCCGGCATTCTGCCCCGTGCGGTGGCCTCCGCCGCCCAGCAGCAGAAGATCGCCCCAGGTGCGCAGGGAATACCCGCCCTTTTCCGCGCTGACCCACATGCCCGCCGGGGCTGCGGCGTTTTGCAGGGCGATGACGTAGGAGCGCTCCTGGTGCATCCGGGCGAAGTAGAGACCGGGAAAATTGACCACGGGGAAGTGACAGGCGAAGACGATCTTCTCCGCCCGGACGGCGCCGTGGTCCGTGACCACGGTGGGGCCATCCACCGCCTGAACGCGGGTTCGCTCGCAGACGTCCAGGCCCTCCGCCACGGCGCGGAGGAACAGGAGCGGGTGGAACTGGGCCTGGCCGGCGAACCGCACCGCCGCCGGCGCCGGGATGGGCAGGGGGATCTCCTCGGTGTACGAGGCCGGGAGGCCCAGGGACGCGGCCGCCTCCGCCTCGGCCCGGAGGGCCAACCGGTCGGGGCCGCAGACGTAGCTCTCCTGCTCCTCGTAATCGCAGTCGATGCCCCGTGTGCGGATCATGGACGCGTAGGCCGCCACGGCCTGTTGGTTGAGCCGTGCGTACTGGGCGGCACGCTCCCGGCCCAGGGCGCGGATCAGCTTGTGGTAGAGAAGGCCGTGCTGGGCCGTGAGCTTGGCGGTGGTGCGCCCGGTCTGGCCGGAGCCGATGCGGTCCGCCTCCAGCACCAGCACGCGGTGGCCGGCGCTTTGCAGGGCGTCGGCGATCAGCACACCCGCCATGCCGGCGCCGACGACGGCGATCTCCGTCTCGGCGTCGCCGTTCAGGGGCGGGCGGTGGGGAATGGGACACGTTTTTTGCCAAATGGACGGCATGAGCTTCTACCTCCCGGAGCGATTTGTGCATAGTTTGGCGGCGGAGGGCGGAAAATATGCGGTGGGAGCGCATGTTTTGACGCGGGCGGGGCATAGGATGGGATGCGGGGACAGGGCGGATCGTTACGGCTGCCGTTGGGGGGCGCAATGACACCTCGTCCGTCAGCCCTGCGGGCTGACAGCTTCCCCTTGAGGGGAAGCCTTTGGACGGGGAAACGGATTGCCGCGCCGCTTCGCGGCTCGCAATGACAGGGTGAAAAAACCGGGAAGGGGAATCTGATATGAAGAAGGTTACATGGCAGAGCTATCTTTTTTGGATCGTGCTGACCGAGGCGGTGGGCGCGCTGGCGGGGTTCCTGACGCGGGAGGCCACCAAGCGCTACAACACCGCCATCATCAAGCCAACCCTGTCGCCGCCGCCCATCGTGTTTCCCATCGTGTGGGCCATCCTCTACGCCCTCATGGGCGTGAGCGCCGCCCGGATCTTCGACGCCGAGCCGTCCGCCGACCGGACGCGGGCGCGGCGGCTCTTCTGGCTGCAGCTTCTCTTCAACTTCTTCTGGAGCATCATTTTCTTCAACCTCCAGGCCTTCGGCTTCGCCTTCGCGTGGCTGGCGGCGCTGTGGGTGCTGATCGTGCTGATGATCCTTGCTTTTTACCGGGTGGATCCGCTCTCGGCGCTGCTGCAGATCCCGTACCTGCTGTGGGTCACGTTCGCGGGGTATCTGAACCTGGGCGTGTGGATGCTGAACTGACCGAAGGCACGGAGTTCTCCGTGCCCTTTGGCCATTCCGAGCACAGCTGACAGGCTGGGCGTGGGAATCCGTACTTGGGGGATGAGGGAGACGGATTGCCACGGCCCCTGCGGGGCCTCGCAATGACAGAGATGTGCCGCCTCCGGCGGGTATACGGACTTCCCGTGCCGTCATAGGATACTCCAAAAGGAGGGGTTCCCATGATCTCTGCGGCCTTGCTGCTGCTGACCAACAGTCTCTTTCTCTCGCTCCATCTGGCGGGCAATCCCGGCTCCTTCCCCCGGCCGCTGTCGGCGGCGGAGGAGCAGGAGTGTCTCGACCGCTGCGCACGCGGCGATCTGGACGCCCGCAACACGCTGGTGGAGCACAATCTCCGGCTGGTGGCCCACATCGTCAAAAAATACTACACCCAGGCCGACAACCAGGAGGATCTCATCTCCATCGGCACCATCGGGCTCATCAAGGCGGTCAACACCTTCCGGCCCGACCGGAACATCCGCCTGGCCACCTACGCCGCCCGGTGCATCGAAAACGAGATCCTCATGTTCTTCCGCGCCCAGCGGAAGCTCCAGGGCGAGGTGTCCCTCAACGACGCCATCGAGGGGGAGGGGGACGGCGATTCCCTGTTCCTCATGGACGTGATCGGCACCGAGGACACCATGCTCGACCACATCCAGGACCGGGATAACCGGGCGCTGGTGCGGCGTCTGGTGGGGGAGTGCCTCACCGACAGGGAGGCCGACGTGATCCGCTGCCGCTACGGCCTGGAGGGCCGCGCGCCCCAGACCCAGCGGGAGGTGGCCAGGAAGTACGGCATCAGCCGCTCCTACGTGTCGCGCATCGAGAAAAAGGCCCTGGAGAAGCTGGAGCAGGCGATGGCGGAGCGGGGCGGCGGGGAATAAGGGGAAAGGGGGCGCGGCGCCTCATCCG
>DGHJ01000111.1:3562-4820 GCA_002392625.1 Oscillospiraceae bacterium UBA3851
CGCCTCATCCGGCTGCTGCGCAGCCACCTTCCCCTCAAGGGGAAGGCTTTGGGAGGAACGCCTCAGTTTCTCCTCAAGAAGGCTTTTTCGGAAAAAATCCGGCAGGATGGCTTGCACCATCCTGCCGGAGCTTTTTCTTTACTTGTGCAGCAGGGGGCTCAGGGGCTTGTAGATCAAAAAGCAGATCAACACGTCCAGAAGGCCCTTGACCAGCGTGAAGGGCACGTTGAACACCAGCAGGCAGTTCAAAAGCGCGTCGGCCGTGGGCATCTGGGCGATGGTGCCCAGGATGGCCTGGTAGGCCCCCACGATAGCTTCCAGCGGGAAGTGGAGGATCTTGATATAGGCCGGGTAGACGAAGAAATAATTCAGCGGCAGGCTGGCAACCGCCATCACCACCGCGCCCAGCAGCGCGCCCACCAGCGCCCGGCCCCGGCACTTGTGGCCCCGGTACACCAGACCGGCGACGAACACGAACACGCCGCCCAGCAGGAAGTTGCACAGCTCGCCCACACCGGCGGACTGGCCGAAGGGCAGGTGCAGCAGATTCTTGGCCAGCTGGATCGCCACGCCCCACGCCGGGCCCAGGGCAAAGGTGCCCAGCAGAGCCGGCAGGTCGGAGAAATCCAGCTTCACGAAGCTGGGCATGATGGGGATGGCCGTCTCGATGAACTGCAGGGCGAAGGCCACCGCCGTCAGCATGGCCGCCACCGCCAGGCGGTGGGTCTTTTTGCTTGTGTTGGACATAAATAATACGCTCCCTTTCGATGTGTGATAACGCCTGAAAGACATCTGCCTTCCAAGGTGCACGCATCAAAAAAGAGCATCGCAAAATGCCGTACACGCCTTCTCTCATCCAGACTGTCACTGTCGGTACCGGAATCACACCGGTTCCTGCGGCTTTTGGCCGCTCGCGGACTGTACCGCCGGTGGGGACTTGCACCCCGCCCCGAAGACAAACGATTCAGTTGTTTCCATGGGGTATGATAGCACAGGGGGCGGAGGTTTGCAAGAGGGAGTTTTGCGGGGAGGGGGGGGATCGCCGCGTCACCGGTGTGCGCACCGGGTTCCTCGCAATGACGGGGCAGGGGGGCTCTGTCATTCCGAGGAGGTGGGCGCAGCCCGCCGACGTGGGAATCCGTAGGGGAACGACGGATAGGACGGGGGTACGGATTGCCACGGGCTGCTGTGCAGCCCTCGCAATGACAGGGGACGGGAGGTACGGATTGCCACGGCGCTTTGCGCGGCCCACCGTCGT
>DGHJ01000111.1:4989-8324 GCA_002392625.1 Oscillospiraceae bacterium UBA3851
GGCGAAATCCCCGCAATGACAGGGGGCGGAGGGTTACGGATTGCCACGGCGCTTTGCACCTCGCAATGACAGAAAAGGGATATTTCCGCGCTCCATGAATAATTTATTGAAAATCAATAAAAACTACTTGACAGACAATATGTGCTGTGGTAGGATAGCGGCACAAGGAAAGGAGTGGTTTTCCATGAAAAAAACGACCATGACCCGCCTGCTGCACGGCGTGCTCATCGTGGCGGTGCTGCTGGCGGGGCTGATGTTCTTCGCCTGGCTGCCCATGCTGGGAAAGGAGATGGCCGTGACAGAGCCGGAGTTCGCCTGGGCCTACTGGCCCTGCCTCATCTGGGCGTGGGTCTTTGCCCTGCCCGTCTTCGCCGCCGTCTATCCGGCCTGGCTGGTGTGCTCCAGCATCTCGGCGCCCGGCGGCGCCTTCACCCGCCAGAACGCCCGGTGCCTGCGGGTCATCTCCCTTCTGGCCTTTGCCGACGCCGTGGTTTTCCCGGCGGGCATGCTGATCCTGGCCTTTATGGGGGCCAGTCAGCCGGGGCTGGCTGTGCTGGTCACCCCGGCGGTCATGTTCGTCTGCGCCGCCGTGGGCATCGCCGCCCTGGTGCTGAGCCATCTGGTGGACGACGCGGCGGAGATGAAGGAAGAAAATGACCTGACGGTCTGAGGAGGTGTCTGCCATGATCGTTTTCAATATCGACGTGATGATGGCCAGGCGGAAGATGTCCCTGACGGAGCTGAGCGAGAAGGTGGGCATCACCCTGGCCAACCTGTCCATCCTCAAGACCGGCAAGGCGCGGGCCGTCCGGGTGGACACGCTGAACCGGCTGTGCGCCGCGCTGGCGTGCCAGCCGGGGGACCTGCTGGAGTGGCAGGAGGAGCCGGGCGATGATGCGCCGTGAGCGGCTGGCCTATCTGCTGGTCTTCCTGGCGCTGACCGGGGTGGAGGTGGTCATCGGCGCCTTCTTCCACGACGATTTCGTGCGGCCCTACGTGGGGGACGCGCTGATCGTCGTGGTGCTGTGGGCGCTGGTACGGTGCGTCGCGCCGCGGGGGCTGCGGTGGCTGCCGGGGGCGATCTTCGCCTTCGCCTGCGCCGTGGAGGCACTGCAGGCCATCCACCTCGTCGACCGGCTGGGGATCACCAGCCCCCTGCTCCGCACCCTCATGGGCACCAGCTTTGCCTGGGGAGATATTCTCGCCTATGCCGTGGGATGCGGGCTGCTGTGGGGGCTGGAACTGTTGATAAGACGGAGGAATGAGACGTGAAACGAATCATTTGCCTTGTGCTGGCGGCGGTGCTGTGCGCCGCCGTGCTGGCCGGGTGCGCGGTGCGCATCGGCAACGGGAGAAAGCCCCTGCCGGAAAACCCGGCGGTCTTCACCCAGGGGGAGTACGTCCCGGAGGGGGAGGACACCGGCTACACCACGCTGGAGAACGGGGGTAAAGTATTTGTCCCTTACGGCAATATCCGTGCGGCGGGGCCCATGCGGGACGTGTCCTACGCCTACGGCGACTGCCTGGGCTACGTGGAGGGGGACGAGAACGACCGGCTCTACGCCCTCAGCGACGACCCCAACGGGGTGTGGCTCATCCGCTTCTATGAGGGCGGGATGATGGAGGTGCCCACGGTGTTCCGGGAGCTGAACGACGCCGGCGCCGTGCCGGAGAGCGTGGAGCCCTTCGAGGACGAGGTGGACGAATGAGAAAGCGGCTCATGGCGGCGCTGCTGTGCGGCGTCCTCCTGCTCACCGGCTGCGCCGGGATGGGGGACTGGGCCTCCAGGCCGCTGACGGGGAACTATGAGATCTGGCGGCTCAGCGTCCACAACATCGTGCTGCTGAAGCGGGACTCCCCCGGCGGCGGCGAGATCATCATCGACGCGGAGATCTACGCCGTGGCCTGGGACGACGACTACATTCTGCTGCAGCACGAGGCCATGGAGCCGGATCCGGAGGACTACAGCCGGGAGCCCCACGGGAAGCTGGACTACTATATCTTTCTGGTGGACGGGGAGCAGGTGCTGGGGCCGTACGCCGAGGCGGAGTTCGAGGAAGCCTGCGCCGGGCACGGCATACCGCTGCCGGAGCAGTGGACCCCCGTGCGGGAGCTGCCCCGCCGGTGGGGGATATAGGCGGGGGGACGGATTGCCGCGGCACCGGTCTGCGGACCGGTTCCTCGCAATGACACCTCATCAGTCAGCCCTGCGGGCTGACAGCTTCCCCTCAAGGGGAAGCCTTTGGACGGGAAACGGATTGCCACGGGCTGCTGCGCAGCCCTCGCAATGACGGGAGAAAATGGGGGGATCGATGGATGAAACAGCCTGTTTGCCTGATTCTTGCGGCGCTGCTGTGCGCGGTGCTGCCAGGGTGCGGCAGTGCCTATGACCACTTCTACGGCATCCCCGGCGGCTATACCGCCAGTGAGGAGCACTTTGAAAAGGACGCCTGGCAGGATTCCGCCGACTACTGCAAGTACGTTTACCCATCCCCGGAGCCCTTTGAGAAGGACGGGCGCTACAGTGTGGTGACCGAGGCGGACGTGGCGGAGATCAGGGGTTACTTTGCCGACTTTGCCGAATGGATGGAGACCCAGGACCGAATGGCGGAGTATGACTTCGACGACAGCATCATCGGCGTCGGGGATCGGGTGTATCTCCGGACCAGGGGATCCCACGACAAATACGAGGACTACACCGTATGCTTTTTCGATTCGGAGACATGCGTGCTGTATTATATTCACGCCAATATCTGAGAGGGGACACCGCATCCGGCGCTGCGCGATACATTCTCCTTTGGGGAGGAGACGGCTGCCTGAAGGGCAGACTGATGAGGTGGAAAAGGAGAGATTGACATATGAAAAGAACGATCGCATTCCTCTGCGCCGCCCTGATGGCGCTCTCGCTGGCCGGGTGCGGCCTTCACCGGCCGGATCGAGCCAAAACCATGGCGCTGTACCAAGATAACGAGGAGCGATTCCGGGAGGCCGCGGCCTCCGGCGATTTCACCGGGCTGGAGACAATCTCCGGCGTTTCAGACGTAAGCGTGCGTGAGGATTATGTGGAGATCAGATGCGGCGGCTCCGGCTTTGGGCCGGAAACGAACTATTATGGGATCTTTTATTCCGAGACGGACGACCTGTGCGCTGTGGAGTGGATCCCGCCCAGCTCACCGCAGGAGCTGGTTCCCGACGGCGCGGGATACCGCTACACGGAGAAGGGCGGCGACAACGAATCCTACGTGGAGCCACTGGGGAATCATTTCTTCTATTATGAGGCGCACTTTTGAACGGGACAAAAACCGGCGGGAGCGACACGCTCCCGCCGTCAGCTT
>DGHJ01000078.1:0-10361 GCA_002392625.1 Oscillospiraceae bacterium UBA3851
GGCGCACGCCGCTCCCAGCTGCTGGCGGTATACGAAAAGGTGATGGACAGCATTGCCGACAGCCGTCGCCAGAACGTGGAGGGGCAGCTGGACTTCTTCGGCATGACCTCCGCCGGGTCCACCGCCTCCGGCGGCGGTCACGTGGATCTGCCGGATATTCCGGAGATCTCCGCCACGGAGCGGATGTTTATGGAGAAAGAGACCACCGGCCTCTACCTCACCGGCCACCCTATGGCGGACTACCGCTCCTCAGCCAAAAGGCTGGGTGCTGCCTCCATCCACGACATTATGGAGGATTTCGGACAGGAGAACGGCCCCACCCGTTTCGCCGACGGTCAGAACATCACCGTGGCGGGCATCGTTACCGCCAGCAAGACCCGCACCACTAAAAATAATACCCTCATGGCCTACGTGACTGTGGAGGACGAGCTTGCCTCTATTGAGCTGCTGTGCTTCAGCCGTGTCATAGAGGCCAGCGGAAGCTATATGGCGGTGAATACCCCCGTGCTGGTGAAGGGGCATCTGTCCGTCCGGGACGAGAAACCGCCCCAGATCATGTGCGACAGCATCGTGCCGCTCAAGCAGCTGTCTGCGCCGGGGGAGGAGGCGCCGAAGAGCGCCCCCAGGGAGCAGGCCGCTGCCATCTTCCTCCGCGTCCCCAGCCTGGACAGCGTGGCATTTCGCCACCTCAAGCTGGTCATGACCATGTTCGAGGGGGATACCCCCGTCAAGCTCCGCGTGGCCGACACCGGCAAGCTCCTGGGAGCCAAGTGCCTGAACCATCCCGCCTTTCTCCAGGAGTGCCGGGAATGGCTGGGAGATGAGAATGTGGTTGTGAGGAAGAAGTAAGCAAGTATAGGCATATTGAAGAGGCTCCGGCGAAGGCCGGGGCCTCTCAGACTGTAGACATTGGTTCTTTGCGAAGAGTTCTCGACACGCATGGGGGATTGTGAAGGGGGAGGGGAGTCCCCCTTCACATTAAATACATGCAAATTCAGGAACATTTTTCTTTGTTTCTGAATTTGCCTCTCAAGCTGTCGACACTTTGTCGACAGCTTGAAGAGGCTCCGGCAAAGGCCGGGGCCTCCTCTTTTCACACTCACCGCACCCCGGCATAAACTGGATTGAAAGAGGCCATCTTTCAGTACTTATTAGGAGGTAACAATATGCCTGAAAATGTGATGCCGGGCCCGGTGGACGATCTGGAAAAGATCCGCGAGTCCGTCTGTATCCATACGAGAAAGATCTTCGACAGCTGTAGGGACAAAGACTGCGTAGAGGACCTGCGGTTCTATCCCACAGCGGAGGCCCGGAACATTCTGAATACGTCCCAGATGGTCAAGGGCGGCACGGCAGAGCTGCTGTACGTCTACACCGACGTGGAGCCGGTGACCTTCAACCGGGGTTTTTACTCCATCGACATGCGGTTTTTCTACCGGGTCAATCTGCAGGTCTACACCGGCGCGCCCCGCTACACCGAGGCGGAGGGACTTTGCGTCTTCGACAAGCGCTGCATTCTCTTCGGCAGCGAGGGCAACGCCAAGATCTTCTCCTCCGACACCGTGCTGGAGGAACTGGATATCCCCGGCGCCATGCGCAGCAACCTGCCCGTGGCGGTGGTGGAGGCGGTGGACCCCATCGTGCTGGACACCCGCATCGCCGACCGCAGCATCGGTACCGATGTGCCCCTGACGGACATTCCCGCTTTTATCGCTGAGAGCTTTTCCGGCGAGCTGGTCTTTGACAACAGCGACGAGCGGCGCTACTATGTCACCCTGGGTCAGTTCTCCCTGGTGCGGCTGGAGCGGGACACTCAGCTGCTGATCCCCGTGTACGACTACTGCATTCCCCAGACCGACTGCCCCAGCAACGATCAGGAGGATCCCTGCGGCCTGTTCCGCAGCGTGGCGTTCCCCGTCAGCGAGTTTTTCCCGCCCAACACGGTGGAGACGCCTACCGACTATACCAGCGCCCGCAACTACTGCGCCTGTCACTGAGCGCCAAAGCTGCGCAGCCCGTTTTGCCGCACCTGACACGCAAGTCAGGTGCGGCAATTCTGCGTCAGGGAGGGACGTGCCCTTCGGTGCGCTTTTGGCCCACTGTATATTTTCTCCAAGGATGTTGTAAACATTTTGTAACAACTGCCGAAACGCAGATAATCGACAAAAAGAGTACATTTTTTCGCTTGCATTTTGTAAACACGTTTGCTATTATATAAATGATTTACAGGGTGGGGTAGAATATGCTCTGCACCACTGTCCGCGCCGCCCATCGGTGTCGCAGCGGACGTGCCCTGCATGAAATCCCTTATTAAAGGAGATCACCCGTATGAGTGAACAGATAGATAAGGTCGAAAACGGGGGAGAGAAGCAGAAGAAAAAGCTCAGCGGAGGCGAGATCGTCGGCGTTGTGCTCTGCGTGCTGCTGATCCCCATTTTGCTCGTCAACGTGACAATGATCATCCAGGGTCTGGTCAATCCCAATAAGGTGCCTGCCATCGGCGGCTACTCTCCGCTGATCGTGCTGACGGACTCTATGTATCCCGGCATCAAGAGCGGCGATCTGATCATCGTCAAGGCGGCGGACGCCGAGGCCGTGCAGGCGGGTGACGTCATCGCCTTTTTCGACCCGGACAGCACCGGCACCAGCGTGCTGACCCACCGGGTGGTGGAGCTTGTGACGGAGGACGGGAAGCTGTTCTTCCGCACCAAGGGCGACGCCAACAACGCCGAGGACCCCACCCTGGCCCCCGCGGAGAATCTGATCGGCGTCTACCGGAGCAAGATCAACGGAGCGGGCAACGTTGCCATGTTCCTGCAAAGCACTCCCGGCCTGATCGTGTGCATCGGCGTGCCGCTGGTGCTGCTGGTGGGCGTGGAGCTGCTGCGCAGCCGGAAGTATCAAAAGACCAAGAATGACGACACCGCCGCGCTGCTGAAGGAGCTGGAGGAGCTCCGGGCCAAGCAGGCCGCCTCCGAAAAGGAGAAGGACAAGGCCGAGTGATCCCTCGCACGTGACATAGGTATTCTTCCCCCGGAAGCCACGCCGGGGGCGAATATAATACATTCTCCTCCGGGAGTGGGGCGGGGATGGAAGCGGACCGGTGCTTTCCACCGCGGAAGCTGTGATCTGCGTTTCACCCAAGGGGGGAAGAAGAATCCGCCGCGCATGCGGCAAAATCAAGAAAGGAGTTTTCAGAATGAAGAAAAATCGCGTTATGAGAGTTTTCTCCCTGCTGCTGGCTCTGACTCTCATCTCCACCTGCGCCATTTCCGGCACCTTCGCCAAGTACGTGACCAAGGCTGAGGGCGAGGACCAGGCCCGCGTCGCCAAATGGGGCGTGCTGCTGACCATGGAGGGCGACAATATGTTCGCTCCTGAGTATGAGGCTGATGACACGACGTTCGAGAGCCAGGATGGCACCAAGCTGAGCGTCCGCGTCGATCCCGACTATACTGGTGAGATTTCCGACCTCGTTGCCCCCGGCACCACCAACGACGGCTTTAAGGCTACTATCGTCGGCAAGCCCGAAGTCGCTGTGCGCTATACCCTGCACATCGACGCTGACTGGACCGACGTTGTTCTGCCTGCCGGTGATTACACCGACTTCACACAGCTTGTTGATGCAGATGATGATGGTACTGTCGGTTATGAGAAGACCTTCACCCTGGATAAGGACTATGCTCCCGTCAAGTGGGACATCACCGTCTCCAAGAATGGCGGCACCCCCATCAGCCTGACCCAGGTTGCCGCAACCAAGCCCGAGCTGGCTGCTGCTATGGGCGGCACTGCTGACGGCTTCGCTGCAACCGACGCCAAGACCATCGTTAAGAGGTATGCCACGCAGCTGGCTGCTCTGATGCTCAGCATCATCAATGACAACGGCGAGGCCGGCGCTTCCAATGCCGTGTTCACTGTGAACGATGACGGTTCCATCGATCTGTCCATCGACTTCGACGCCAACCGCTCCCTGAACTTCGAGTTCGGCCTGAAGTGGACCTGGGCTTTTGAGCAGGAAGATGTTGAGCTGTACGACGCCGCTGACACCTGGCTGGGAAACTATGCCGCTTACAAAGAGTTCGGTGAGTGCGCTGATTACGCTGCTGAGTTCGATGGCGCCAATGCTTCCCACACCATCGGCTTCAACTTCGTGGCTACCGCTGTCCAGATCGACTAATTGCAGACTTACATAAGCGATCGCATTTATTCGATTATCTGTTGAACAACTGAAACGGCATGCCCCCGCCCGACGTGGCGGGGCGGGGGCAGCCTCTTCTAAAACGCCTTTTGCGTTTACAAATCCCCACGTTTGGCGCGGGCATTTGTAAGCGTAAAACGAAATTCAGAATGGAGGAGCTTCCATGAAAGACTACGCCTCCCTGCGTAACAATAAAGGTCGCGGCTCCGGCCTGGTGATCCTGGCCGTGCTTCTGGCGGTGCTGGAGCTTTGCTCCGTCTCTATGCTGTTTTCCCAGCTTTCCGTTTTTTCCACGGGAAGCAAGGGCACCTACATCTCCCTGACCGGCGGCTCTGCCGGCGGCACGGTCCAGGTGGGCCGGCTGGATGAGAACGGCAACTTCGTCCGGACGGCCGCCCACGGCTCGTCTTATGCGCCCGTGCTGCTTTCCGCCAACGGCGGCGCCAGGGCGGTGCGCCTGGGGGAAAACAAGACCGGCTTCAGCGTCTACGACAAGGACCAGGTCTGGTCTACCCAGACGGACATCGATATCTTCAGCGTCAGCTATAAGAACGGACAGGCGGAGATCACCGTCAATTCCGAAAAGGGCGACAACGTTTTTGCCCCCGGCACGGAGCAGACCTATCAGTTCACCCTGGCCAACGACGGCAAGTACAACCTGGACTACATTCTCACCGTGGAGGCGTTCTACGAGAACACCAACGGCCTGTGGATCCCCATTGAGGGCCGCCTGAGCAATCCCAGCGGCTACGTGGTGGGTTCCGCCGAGGAGTGGCCCGACGTGCTGGAGCTGGACGGCTACATGGAGGACGGCAAGATCGATTCCGGCCGCAGATACAACTATTCGCTGGATTGGCGCTGGCCCTTTGAGCGCTTTGACGGCGAGGGGCTGGACAGCAACGACGCCTACGACACCATGCTGGGCAACCTGGCCGTTGACGAGGACCTGACCCTCCATATCATCATCCGCACCATGGCCTGGGTGGATGAGGAGGAGCCGATCCCCACCGGCGACAATGCCAACGTGTATCTGTGGGGCGGCGTCGCCTGCGCCGCGCTGGTGGGCATCGTTGTGCTGCTGGTTCTGATGCGCCGCAAAAAGAAGAATGAAGATGACCAGTGATAGGTCGGAAAAAGGCGGGAGAGCCGGCCGGATCGTATTCCGCATTGCTCTGATAGTGCTTCTGAGCCTGTTTCTCGGCGGCACCGTGTATTCCCTCAACGCCCGCCGCGTTATGCACAACGCCTTGCCCATGCCCTTCGGCTTCGGCACCTCCGTGGTGCTGTCCGGCAGCATGGAGCCGACCCTTTCGGTGAATGACCTGGTGGTTATCCGCGCCGCCGATCGCTATGATGTGGGCGACGTGGTGGTGTATCAAACCGGCCACAGTCTGGTGATCCACCGTATCGTCCGCTTGGAGGATGGCGCCGTGGTCACCAGGGGCGACGCCAACAATGCCGAGGATGACGCCGTGGAGCTGTCCGCTGTCAAGGGCCGCATGGTCCTGGCCGTTCCCTTTGTGGGCCTGCTGGTGCGGCTGATGCAGTCGGTGCCCGGCACGCTGATCGTGATCGCCCTGGCTGTCTTCCTGATGAACCGTTCCTGGAAAAAGGAACGGGAGGAGGATAACCGGCAGCTGGACGAGATCAAGGATGAGATCCGCCGCCTCAAGGAGCAGGCGGAGCAAGAGCAATAATTTTTCCGCCGGGGCGTTCCGGCATGGATGACAGATCCTGTTGAGTAATTGGAAAAGGAGACAGGGAAGGATGAAAACAAAAAGAAAGATCCCGGCTTCGATGAGTCTGGCGGCTGTGCTGCTGTGCCTGATCCTGCTGTCCGCGCACTATACCACCGGGATGTACGCGCGCTACACCACGCGGGCGTACGGAAACGATAAGGCGAGAGAGGCATCCTTCCAGGTCTCGGCAGAGGGACAAACGTCTCCTGTGGAAATTGGAACCGATGGAAAGGGCACCTTCAGCGTTACGATTCACAATGACAGTGATGTGGCTGTCCGCTATGTGGCGAAGGTTGTCTCCTCGGATTCAAAGGCCGACGAGGTGCTGCAAAATATCACCATTCCGTCCGACGTGCTGCAGCCCCACACTGTCAGCGCGCCTGTGGAGATCCACATGGATATGATGAACTATGACGGCAACTTAACCGACATTCCCTTTGACGTCATCGTGACGTTCACGCAGATCGACTAAGGGGGCGAGGAGATGAAGAAAAAAACCAACCGTATCAACGGGCGTTGGGGCCTCATCATCGGCCTCGCGCTTCTGCTGGTGCTGTCCCTGATCCAGCAGGCCACCGGCGGCGTCGCCAAGTACCGGACGCAGGTAGCAGTCTCCGGCAAGATCCATTATGTGAGGCCCACCACCCCTGGAGAGACCACCGAGCCGGAGGACGTGGACGTTTTTCCCGTGGACCCTGAGACCGTCAATCCCGCCGCTCCCGACGAACAGACGGACGCTCCTGAGGCGCAATCGCCGGAGAGCGATGACCCCGCTGCGCCTGACCCGGAAAACGACGAGCCGGACGCCACGGAGCCTGACCCGACGGAGGTCGCCGATCCCGAAATCGATGAGCCGGAGACTACAGAGCCTGAGTCCGACGAGTCCGGGACCGAAGAGCCCGGCGAAGCCGGTGCCGACGAGCAGCAGCCCGCCGAGCCTGAGCCGACGGAGGTTACCGAGCCCGAAGTTGACGAAGCCGAGACCACGGAGCCTGAGGCCGGCGAGGCGAGCGCTCAGCCCTGATCGCGTATCATATGTCTTTCTCCCTCCTCGACCTTCGGGGAGGGAGTTTGTTACGCGGGCAAGCCAGCCGTGCATCACGGGAGAGGGGATGATGATCATCAGATTCCTACAAGAGAATAGTCTCTATGTGCTCCTTGCGCTTGCGGCAGTCTGTACCTGTGTTTGGCTCCTTCTGCTGCGGCGTCGGCTACGGATGGCCTGGCCGGTTGCGATTCTCCTGAGCCTGCTGCACGTTGCCTATGGCGTCGCCTGCGTCAAGGTCTTTGCCATCATGGAGGGCGGCAGTGCCGGCGCCATGAGCCTGTTTGGGGCAGTGTTTTTTATGCCGCTGGCCTACTGGCTGGGCGCACAGGTGACAAAGCGTGACACGGCGGAGGTATTTGACATCTTTGCACCCTGCATGATCTTCACGCTGTTCTGCGCCCGGATCAATTGCCTGGTCTCCGGCTGCTGTCTGGGCCGGATCATCCCAGGCCTGGAGCCGCTGCGCTGGCCCACCCGTGAAGCAGAGCTGGTTTTTTACGTCGTCTTCCTGGCCTTTGTGGCCCCCCGCGTTTTCCGGGAAAAAACCTACGGCCAGGTGTACCCGCTGTATATGTTTTTGTACGGCGTCGTCCGCTGCGTGCTGGAGTGCTTCCGCGTCTCCGCCACGAACGGTATCTTCCACCTGTCCCACGTGTGGGCGGTGCTCGCACTGATTGTTGGATTTGTCTTATATTCGGAAATCAAAAGGCGTCACACGGCGCATACCGCCCGTGGCCGATCATGAGAAATGAGGTAGCGATATGTTTAAAAACGTGATGAAGCGCACCCTGTCCCTGCTGATGGTGGTCCTGATGCTGGCGGCGTTTATACCCAACGTCGCCTGGGCGGCGGAGCTGTCCGGATTGACTGTGGACGGCCTTTCCGCTTCTTATGAAAACGGATCGTGGTCCGTGCCCAGCGGGAATTCCATCAAGGGAAACGTGAAAACATCCAAGGGCAGCTGCAGCAACACGACCGTAACGGGAACGCTGACGCTGACCAACAACCTCAGTGCGACCGCGAACCTGTCCTTCAACTGGGCGGCGAATCCCAATTACGGCACGCTGAAGATCGGAGGTTCTTCGGTCAGCGGCACCAGCGGCACCAAAACCATTGAGTTGGCCGCAGGGGCTTCTACAACGGTTGTTATCACCAGCGCCGACAACGACAACGGCATCAGCTCCGGCATCACGGTGACGCTCTCGAACATTGCCCTGCAGATCAAGGCGGTCAACGCCACGGTCACCTTCAAGCCCGGCGAGCACGGTTCGTTCACGTTGGACGGAACCCCTGTGACTGCCTCCGTTACCCGGACCCAGAGCTCGACCGTTCCCTTCGTAGTGAACGCGACGCCGGACAGCGGCTATGACTTTTACGGCTGGTACGATGTGACCAACAGCAAGTATCTCAGCACCGACAACCCGGCGTCCCTCAACATCGAGAAAAACATCACCATCCAGCCAAAGTTTATTCCCCAAGGCAGCGCGATGTTCCTTGTGGGAAGCACCTATTATCTTGATCTGAACGAGGCAAATACCGCTGCTGCGGCCGCTTCCACCAAGCGGATCATCCTGGCAAATTCGGGAACCCTTTATCCCGGTAACTACACCATCTCGTCCGGCGTGACCCTTCTGATCCCCTATAACACCGCACATACGGTTGTAACATCAATTAAGACATCCACCAACCGGACCTACGTCAAGCCTGTGGAGTTCCGGTGTCTGACCATGGCCGACGGCGCCAATCTGACCGTTAACGGCAGTATCAGCGTGGCGGCACCTGCCTACTCTATGAGCGGCGGCGGAACCACCGTCTCCGGCGGTCCCACCGAGGCATTCGGCCGCATTGATATGCTGAGCGGCAGCTCCATCACGCTGAACAGCGGGGCGTATCTTTACGCCTACGGTTACGTTACTGGCGACGGTGCCATCACGGCCAAGAGTGGCTCCGTGGTCAAGGAGTGTTTCCAGCTGACCGAGTTCCGCGGCGGCACGGCGCTGTCCAGCCTGAACAACAACAGCCAGAAGGTCTTTCCGATGTCTCAGTACTACGTGCAGAACATCGAGACGCCCATCACATTCCAGTACGGCGCCAAGGAACAGCTTGACACGACGGTTTATGCTGGCGGAGGTTCAAGTGACGCGACTAATATTCCCTTCATCGGTTCCAGTGATGGCCTGTTTCGCATGAGCAGCGGCTGTTCTGTTACAAAACGTTATGATCCCAGAACGGATCGTTTGTCCATCGATATAAATGGCGATGCATCTCTGTCGGCTATCACCATGGATGTGGGTATCTCGGTTTCTTCCTCCAAGTACGTTCTGCCTATTACCAACAACATCGATATCAACGTCCACGCCGGTACCACGACGATTCCCTATGCCACTGAGCTGCTGCCCGGCGCCTGCGTCAGGGTGGATGAGGGGGCAACGGTCTCCCTGAGCAGCAACGTGAACCTCTTTGTTTACGACAGCTACGAGTGGAACAAGGCAACCAATGGCTATGACAAGTACTTCGGCTATCAGAAGGATACGATGCCGCTGCCGTTCTCGCCGACGATGGCCTATACCCGTTCCTCCGATGACTGCGTGGACGTGCTGGTGGACGTCAACGGAACCATCAATGTCTCCGGCAACCTGATGACCACCGCCCACGGCGCCAACATCACCAGCAGCGCCGGAACCGGCAAGGTCGTCATGAGCAAGGTCGGCTCCGCCACGCTCTATCAGTGCTCCCAGTCGGGCTCCGACGTCAGCTACCATCAGATCTCCGTGACCTCCGCGCAGCTTCATAACGGCCCGGATTATGAGGGTACTGACGAGGAGTACGTGAAGACCGCCTCCACCGGCACCGGTACATATTATTACAGCAAGGATGTCCAAAAGTGGTATAAATACAAAGTAGAGTACAAGTACAACGGCACCGTTGTCTATACGGATTATACGGCGACCAGTACCTCCAGCTATGCGGCTGGCGGCCTGACCCTCTCCGGCGCGACAGCCACAAACGGTACGGCCTCGGTCAGCAGCGGTACTGTCAGCGTGACCGGCCTCACCGGAAACAGCACCGTCACCCTGAACGGCACCGCGAAGCAGTTTGTTCCCACCTTCGTCCTCAACGAAAAGCAGGCCGGGCTGTACGCTTCGTTTACCGGCACGACACTGACAGAGTCCGTCACGCTGGCGGGGAAGACCTTCTATGTTGTCAGCCGCGGTGCCGCCGCCGCGTTCGGCTCTTCTGTGACGGCGCCCACCGACGCTTCCATGGGCGTTACCGCCGATCGGCACAACAGCATCGCCTGGAAGCTGGGCAACGGCCTGAGCGCACCTGCCTTTGCCGGTACGGTCCCCATGGGCGAATCTGCCGGCGGCCCTGC
>DGHJ01000078.1:10469-14155 GCA_002392625.1 Oscillospiraceae bacterium UBA3851
ACTACGTCCTACTATTCCACCCTGCGTGATGCGGTTATGGCTCTGCCCGGCTCCGGGAATTCCACGCTGACCATGCTGGCGGACTGCGGGAGCTTTGAGGAGGAAAATCCGCTGGCATCCTATGCCATTTTGAGCAATGCCAACGTGACCGTGGACCTGAACGGGCACACCGCCTGGGGCGCTTTCCAGAATCAGGGAAATCTAACATTGGACCTCAACGGCGGTACGCTGGAATACATGACGGATCTGACTGCTGCTTCCACCGCTTACCGCGGCAAGGCGGTGATCATCAACAATGGGTCTCTGACGATTCAGGACAGTGCCGGCGGCGGTCGAATCGTAACGGATGCCGTCCAGGACAACAGCAGCCTTAGCAACTATTTCGCTGTTGTCCGCAACAACAGCGGCTCTTCCATGACGATGACAGGCGGCACGATGGAGAGCACCCAGGATGTGAACGGCTATTCCTGCGTGATCCTCGCCTATAACGGCGCAGAATTGCCGCTGATTTCCAATACCACGCTGAGATCCAACCGCGGCTACGCCATCTGGAACTACGGCAGCCACATCGGCACCATCAGCGACAGCACATTCATTACGAGCAACGGTATCAACAACCGCAACGTCCGGGGAAACACCTATACGACCTCCGGCGGCTGCACCATCAGCCATTACGGCGTGATTGATCTGATCAAGGATTCCACCGTCACTGTCGGGCAGTATGCCATCTATAATGGCGGCGTCATCACTGAACTGAACAACACGACCTTTACCGCCCACCCCGATTCGGCCCAGGTCAATACCATCGGCACCGCGAGCACCAGTGCCAACGGCAACACCCAGTGCTTCACCATTTTCAACAGCAATATCTGGTGGTACGATACCAACCTGTGGTGTCGGACTGACAGCGGCCTGACCCGTACCGACGAATATAAGGAGGACGAATCCTGCCGGCCCACCATCGGCACGATTACCGACTGCCGCATCTACGCCGAAAACACCAGCACCAACGCCGATCACGGCTGCGCGCTCTACAACAACGGCGGCGTCATCGGCACCATTTCCGGCACGACGGAGATCAAGACTTACAAGCATCCCAACAACGCCAAGAACATTGCCTCCAACTATGCCCTCCGCAACACAGCCGGCGGCAAGATCGGTACGATCGTCGGCACGGTTACCATCTCTGCAACCGGATATAGCGCTATCTACAACGATGGACAGTTCACCAAAAAAACCGTGAATACCTACGGCGACAAGATCGGCGGTGTTCAGCTTCACAATGTGACCACCTACGGCGCACCGTCCACCATCGAGACCATCAACTGCTCCGGCACCATCAGCGCCGGCAGCTACTACGCCATCTATACCAACGGTTACATCGGCACCATCACCGGCGGCGTGACCATCTCCGCCAATTATAACGCCCTGCTCAACTCCGGCGCAGGCGCTTTGAGCAGCTACGATTTTGTCCGCACATATACCAGTAACACCGATGCGGCCACGGAGACCAAGCGCGTGGAAACCTATGTCCGCAACATGGAAAAGGGCGGCATGATCGGGACCATTGACGGGGTACACTTCGTGGGCACCGGCAACAACAGCTATCAACTGTTGCAAAATCAGGGCAAAATCGGCACGCTGGAGAACACCGATTTCACCGCAGCCTCTCCCCGTGCCGGTGAAAGCTACCCCATGTTCCTCAACGGTGACAGCCGCCAGAGCGGACATACGCTGACGCGAGAGCCTTACGCCTACGAGGCACTTTACATCACGCCCTATGAGTACCACTATGATTATGACGTGGCGACCATCGACGTGATGGACAATGTGACGCTGACCAAGAACGCCACCTTCGCTTTCCGGAACCTGGGCATTATCAATACGCTGAAAAACAGCACCATCACAGGCACTCAATACGTGATGGTCAACGCCACCACAGGCCCCTATGTGACGCGTGACTATGTCCGCTACTACTCCGGCGCCACTAAGTTCGCCACGACGAAAAACAACGGCAGCGACCTGGTCTACGCCTACACCCGCATCCCCGCCGAGATCATCAAACTGGAGAACAATACGATCACCGGCACGTCCACTTATGCGCTGTATAACGGCGGCCACCTGGGTACGCTGACCGGCAACACGATTTCCTCCACAAATACCACCGTCCTGTATAACGGCGGTGCCTCGGTGCGTTCCTATGACTATAATTTGAAGGATATCATCACTGTTTCCGCCACTGACAGCGCCTGTACTGTGGCCTATGGTGCCAATAACGAGACCAGAGTTATTACCACAGACTACGATGCGCCGACCATCGATCTCATCGGTGCAGGTAACAAGCTAAGCGGCACCTATCAGGTGCTGGTGAATCTGGGCGAGATCACCGCCATCGACGGCGGCAGCGATCCTGTCGCCATCACATCCACGACACAAAAGCAGATCGGCGGTATCTACAACTACACCGGCACGCTGCAAAAGCGCATTGCTACCACGCCGTATACCGCGGGTACCGCCGGCACCGCGACCAATGCCGATACATATTTCAACGCCCATATTGGTACGATCAAGAACACAGTCATCACCTCCAACGGTATCGGCATCCAGAACGGCAGCGCCAATGCCACATATCTGCCCGTCATCGACGAGCTGGGCGAGGGACTGGAGGTCAATGCCAACTGCACTACGGCCGGTTATCACGCGGTCTATAACACGGCGTACGCCAAGATCGCCGCTATTACCGGCGGTATCTACACGGCAGCAAAAGCCACCACCAACGCCTATAAGAACAACAACACCAACGCCGACCACGCCACACTGATCTCCGGCGGTGACTTCAAGGGCATGGCAAATACCCGTGCCAATGCGATCTTTGAGCCGGACAACACCGGCCGCCAGACGTATCCGGCGGGGAAGTCCCTGAGCTTCACCACGGAGGACGTCACCCTTCATGACGGTACCAGCGGAACGGGCTACTATTTCATCGGCACGGCTGTCACTGTGACCTTTAACGCCAACGGCGGCACGGGCTCAATGGCAACTCAGCAGGCTGCGGCAGGAAAGGCGTTCACGCTCAATCCCAACACCTTCACCCGCGATAACTACACCTTTGACGGGTGGAACACCGCTGCCGACGGCTCCGGCACCGCATACGCCGATCAGGCTTCACTGACGTTGGATAGCGACCTGACACTCTACGCACAGTGGAAGCTTGCGCACGTCCACACATGGGGCGCGCCGGTTTGGACCTGGACTGGCTATACTGCCGCCACAGCCAAATTCACATGCACCAGTGATTCCACTCACACGCAGACTGTGAACGCCACGATCACCAGCAAGACCACGCCCGCCACCTGCGAGGCGGTAGGACAGACGGTTTACACCGCCACGGTGAGCTTCAACGACCAGACCTATACGAATTCCAAGACCGAGACCATCCCCGCCACGGGCCACACCCCCGGACAGCCAGTTCATGAGAACGAGGCAGCCGCCACCTGCACAACGGCTGGTAGCTACGACGAAGTCGTCTACTGCACCGTCTGCCATGCAGAGCTGAGTCGCGAGAGGAAGACGATTGAAGCCCTGGGCCACAACTATGAAGCCGTTGTGACAGCGCCTACCTGCACCGAGCAGGGCTACACCACCTACACATGCTCCCGCTGCGGCGACAGTTACGTGGACGATTA
>DGHJ01000105.1 GCA_002392625.1 Oscillospiraceae bacterium UBA3851
TGCTCTCTGCCGTTTTCTTCCCTCAAAATACTGTAAACATTCCTGCGGATTTGCTCCACTTCCTTAACCTCATCTTTGAGCGCATAATATAGCGCGGTGATCTTGTTGTACTGTGTCATGGCGTTATCCTCCTTTGCGTCCATAAACAATTCCTTACAGTTGATAGTATGCACCCCAGCTTGTCAATAGGCGGCATTGCCGCTTAATTGACAAGCTGAGGGCGTTTTCCGAACTTTCAAAAAAGTTCGGAAAACGGTGATTAAAACCCTGAAAGACACCCCTGATGGGTTTCTTTCAGACTATCTTCCTTTCCGAGAACCTACGTTGGACGGACTATTTTGACAGTCAAGGGCGGCAGGTATGCAGACGGCCCATCTGCGTACCTGCCGCCGCAGCTTGGCTGAAAGCGAAGAGACGCCCATTGTATGTTAACATAATGCTGGCAGGAAGGGGGAAAAGGGCTTCTCCCGGCGGCGGGGAAGTGCGGAGGGCGGGATGAAAAAGGGAAAAAGGGCAAATCGGGAATTGACAGAAGGACGGGAAAATAGTACTCTGTGATATAAGGGGAGGCATGGGGCCATCCCCGAAATTCACAAATCAACGGAGAGCGGCATCCCCAACATTCCCAAGTCAAAAGGGGGCAGACCTATGAACATATTCAACGTGATCTCGCTGCTGGGCGGCCTGGCCATGTTTCTGTACGGCATGCGCCTGATGGGAGACTCCCTGAAGGAGAACTCCTCCGGCACGCTGAAGGCCGCCATGGGCAAGGTGACCAACAACCCGGTGCGGGCTTTTATCCTGGGCCTGCTGATGACGGCGCTGATCCAGTCTTCCACCGCCACCATCGTCATTACCGCCGGCCTGGTGGGCGCGGGTATCCTGACCCTGCACCAGTCACTGGGCATCATCATCGGCGCCAACGTGGGCACCACCGTCACCGGCCAGATCATCCGCCTGCTGGATCTGGACAGCTCCGGCGGGGCGTCGGTGTTGCGGTTCTTCCAGCCTTCCACCCTGGCGCCCCTGGCCCTCATCGTCGGCATGGCGCTGATCATGGGCGGATTTTTCAAGAATTCCCGGTCCGTGGGCAATATCGCCGTGGGCTTCGGCATACTGTTCTCCGGCCTGCTGAGCATGACCGGCGCCGTCAACTCCCTGGCCGATTCCGGGCTGATCGAGCGGCTGTTCTCCGGCCTGGGCGCCAGCCCGGTGCTGGGCTACGTCACCGGCGCGGGCGTGGCCTTCGTGCTGCAGAGCTCGTCGGCCACCGTGGGCATCCTGCAGGCCTTCTCCGCCACCGGCATGCTGACCTGGCGGGCCATCTACGCTGTCATCGTGGGCATCTACCTGGGCGACTGCGTCACCACCGCCATCGTGTGCTCCATCGGCGCCAAGGCCGAGGCACGGCGGGTGGGCATCGTCAACATCCTCTTCAACCTCAGCGAGACCGTGGTGGTGCTGGCCGGCGTGGCTATCGCCCACAGCGCCGGCCTGCTGGACAGGCTGTGGGACACCACCGTCAACTCCGGTATCATCGCCAACACCAACACCATCTTCAACCTGAGCTGCGCCGTGCTGCTGTTCCCTATGCTGGGGCTCTACGAAAAGCTCAGCCGCCGGATCGTCAAGGACGAGCCCACGCGGCCGGACAAGTACAAGGACGTGGTGGAGGCCCTGAACCCCGTGTTCTTCAACACCCCCGCGCTGGCGCTGCAGAGCTGCTATAACCTGCTGCTGACCATGTTCACCGCCTCCCGGACCAACGTGGAGAAGGCCTTCCGGCTGCTGGAGCACTACGACGAGGCGGTGTATCAGGAGATCCTGGCCGAGGAGGACGAGATCGACCGCATGACCGACGCCGTCAGCAAGTACACAGTGGAGTTCCTGCCCCACCTGCAGCTGCCCGACCACGTGGCCATACTGAACCAGTACTACAAGGTCACGTCGGAGTTCGAGCGGCTGGGCGACCACGCCGTGAAGATCGCGGAGCTGGCCGGCGACCTCCACCGGAACAACACCTCCTTCTCCGCTGCCGCCCTGTCGGAGCTGGCCGTGCTGGAAAACGCCACCATGAGCGTGCTGGACGAGGCGGAGCAGACCTTCCGCAAGCGCGACGTGGACGCCGCCATGCGCATCGAGCCGCTGGTGCAGGTGATCTCGGAGCTGATCGCCAACCTGAAGGGCAACCACCTCAAGCGCATGAGCCGCGGCGAGTGCAACGTGTACGCCGACAACACCTTCTCCGACCTGATGATGGAGTTCCGCCGCATCGCCAACGGTTGCTCCAACGTGGGCGTGGCCACCGTGGTGCGCGTGAATCCAGAGCTGGCCGACCACGAGCATCTGTACTACGAGAAGCTCCACGAGGGCGGCGACGATACCTTCGACGCCGCCTACGAGCGGGCCCACAACCGGTTCTTCTCCCTGCTGCAAAAGACGCGGGTACAGCCGGGGGACGACGCCGGGGCGTGACAGGGGAAGCTGCTGACATACGAACAGAAAACGACCGCCGGAGATTCCGGCGGTCGTTTTGTCGTGTGGGAGGCTTGGGAAAACGGATTGCTACGGCCAGTGTGCGCACTGGCCTCGCAATGACGGGGGGGACGGGGCGTGGGGAGTTACGGATTGCCACGGCCAGTGTGTGCACTGGCCTCGCAATGACGGAGGTGGAGCGGGATTTATCCTGTCATTCCGAGGAGCAAAGCGACGCGGGAATCCGTTCTCAGCGTGGGGAGTTACGGATTGCCACGGCCAGCGGCCCTCGCAATGACGGGGGAGGACGGCGGACGGGGATCACTCCGTCAGCAGGGGTGGCGGGTGGAATTACTTCACCGTCAGCGTGGCGGCGGTGGAATAGGTCACGTTGCCGTTGGCGTCGGTGATCTTGCAGCGGTACTGATAGCCGTTGCGCCCGGTGGTGACGGGGACGGACAGGGTAACGGTCTTGTTGCCGTCCATGGAGCAGTTGAGCCAGTTGGAGCCGCCGGCTGCCTTGTACTGCCACTGATAGGTCAGGCCAACGCCGGTTGCCTTGACGGTGAACTTGGCGGTGCTGCCTGCTGCCACTGCCGCGTTGGCGGGCTGGGACGTAATGGCCGTCTTGACCGTCAGCTTGGCGGCGGTGGAATAGGTCACGTTGCCGTTGGCGTCGGTGATCCTGCAGCGGTACTGATAGCCGTTGCGCGCGGTGGTGACGGGAACGGAGAGGGTCGCGGTCTTGTTGCCGTCCATGGAGCAGTTGAGCCAGTTGGAGCCGCCGGCGGCCTTGTACTGCCACTGATAGGTCAGGCCAACGCCGGTTGCCTTGACGGTGAACTTGGCGGTGCTGCCCGCAGCCACAGCCGCGTTGGCGGGCTGGGACGTGATCTTCGTCTTCACCGTCAGGGTGGCGGCATTGCTGTAGGCCGTGCTGCTGCCGGAGGTAACCTTGCAGCGGTACTGATAACCGCTGCGGGCCGCAGTGACGGGCACGGACAGCGTGGCGGTCTTATTGCCGCTCAAGGGGCAGTCGAGCCAGTTGGAGCCGCCGGCGGCCTTGTACTGCCACTGGTAGCTCAGGCTGCCGCCCTGGGCTGCTACGGTAAAGTTGGCTGTGTCGCCCACATAGGCGCTGACAGACTTGGGATGGGATGTGATGGACATGGGGACCACGGTCAATGTGGCTGCCTCAGAGTATACAGTCCCGGCCGTGTTGCTGATCTTGCAGCGGTACTGATAGCCGTTGCGGTAGGCGCTGGCTGTCACGCGCAGTGTGGAGGAAGTGCCGTCGGGGTAGTCCAGCCAGTTGCCGGTGGAGCTCGTGCGGTACTGCCAGCGGTAGCTCAGGTTTCCGCCGGTGGCGGACACGGAGAAGGACGCCGTGGCGCCCTCAGATGCGGAAGCACTCCGAGGGCTGCTGAGCAGCACGGGCTTGGAGGGGGCGTCGTAGGATGAGAAACCCAGATCGTTCATTGTGCCGTTGCCGGTGATATCTTCCAGAAAAGCTGCCCAGGCGGACATGCTGACCCTGGCGGTGGAGGTGCCGAGATCGTTGTACGTGGAGTCATTGGAGAAATTGTATGTTGATGAGCCGATCTTATAAAACCCGTGGAAGGACAGGTAAGTGCTTGTAGAGAAGGAATTCATGTAAAAATTGCTGGCAACTCCGAGAACGGTATAGGATGTGCCGCTGCTCAGCTTGCCTGCAAGAAGGAAGGAAAATGTGTCATCCAGAGTGGGGGAGGAGGGATTGCTCAGATCCAGGGAAATGTTACCGGACGTGACATTGGCACTGTCATTTAGTATAGTGCAAAACATGTCCAGTATATCAGTATTTTTATTGAGGACAAAGGTGATATAAAGACTTGCAGAGTCTATATACATTGTTGTCTCGACTTTGAGTTTGTTGGAATCGTTGTCATAGATGGAACCGTTTTTGAGGATGTAATTGCGAAGCCGACTGATAACGGAAGTGTTCACGTTAGGCTCGTCCACGTGAACAGGGCGGGCAGACAGCACGTCTTTTCCTTCGTGAGCGATAAGACTTTCACCCAGATTCATGCCAGCGGCATCGGGCTTGCCTGTCGGGAGAGGGGGATCTGCCCAGACTGTTGGGACCGCTGTCAATACCAGCAGAAGGGTCAGAATAACAGCCCATACTCGTTTCTTCATGTGTTTTGCCTCCTTCAAAATCATCGTTCGCATTGCGGTTTGCTCTGCGTATAATTGAATTATAGCATTTCATAAAACAAAAGTGTTAGGCTGGTGGCCCAATTTTGGCTGTATTTTTAACTTTTATAACAGTTTTTTGCGTGATAAGGATAGCTTATGAAAGGCGCTCTGCACTCAATAAAGCCGCGCCGGAGCGTTTCCGGCGCGGCGGTTGGGGAGTTACGGATTGCCACGGCCCCGTTGGGGCCTCGCAATGACAAAGGGGAGGACGGCGGGCGACCGCAGGTCGCCCCTACGGGGTGACGGGGCGTGAGCGCGGGCGGACAGAGTCGTCCGCCCCTACAACAAACGGTAAAACGGGGATGGCATGGGGCGTCGGGGACGCCGCCCCATATGGAGAAGCGGGGGAGCATGGGGGGACGGATTGCCACGGCCAGTGTGTGCACCGGCCTCGCAATGACGGGGGAGGAACGGGGCGTGGGGAGTTACGGATTGCCGCAGGCCTGCTGCCATCGCAATGACGGGGGAGGAGCGGGGGCGCATGGGAGGACGGATTGCCACGGCCAGTGTGTGTACTGGCCTCGCAATGACGGGGGTGGACGGCGGACGGGGTCACTCCGTCAGCAGGGGGAGGTGGCGCTCCTCCAGCAGGGCGTTGGCCTCCTCCAGCGTCAAATGGTGCTCGATGGCGTAGATCAGCACGCTGTCACGGGCAAAGCGGGGGTACAGCGCCGGGCGGCCCGACAGACGCAGCAGCTCCTGGGCCGTGTCCAGCCCCAGGTCCAGCCCCAGGACGATGGCTATGAGCTTGTTGGAGCCGGGGAGCTTCCGGCCGCGGAAAATGTCATACACGTAATAGCGGTCCAGCCCGCAGCGGACCGCCAGCTCGCTGCGGTTGATGCCCAGCTCGTCGATCAGTGCCTGCAGCCGCGTGGGCAGATCGCCGGTGATCATTGAAGTCTCGTTGCGGTTGAAGTAATCACGGATATTGCTCACGCTGCTCAGCTCACGGAACAGCATGTCGGTCTTGCTCTCTCTCTTCATGCTGACGCCTCCTCTTATTTCTTATCACTGATTATACACGATATTTTCCAAAAGTGGTGGGCCGGCGGCCCAATTTTGGAATTTTTTTTCAAATGGGACGATGAAAGGAAAAACCGGGACGGCGCCGGTCCGGGACAGCTGTTTTCCTTGACTTTTTCACCCGGCGACCCTATGATAAAGAAAACAGGAGGTGAGTCGAATGTCCGGACGGGAAGAGCTGGAGCAACAGCTCGGCAAGTATTATGACGAGATCTCCCGCCTGGGACGGGGCAAGATCCTCTACCGGCACAAGGAGACGGGGGCGCCGCTCCTGTGCCGCAGCCTGGCGGAGGAGGACGACCTGTCCGTATACCGGCGGCTGGTGGGGCGCACGCACCCCAACCTGGCCCAGGTATATGACGTGATCGAGGACGACCAGGCGCCGGCGGTGCTGCTGGAGTACGTGCCGGGCCGGTCACTGGACTTGATCCTGGGCGACGCGCCGCCTGCAGCCGGCGCCGTGCGACGCCTGGCGCTGGATATCTGCGACGGGCTGATCGCGCTCCACTCCCTGGAGATCGTACACAAGGACCTGAAGCCGGAGAACGTCATCGTGACGCCCGACGGCACCGCCCGGCTCATCGACTACGGCATCGCCACCGTCTTCGGCGAGGACCGGCCCCCGGAGACCGCTCTGCTGGGCACCGTGGGCTTCGCCGCGCCGGAGCAGTTCGGCTTCAACCGCACCGACGCGCGGACGGACATCTACTCCTTCGGCGTGCTGCTGAACGTGCTGCTGGCCCACGAGCACCCCACAGCGAAGCAATACCGGGAGGGCCAGCCGGGTCGGATCATCCGGCGCTGCCTCCAGACCAGCCCGGAGGACCGCTACGCCTCCGCCGCGGAGCTGAGAAAGGCGTTGATGAAATGGTGAACAAATGCAAATACTGCGGCGGGCCGCTGCGGGAGGGGCAGAACTTCTGCCTGGCCTGCGGCATGATGCAGCATGCGGAGCCCATTGGCACCGGGACGGGAAAGAGGGGACGGCGGCGGGCTTTCGCTCTGCCGGCGACGGCCTGCCTGCTGGCGGCGCTGCTGCTGACGGCGGTGCTCCTCCGGTGGCCGGCGGCGCTGCTGCGTGACCCGGCCGGGACGCCGGGGGAGGAGACGCAGCAGGCCGGGCAAAGTCCCACGCAGCCGGAGCCGACGGACGCCCCGGCGGAGCCGACGGAGCCGACGGAGCCGACGGACGCCCCGGCGGAGCCGAACGGGACCGATCCGGCGGCGCCGCAAGAACCGGGGACCGATCCGGCGGAGCCGGGGGAGGGGGACGATCCCGCTCCCGACGACGGGACGGAGCCGACGGAACCGACGGAGCCGGCGCCGGAGGACGGGCAGACGGAGCAGGGAACGGCGCCGGAGCCGACCGTTGAGCCTGCGGTCGAGCCGACGCCGGAGCCTGCGCCCGATCCGGCGGTCCCCCAGCCCACCGTCACCGCCAACCCGGCCCAGCAGGCCGTGATCCTCAACGAGACGGCCCGGTTCTCCGTTAAGGCGGAGGGCAGCAACCTGCAATACCAGTGGCAGTACAGCCTGGCGAACGAGGAGAAGACCAATCTGGCGGAGTGGCCCTGGAAGAATATCCCCGCCGGAACGGAGGGCTACGGCGGCATCAACGGCCCGGAGCTGACCGTGAAGGCCACCAAGGAGAGAAACGGCTATTTCTACCGCTGCGCCGTGACCAATGGCGGCGGCACGGCCTATTCCGGGAACGCCAACCTATACTCCTGCGACAAGAAGCTGGGCGGCGGCCTGTACTGGACGATGAATGAGAAGGGCATACATTTTCGTCAGATCGCCGTCGCCGGCAGCGGCCCCATCCCAGATTATGGGGAGGAGGACTGGCCTGTCTGGACCGACAACTACGTAACCCGTGTGGTGATCGGCTCCGGCGTGACCCGCGTGGGCAGCTACGCCTTTGCCCATCTCGAATATCTCAGCGAGATCTACATGCCCGACACCCTCACCTCCATCGGCGACCATGCCTTCACGTTCGGCTTTCAGGTGCCAATCTACAGCACCGTGACGATACCGGCCGGGGTCAAGAGTATCGGGACCGGGGCCTTTTCCGACTGCGAATGTCTGTGTGCCGTCCGGGTGATGGGGGGCAACAGCGTCTACTCCTCCGTGGACGGCGCGGTGTACAACAGAAGCAAGACGGAGCTGCTGTTCGTTCCGGAAGGATACGCCGGAGAGCTGAAGGTGCCGGACTCCGTCAAGACCATTGCCCCCGGCGCCTGCCGGGGCTGTGCCCACATAAATTCGGTGACGCTGCCGGAGGGCCTGACGACTATCGGCGAGGAGGCCTTCAAAGGGTGCGGTGAGCTGACGGAGATCACCATTCCGGCAGGGGTGAAGGAGATCCCCGCCGAAGCATTTTCAGAATGCACCAGACTGGAAGAGGCGACGATCCCCGACAGCGTTACGGCCATCGGACCGTGGGCCTTTTCCTGCCGGTGGCTGTCCACCGTCCACATGGGCAGCGGTGTGAAGACCATCGGGGAAAATGCCTTCGGGGGCTGCGTCTGCCTCGCCAACGTCTACTACAACGGCACGCAGGAGGGCTGGGATGCCATCGACATGAAGGACGGCAATCAGCCGCTGCTGGACGCTGATCGGCACGTGAAGGATTGAGTGAAAACGAAGCATATCGAGCGCCGCTCCGTCTACTGAGACGGGGCGGCGTTTTTGGCGGGTGGGGGGCGGGGAACGGGGGATGCGGATTGCCACGCCGCCTGCGGCGGCTCGCAATGACGGGAGGGGACGGGGCGTCGGGGACGCCGCCCCCTACGGGGTGACGGGGGGCGGGCGGGCGACGGATTGCCACGGCCAGTGTGTGCACTGGCCTCGCAATGACGGGGGTGGCACGGGGCGTCGGTCACCGGCTCGCGATAACAATGTGGACCGCAAGGACAACGTGAAACGCAATGATAAGAGACGACGGGGGCTTTTGTGCTTGACGGGCTCTTTAGCGGTATAGTATAATAAACTGGGTAAGCGGGAATCCCCGCCCCACACTGATCGAGAGAGGTGAATCGCGTGAGGAAAATGAAGAAATGGCTCTCCGCACTGCTGGCTGTGGTGCTGATCTTCTCCATGGGCCTGAGCGACGTGGTCTGGGCCGCCGGAAACGGCGACGTGATGCTGGGAGCGGAACAGCTGGTGGACTCCGACTTTGACGGCATCCCCGACCAGTACGACGCAGCGCCCAACAGCAACGTATTCACCGGCAAGCTGAAGAGCGGCCACGACGGCACCACCACCGTCAGCTTTACGGTGGATTTCCGCAACTTCTTCGGGGACAACACCGTGTATCACCCGGAGCTGGCCTCCGTGTCCGTCATGGGCGCGGCCCTGGCCTATTACGATCCGGGCTATACCAACGCCTACTTCACCTATAACACCGCCCAGACCTGGGCCGGCGGCACCGCCTCCAAGGTGGACGGCATGGAGCTGATGCAGGTGCTGGGCTTTGAGGACGTGGTGGACTACACCCTGGACTCCTACGGCGACGACGACCTGTGCGAGGTGGTGATGGGCCACCGCACCGTCACCTACAACGGCGAGACGGAGGTCATCGTGGCCATCTGGGTCCGGGGCACCGACTCCACCTCCGCCGAGGAGTGGAGCTCCAACTTCCACATGGGCGATCTGGTGCGGTTCTTTGATGAGTACGACTCCGTGGCCGGCAAGAGCCCCCGCCAGAAAAACGACGACTGGACCCGCAAGACCAATCACCGGGGCTTCGACGTGTGCGCCACCCGGCTGATGAACTACCTGAAGACCTACTACCTGGAACCGTACGTGCAGCCCGCCCTGGACGCCGAGCCTGAGGCCACGTTGACCTACTGGCTCACCGGGCACTCCCGCGGCGCCGCCGTGGCCAACCTGATGGGCTCCTACCTTATCGACGAGGGGGAGCGGGTCTTCGACTACACCTTCGCCGCGCCCTACAACACCGCCAACACCGAGGCCTCGGCGGAGAAGTACGACTGCATCTTCAACCTGGTCAACGCCAACGACTTCATCCCCATGCTGCCCATGACAGAGTGGGGCTTCACCCGCTACGGCAAGACCGCCACGGTGGACGCCTCCCAGTACGCCTCCCAGATCAAGACGGCCACCGGCGAGGATTACGACGGCAAGTATCTCACCGCCAGCGACATGAGTACCCTGCTGGGCAAGTTCATCTGCATCACCGGTGAGAATGCTGACCGCGATAACCCCGGCAAGATCCTGGGCTGGCGGGAGGTGTATGTGTACCACTGCGGCCACACCCACACCGGCGAGACCGTAGGCAATTACCAGAGCACCACCTTCAAGCCCAAAGGAAACTTTATCACCGGTCCCACTGAGAGCGGGTACAATGACTATGCCATCCGCCTGAAGAAATACAGCTACTGGAACAACGGCATCTGCGAGACCCCGGCCTATTGCCTGCAGGTGCTGGTGGAGCTCCTGGTGCAGGTGGCCCAGGGCAACACCCTGGGCGGCGGCTGGAACTATCTGACCAGCAACAAGCTGGCCGACAAGTTCGACTTCGACAAGCAGAGCCTGATCTCCTACGCCTCCAAGCTCACCGAGCCCCACTTCATGGACACCTACTCCGTGATCCAGGCTCAGATCAACAGCGCAGGCGATCCCGGCGACCGGTTCCATACGCTTTCGTACTATACGGACACCGGCGCCGACGGCGGGCGCCCCATCCACACCCACACCTACACCTACGTGCCCTACGAGGGCCACGAGCCCACCTGCACGGAGCCCGGTCTGGGCTACCGCTACTGCCTGTGCAGCCAGACCGACGCCGACTACTACGACGACTATCAGAAGAACGTGGTGATCCCCGCCACCGGCCACGACTGGGGCCAGCCCACCTATGAGTGGGCCAAGGACGGCGACGGCTGGGCGTGCACCGCCAAGCGTATTTGCCTGACCGACGCCTCCCATACCGAGACCGAGACCGTCACCGCCGTGCGTACCGAGGACGGCGACAGGGCGATCTACACCGCCGCGTTCGAGGGTGAGGCCTTTGCCGCCCAGGTCAAGGAAGTGGAGATGGCCTATTATCTGGTCGGCTCCATGACGGGTTGGAGCGTGGACGAGGCCTATGCCTTCACGCCCAACGCCGCCGCGGCCGGCGAGTATATGCTCGCCGCCACACTGGCCGTGGGCGATGAGCTGAAGGTGGCCCGCACCGAGGGCGGCAGCATCCTCACCTGGTATCCCGCCGGCAGCAACTACACCGTGGTCTACGGCACCAGCGGCGACGTGAACGTGTACTTCCGCCCGGCGGGCGGCTATTGGAACGATTTCCATGAGGGCGGCTACTTCTACATCTCCAAGCTGCACACCGCCGCCGTGGTCACCGTCGGCAACGGCACCGCCGCCATCGACCCCGCCGCCCCCGACTACACCGCCACCGTGACCGTCACGGCCACGCCGGGCGACGGCTATCACTACGACCGCACGGAGATTTATCGGAAAACCGGCGCGGGGGAGGACGACATTGAGCCCATCGACGCCGGCTGGGACGAGGAGACCATGACCTTCGTGATGCCCAACGACGACGTGGTGGTCAAGGTCTACTTCGCGGCCCACGCCTTCGGGGCGGTCAGCTACGTGTGGGCTGAGGACAACAGCACCGTGACGGCCACGCGGGTCTGCGCCGATTGCGGGGCCGTGGAGACTGAGACGGCCACGGCTGCCGTTACCACCACCGCCGCTACCTGCGAGGAGGCCGGCGTGCGGACCTACACCGCCACGTTCGAGAACACCGCTTTCGAGACCCAGACCAGGACCGAGGCCATCCCCGCCACGGGCCACACCCCCGGCGAGACCGTGATCGAGAACAACGTGGCGCCCACCTGCACCGAGGCCGGCAGCTACGACGAAGTGGTCTACTGCACCGTGTGCGGCGCGGAGATCAGCCGGAACACCGTGACGGTTGCCGCCATCGGCCACAACTGGGGCGAGCCTGCCTACGTGTGGTCTGAGGACAACAGCACCGTGACGGCCACGCGGGTCTGCGCCAACGACGCAAGCCACGTGGAGACCGAGACGGTGACCACCACCCAGGAGACCAACGCCGCCACCTGCGAGGATGCCGGCGAGGTAATCTACACCGCCACGTTCGAGAATCCTGCCTTTGAGACCCAGACCAAGACCGTGGTCACCGAGGCTGTGGGCCACAACTGGGGCGCTCCCACCTACGAGTGGGCCGCGGACAACAGCACCGTGACCGCTACGCGGGTCTGCCAGCGTGACGCAAGCCACGTGGAGACGGAGACGGTGAACACCACCGCCGAGATCACCACCGCCGCCACCTGCGAGGCGGAGGGCGTGCGGACCTACACCGCTGCGTTCGAGAATCCGATCTTCGAGACCCAGACCAAGACCGAGGCCATCCCCGCCACGGGCCACACCCCCGGTGAGACTGTGATCGAGAACAACGTGGCGCCCACCTGTGAGATGGCCGGCAGCTACGACGAGGTGGTGTACTGCACCGTGTGCGGCGCGGAGATCAGCCGGAACACCGTGACCGTGGCCGCTCTGGGTCACGACTGGGGCGAGCCTGCCTACGTGTGGGCCGAGGAGAACAACGGCTGGAAGTGCACCGCTGAGCGCATCTGCCAGCGTGACGAGAGCCACTTGGAGACCGAGACGGTGACGGCCACCTACACGGTCATCCAAGAGCCCACCACCACCGAGAAGGGCAAGGGCCTGTACACCGCCGTGTTCGAGAACGAGGCCTTTGAGACCCAGATCCGTGAGGTGGTGCTCCCCAAGCTGGAGATCACGGGGTATCATATTATCGTGACCGACTACACCAACAGCAACGCAAGCACCAGCATCGTGGCTACGCAGCTTTACAGCGGCGACGTGACCTTCACCGTGAGCTGCACCAATCCCTGCGTGGTGGCCATCGACAACGGCGACGGCACCTACACCAGGCTGGCGTGCACCACGGAGGGCGACAGCCACAGCTTCACCGTGACGGTGACGGACGCCGACGTGACGGTCATCGTGGCCATCAAGGGCGACGCGGACCTGAACGGCGTGTGGCAGTCCAAGGACGCCACCATGATGGCCCAGGCCATTG
>DGHJ01000086.1:0-241 GCA_002392625.1 Oscillospiraceae bacterium UBA3851
GGCTGCGGCGAAACGCCGCAGCCCTGTTGGTATAAGAAACTGAATGTAAGCGTGACGGCGCCGGGGATGCCCAGCGCGGCGAAACAGGCGGAACAGACCAGGTAGGCGGTCCCGTCCTCTCGGAACAGCATGACCGGGTACAGCAGAACGGGACCAGGAACGCGCCGATCTGATTCAAACCCTCCCGGATGCCAAAACACAAGGTCAGATCAGAATACCGTTGCAGTGGTCGATCTCGTGC
>DGHJ01000086.1:284-6709 GCA_002392625.1 Oscillospiraceae bacterium UBA3851
TCGATCTCGTGCTGGATGATCTGGGCGGGGAAGTCCGTAAACGTTTTCAGACGGACCTGCATGGCCTCGTTTTGATACCGCACTTTTATGGAACGATACCGTTTTGCCTTCCGCACACCCGACAGAGACAGACAGCCCTCCTGGGCTTCGTACGGGCCGCTCATTTTCACGAGCTCCGGATTGAGCATCACCATGTACGCGCCGCCGCTGTCAAAAGCAATGATGCGCCTGGCGACGCCGATCATGTTGGCGGCCATGCCGACGCAGCTGTCCTTATGGGCGATCAGCGTGTCCAGCAGGTCCTTCGCCACGGACAGATCCTCCGCTGTGGCCGGCGCGGATTTCTGCGAAAGAAAGATGGGGTCCCTTACGATGGGTCGTTCCATTTGTTTTTCTCCTGTTTGGAAGTTGACATAACTCGGAATCCGGACTTTTCCGCTGCGCCCGGATCGTCCTTTATGCCTCCGTGGTCTCCACCAGCTCAATGGTGAAGTTCAGCTCTTTGCCGGCCATCTCGTGGTTGGCGTCAAAGGTGACCGTCGTTTCATCCTTGGCCACGACCCTGGCCGAGAAGGGCTGCCCGTAGATATTCTGCAGATAGACCTCCTCACCGACGGAGAGCGCCTCGGATCCCGGAACGGCGGCGATCTCCACTGTGAAGACGGCGTTGGGATCGATCTCTCCGTAAGCCTCCGACGGCAGCAGGTGGATCTGGACGGTCTCGCCCACCGCCATGTTGGCCACCGCCGCGTCAAAGCCGGGAATCATCATGCCGGTGCCGCAGATGAAATCCAGCGTCTCCCCCCGGTCATAGGAGGAGTCGAACTGCGTGCCGTCGTTGAAGGTGCCGCGGTAGTGGACTCGGCACTTCTTGCCGGCGTTTCTGCCCTCCACGGTAAACCGGGGCCGGCAGTCCTGGCAGCCGCCGCTGTGGCAGTCGCCCTCGTGGCAGCCGTGATCGCCACAGGCGTGCTCCTCGCCGTGGTGATGGTCGCAATTCACCCCGGAGCTGACCAGCTGGCCCCGTAGGTAGGCGTCCACCGCCTGATCGGCGCTGCCGGATGCGCCGGAGCAGAGTGCAATGCCGCGCTCCGCCAGGGCGGTCTGCGCGCCGCCGCCGATGCCGCCGCAGATCAGCATGTCGATCTTCCGGTCGGCCAGCAGGGAGGCCAGAGCGCCGTGCCCGCTGCCGTTGGCGTCAATGATCTCGGAGGAGATCACCTGACCGTTTTCCACGTCGTAGATCTTGAACGTCTCGGTGTGGCCGAAGTGCTGGAAAACCTCACCGTTTTCATACGTGACTGCAATTCGCATGATTCATTCTCCTTGCATCAATATTTTCATGGCCTTCCGGTATTTTTCCACCCGTGCCAGGTCCTTTTCCGTTACCACCGTAAGCCGGGACAGATCGCTGTTGTGCCTTAGGTCGGCGAGCTTTACAGCCCTTGCGATTGGGTTGTTTTTCAGCCGCTCCACGTACGTCATGTACGGCACGGCCGGATCGTGGGTCAGCAGGGCGAGAGCCTGCAGCACGGCGTCGGGAAAGCCCATGGCCCGCAGATCCTCCAGCGTGTAATCCGTGTCCTCCACCACGTCGTGGAGCAGGGCGGCGGTCACGGTCTCCTCGGTCTCCATCTGTTCAGCCAGATGAAACGGATGAAAAACATAGGGAAGGCCGCTCCTGTCGTACTGCCCCTGATGGGCCTCATAGGCCAGCTTTGCGGCCCGATTCGTCATCTCTGTATAGATCATGTACAGCCTCCTTGACTACGCCGGCTCATACCCGGCGGTGTTGACCGTGTTCATGTCCAGCCAGGCGGGGGAGAGGAAACAGTTTGCCCGGTCCGCGCAGCTGTCGCTCCACTCCGATTCGGAGCAGATCCTGTTCTCCTCCCGGTCCAGCACGATGCCGATATCGGCGCACACCAGCCGGCCGATCCAGTTCCCGGCGTCCGGGGTAATTAGCCCGTTTTTGACAAATCCGACGGTCACGGTGAGGTCGGACCGCACCGCCGTCACCGCAAGACCCGTGTCGCCGTCCATACCGCTGTTGATATCCACGCTGACAACGAACGCGCCGCTGCCGTTGATCTCCCGGATGGCCTGGGCGTAGCTCTGCCGCAAGGCGCCCTTGAAGCCGGTGCCGAGCAGACAGTCAACGATCACGTCACAGCCTGCAAAACAGCCGGATGTAAAGGGAACCTCCTTCACACCAAGCGACGCCGCCTTTTCCGCGAAAAACGCGCCGTCCTCCGACCGCTTGTCGCTGAGTGCGACGATGCGGCTGTCGATGCCGTTTCGTTTCAGGATATAGGCCAGCGCGTAGCCGTCTCCGCCGTTGTTGCCGGAGCCGACGGCAATGTCGATACGGCCCGTCCATTTCGCGGCCAGATAGACGCCCATGGCAGCCCGGTACATGAGCGTGCGGCTGGGCACGTATTTCTCAATGGTCAGCCGGTCGCTCTCCCGCATATTGCTGACGGAGATGCAGTGTAACATAGGCTCTCCCCCTTTTTCACATTATAACATAAGCAGAATGGGAAATGAACCCCGGAAAAGCCAAATCATATACAGTTTTTATGGAAGTGCCTGCGCCAGATGGCGCAGCAGAACAGATGGGGCTGCAGCGTTTTTTGCTGCGGCCCCGTGTCCATAAAAAGGAATTCACTTTTTTGCGGATATGTCCCGCTCTTGCATCAGTCAGCGGCGGTCAGGATCTCCACGGCCTCCCGAAGGGTCTGGGCGTCGCCCACGTTGCCGGGGAAGATCACGTAGGGGATGCCTGGGAACTTGCTCTCCGGCCCGGTCTGCCACACGGGGATGCCGGGGCGGATCTGGCCCAGCACGTTGGCCCGCTTCACGCCCAGGGCCTCGGTGCCCACGGTGCTGGAGGTGATGCCGCCCTTGGCGATGACGAAGGCGGGGGTGATATGCAGCCGGCCCACCAGGTCCTGCACGCCGCGGCTGATCTTCACGGAGCGCTGCAGGGCGCTCTCCGGCGTGTCGCCCGCCAGCGTCAGCAGCTTGCGGCGGGTGAAGCACACCGCCACTCTGCCGGCGCGGATGACCGCCTCCTCGGCGGCCACGCAGCGGTCCACCTCGGCGGAGAGGACCTCGTCACCCTCCAGCACCAGATCGCTGTTGAACTCGATGGGGGTCACGCAGGGCAGCGTCAGCAGCTCCTCCAGCTGCCGGGTGGTCTTGGCGGTATGGCTGCCCACCACCACGACGCCGCCGTTTTCCGAAGCGGTCTTCACCATGTCGGCGCGCCTGAGCAGGGGGATATCGCTGATGCCGCCCATCACCTTCACCAGGCCGGCCGCCGTGCGGAACAGGAAGCGCTTACCCTTTGCCATGGCCCGGTACAGGGCCACAGCGAAGATCTTCACGTCGCAGTAGTCCACGGCGTTGACCACCACCTTGCCGAAGCCGCTGACCTGCTCCAGCCTGGCGGCAATGCCGTCATAGTCCAGGGTGCGCAGCTCCTCCAGGGAGATGCACGTGACGCCTGCAGCGCGGTAGGCGCCTCCGGTCTTCTCCTCAATATAGGCGGGCAGGTCGGAATGGGTGTAGCCGAAGGTGCGGTCCCTGGCGAACTCCGTCTGTGCGGCGGACACCAGCTCGTCGCCGTAGCGGACGTAGTGGGTGTTGCCCACGGTGTAGCGGCCGCCCTCCTTGAAGAAGGGGCACAGGACCTCGCCGTCTACGGTCATGCCGTCGGCCTCCATGCCCTGGCGCAGCAGATCCGTCTCCAGGGGGAAGTGGCCCCGCAGGGTGGAGTCGCTGCGGCTCATGAAGAGGTACGGCACACCCGTCTCGCGGGACGCCAGGGCCGCGTTGGCGGCGATCTCACGGTGTACTGCGGTGGTCTCGTCCACGGTGAGGCCGCGGCTGTTGGTCAGAACGTAAAAAAGCTTGTTGTCCTCCCGCAGGCCCGCCTTGAGACTTTCCACGGACCAGTCGGTGTACACCGTCACGTCATGGACCGTCTGGACCCCGGTGGGGTCGTCATCCAGGACGATGAAATGGGTGGGGTCGGCCTCGATCTCCCGGCGGAGCAGGGCGTCCACCGCCTGCTCGTCTACAGGGGGATAGCTTGTCAGAACGGAGGCACGAATCGTCTCTTCCACAGGCTCCGCCCCCTCTCAGTCCGCCGCCTCGTCGCTCTTCACGACGACGCCCGCCAGCTGCTCAAAATACTGGACGTAGCCGGCGTGGTCGTCCATGAAGTGACCGGACACCTTCAGCGCCTGCTGGATCTCGAAGAGCTGGGCGGTGAGGGGCAGGGGGACGTCCAGCTCGTGAGCGGTGGCCAGCACGTTTTTGATGTCCTTGTGGTTGACCTTGATGGTGCCGCCGGGCTTGAAATTCCGGGCACACATCATAGGAGCCTTGTTGTCCAGAACGGTGCTGCCGGCCAGACCGCCCCGGACGGCCTTGTAGACCTTCATGGGATCCACGCCGGCCTTGGCGGCCAGCACCAGCGCCTCGGACACGGCGGCGATATTCAGATTGACCATGATCTGGTTGGCCAGCTTCGTCACGGACCCGGCGCCGGGGCCGCCGATCAGCAGGGCGCTGGAGCCCATGCACCGAAAGGCGGGCAGCAGCTTGTCAAAGTCCGCCTGGTCGCCGCCGCACATGATGGCCAGTGTGCCGGCAATGGCGCCGGGCTCACCGCCGGAGACGGGAGCGTCCACGAAGCCCACGCCCAGCTCGCGCAGCCGTTCGTAGCACAGGCGGGAGTCGCCGGGGGTGACACTGGACAGGTCGCACACCACCTGGCCCGGATGCAGATGGGCGGCCAGACCGTTGTCACCGAAGATCACGTCCTGCACGATGGCCGCCGTGGGCAGGATCATCATGATGCAGTCGCACCGCTCGGCGATGTCGGCATAGGTGCCGGAGGCGGCGCCCAGGGCCTCCAGCTCCGCCACGGCGGCGCTGTTCAGGTCCGTGACCGTCACGTCGCAGCCGCCCTTGAGCAGGTTCTTTGCCATGGGCTTGCCCATGATGCCCAGGCCGATGAAACCGATTTTACACATGGTCGTATTCCTCCTGATATGTCAGTTTGATGGGTTGTGGAAAGGGGACGGGGATCATTTCTCCATGGCGGCGTAGGCCGCCAGCACATCGGCCAGCAGGCCGCGGACTGCGGCGAAGGCCCGGTCGTCGGACTCGTTGAAGGGGAAAATGGCGTTGGGGGCAATGTCCACACCCCGCACCACCATCAGCTTTTTGAACAGCAGCGAGCAGCTGGAGCCCATGTCGTAGATCGGCATCAGCCGGTGGAGCAGGCGGGCCAGAGCTATCACCCGGTCAAAGCGCTTTTCCCGCACGGAGCGGATCAGATCGCACCAGATGTCGGGTACGACGTTGGCAAGGCCGCCGATGGAGCCACAGCCGCCGGCGGCGAGATTGTAGAGGAACTGGTCGTCGAAGCCGGAGTAGACCTGAAAGCCCGTGCCCTCCATAGCCCGGCAGACGCTGTTGGTGTGGCCCGGCTCATTGACGGTGTCCTTCATGCCCACGATGTTCCGGTTGGCCGACGCCAGGCGGCGCACCGTGTCGGCAGAAACAGAGTGGCCGCTGCGGGCCGGGTAGTTGTAGATATACATGTCGCCCTTCAGCTGCCGGGCCAGAGTGTCGTAATAGGTGAAGATGTGCTCCTGATCCAGGCCGTAGTAGTAGGGACCGATGACCAGCGGCGCCCGGTAGCCCATGGCGTAGACGGCGTTTGACAGCTCCAGCGTGTCGTGGAAGTTGAGGCTGCCGGTGCCGGCGTACAGCGCCGTCCGGCCATTCACATAGTCGGCGTAGAATTGCAGGAAGTCCCGCTTTTCCGCCGCGGACAGTTCGGTGAACTCGCCGGTGGAGCCCAGCACCAGAATGCCGTCCAGCGGGTACCGGAGCAGAAAGTCGATGACCTTTTTGTTAGCCTCGTGGTCCGGCTTGCCGTTCCTGTCGAACACGGTCACCACGGGCACGATGATTTTCGGCATAGGAGCCTCCTTGATTTGTCGGATTGTGTTTCGGCCCGCACGGCGGGAGCTGATGCCCCGCCGTGCGGGCCGAAATGGAGGGGGAAATCCGGATAACGTCAGTTTTCGGAGGCGTTACGCCTCGTTGTAGCTCTTTTCCAGCCGCACGTAGGTCTTATAGCGCTCATCGGCCTGGCGCTGAGCCTCGGCAAACAGCTTCGCGGCGGTCTCCGGGTACTTGACCGTCAGACCGGCGTAGCGCACCTCACCGTTCAGGAAGTCCATAACGGGGCGGCTGGGCTGCTTGTAGTCCAGGGAGAAGGGCTTCTCCTTTTTGTCGGGGTTGTAGCGGTACAGGGGCCACAGACCGCAGTCCACCGCCTTTTTCATCTCGGCCTGCACGTTGTTCATGCCGGCCTTGATGCCGTGGTTGATGCAGGGGGC
>DGHJ01000086.1:6789-6974 GCA_002392625.1 Oscillospiraceae bacterium UBA3851
CCCTTATGCTCCACGGCCTCGGTGACAGCCTTCATCAGCTGGCCGGGGTTGGCGCCCATGGCCACAGAGGCCACATACACGTTGGGATAGGTCATCATCAGCCGGCCCAGGTCCTTCTTGGCGGTCTTCTTGCCGCCGTCGGCGAACTTGGCGGAGGCGCCCACGGGCGTGGCCTTGGAGGACTG
>DGHJ01000086.1:7029-9524 GCA_002392625.1 Oscillospiraceae bacterium UBA3851
GACTGGCCGCCGGTGTTGGAGTACACCTCGGTGTCCACCACGAAGACGTTGATGTCCTCGCCGGAGGCCATCACGTGGTCCAATCCGCCGTAGCCGATGTCGTAGGCCCAGCCGTCGCCGCCGAAGAGCCAGACCACCTTCTTGCTCAGCTGGTCGCGGTCCAGCAGGATGGCGTCGGCCAGATCCTTCGCCTCGCCGGTGAGCTGTGCGCTCTCCAGAGCGGCCACCAGGGCGCGGGAGGCGGGATCGTTGGCGTCCAGATCGTCGAAGGTGGCCAGCCAATTGTTGATGGCGGTCTCCAGCTCGGTGCCGCCCACCAGGGGCAGCAGAGTCTCCACCTTCAGCCTGGCGGCGCCGCGGCGCTGCTTGACGGCCAGCACCATACCCAGGCCGTTCTCGGCCTGATCCTCAAACAGCGTGCCGTAGAAGGCGGGGCCGCGGCCCTCCTTGTTCCTGGTGTAGGGCAGGGACGGGAAAGCGCCGGCCCAGGCCAGAGAGCAGCCCACGCCGTTGACCCAGTAGGTCTTCTCGCCGTAGAGCTGGGTGATGAGCTTGGCATAGGGGGTCTCGCCGCAGCCGGCGCAGGCGCCGGAGAACTCCACCAGGGGCTGGTGGAACTGGCTGCCCTTCAGGGTCTTGCGGTTGAACACGCCGGGCTTGTCGCTGAGGGACAGGGCGTAATTCCAGTTGGTCTCATCGTACATGGTGTCGTCCACCGGCTTCATGGTCAGGGCCTTGTCCTTGGCCAGGCAGGAGGCGGCGCAGGAGCCGCAGCCCGTGCAGTCCATGGTGCTGACCTGCAGACGGTACTTGAGGCCCGCAGCGCCCTTGGCGTCCACCATCTCGAAGCCGGCGGGAGCCGCCTGGGCCTCCGCCTCATCCACCAGATAGGCGCGGATGGCGGCGTGGGGGCAGACGAAGGTGCACTGGTTGCACTGCAAACACTTGGTGGGATCCCAACTGGGCAGGGTGGCGGCGATGCCGCGCTTGTCGTACTTGGAGGTGCCCAGGGGATAGGTGCCGTCCTGATAGCCTACGAAGGCGGAGACGGGCAGATCGTCGCCGCGCTGGCGGTTGCAGGGCACCACCACGTTCTTCACCACGTCGGGCAGCGTCTCGTCCACAGTACGCTCGTCGGCGGCCTGGGACCAGGATGCGGGCACGTTGACCTTCACCGGGCTGTTGACGCCGGCGTCCACGGCGGCCATGTTCATATTGACCACCTTTTCGCCCTTCTTGGCGTAGGTCTTCTGCACGGCCTCCTTCATGTGCTGGACGGCCTCCTCCACCGGCATGACGCCGGAGAGCTTGAAGAAGGCGGACTGCAGGATCATGTTGGCGTGGTTGCCCAGGCCCAGCTCGCGGGCGATGCGGTTGGCGTCCACGATGTAGAACTGCACGTTGTGGTCGGCGATGTACTTCTTCACGTCGCCGGGCAGCTTGGACTCCAGCTCGGCCTCGGTCCAGGAGGTGTTCAGCAGGAAGGTGCCGCCGTCCTTGATCTCGTGGATCATGTCGTAGCGGGTGATGTAGGACTGGGCGTGGCAGGCCAGGAAGTCCGCCGCCTTGATGAGATAGGTGGAGCGGATGGGGTCCTTGCTAAAGCGCAGGTGGCTCTTGGTAATGCCGTAGGACTTCTTGGAGTCGTACTCAAAGTACGCCTGGGTGTACATGCCGGCGTAGTCGCCGATGATCTTGGCGGAGTTCTTGTTGGCGCCCACGGTGCCGTCGGAGCCCAGGCCCCAGAACTTGCAGGACACGGTGTCGGCGCTCTCGGTGATAAGGGGCTCATGGACGTCCAGACTCAGGTGGGTCACGTCGTCCTTGACGCCGATGGTGAACATGGTCTTGGGCTGGTTGGCCTTCATGTTGTCGAACACGGCCTTGATCTGGGCGGGGGTCACGTCCTTGGAGGCCAGACCGTAGCGGCCGCCGTAGATGGTGGGGGCGTTCTTGTCATTGGCGTAGGCGGCCACGGTGTCCAGATACACGGCGCCGGCGATGGCGCCGGGCTCCTTGGAGCGGTCCATGGCGGTGATATACTTGACCGTCTTGGGGATCTGGCTCAGGAAATACTGAATATCGAAGGGGCGGAACAGGTGGATCTGCAGCATGCCAACCTTTTCGCCGCGCTGGTTCAGATAATCCACCACCTCACGGGCGGCCTCGCAGGCGGAGCCCATCAGCACGATGACCCGCTCGGCGTCGGGCGCGCCGTAGTAGTTGAAGATGTGGTAGTCCCGGCCGGTGATCTCGTTGATCTTCTGCATGTAGCCCTCAACAATGCCGGGGATCCGGTTGTAGGCGGCGTTGTTGGCCTCCTGGGACTGGAAGTACACGTCCGGGCCCTGGACGGTGGTGCGCATGACCGGGTGCTCCGGGTTCATGGCAATGTTGTGATAGGCGGCCAGCGCGTCCTTATCCATGAGGGCGCCCACCTTATCCAGGTCGATGACCTCGATCTTCTGGATTTCGTGGGAGGTGCGGAAGCCGTC
>DGHJ01000086.1:9572-18114 GCA_002392625.1 Oscillospiraceae bacterium UBA3851
CCGTCGAAGAAGTGCATGAAGGGCACACGGGTCTTGACGGTGGTCAGATGGGCCACGGCGGTCAGATCCATGACCTCCTGGACGGAGGCGGTGGACATCATGGTGATGCCGGTGGCACGGCAGCTCATCACGTCCTGGTGGTCGCCGAAGATGTTGTTGGCGTGCTGGGCCACGGAGCGGGCCGCCACGTGGAACACGGCGGGCATCCGGTGGCCGGCCATAATGTACAGGTTGGGGATCATCAGCAGCAGACCCTGGGAAGAGGTGAAGGTGGTGGCCATGGCGCCGGCCTCGGCAACGCCGTGGAGGGCGCCGGCGGCACCGCCCTCGGACTGCATCTCCACCAGAGTTACGTTCTGGCCGAACATGTTCTTGCGTCCGGCGGCGGACCACTCATCCACCTTCTCGCTCATGGGAGAGGAGGGGGTGATGGGGAAAATGCCGGCGACGTCGGTGAAATGGTAGGCAACGGTGGCGCAGGCCTCGTTGCCGTCCATGGTTTTCATGAGCTTTTTCTCAGACATGGAAGATTCCTCCTTGTTAAGCGCACCGGCGCGGCGCATGCCGCGCTGGTGCGTTGATATCACATCCGGATGATGGCGCCCTGGTCGGCGGAAGTGGCGGTCTTGGCGTAGAGGCGGAGATAGCCGTTGGGGATGTGCTTCTCCGGCAGCTTCCAGGTCTTGAAGCGCTCGGCGATCTCCTCGTCGGAGACGTGAAGCTCCAGCCGACCCTCGTTGACATCGATGAAGATCTCGTCGCCGTCCTCCACGATGGCCAGAGGTCCGCCCTCGGCGGCCTCCGGGGAGATATGGCCCACAAAGCAGCCGTTGTTGGTGCCGGAGAAGCGGCCGTCGGTGATCAGCGCGGCGGACTTGCTCAGGCCCACGCCGTACATGTACTTCATGGCCTTGAACATCTCGCGCATGCCGGGGCCGCCCTTGGGGCCCTCGTAGCGGATGACCACCACGTCGCCGGCCTGGATCTTGCCGCCCAGGATGGCCTCCTCGGCCTCCTCCTCGCTGTTGTAGCACTTGGCCTTGCCTACGAAGCGGTGCATGGAGGGATCGATGGCGCCGGGCTTGGTGACGGCGGTGTTGGGGCACAGGTTGCCGTGGAGCACGGCCACGCCGCCGGTAGCGGAGAAGGGTTCGGCCACCGTCTTGATGATGGTGGGGTCCTCCGGATACTCGTACACGTACTCCGCCAGGTTCTCCGCCAGCGTCTTGCCGGTGACGGTCATGACAGAGGTGTCCAGAATGTCGCCCAGGTGCTGCTGCACTCTGGGGATGCCGCCGGCGCGGTAGAAGGCCTCCATCTCAGGCTTGGCGGCGGGGTTGACCTTGGCGATCTGGGGCGTGGTCTTGTTCAGAGCCTCAAACTCCTCCACCACGTTCATGTTCAGGCCTGCCTCGTTGGCGATGGCGGACAGATGCAGCACGGCGTTGGTGGAGCCGCAGGTGGCCATGGTGACCTTGATGCCGTTACGGATGGCTTCCGGCGTCAGGATCTGGCGGGCGGTGATGCCCTTTTTGCACAGCTCCACGATGGCGCGGCCGGACTCGAAGGAGGCGCGCAGGCGGGCGGCATAGGCTGCAGGGATCAGGGCGCTGCCAGGCAGGGACATGCCCAGGGCCTCGGCCACGCAGCACATGGTGTTGGCGGTGCCGTAGAAGGAGCAGGAGCCGCAGCCGGGGCAGGCGGTGTTCTCCAGAGCCGCGTACTCGCACTCGGTGATGGTGCCGGCCTTCAGCATGCCCAGAGCCTCGGAAATGGAGGTCAGGTCGCTCTTGCGGCCGTCAAACTCGATGCCGCCCAGCATGGGGCCGCCCACGCAGACGATGCAGGGGATGTCCAGCCGGGCCGCCGCCATCAGCATAGCGGGCACGATCTTGTCACAGGAGGCCAGCAGGACCAGGCCGTCCAGCCGGTGGGCCTGAGCCATGATCTCCACGCTGTTGCAGATGATCTCGCGGGAGGGCAGGATGTAGTGCATGCCCTCGTGGCCCTGGGCCACGCCGTCACAGGCGGCGATGGTGCCGAACTCACAGGGGGTGCCGCCGGCGGCGTAGATGCCGTTCTTCACGTACTCGGCCACCTTGTCCAGGTTGTAGTGGCCGGGGACCAGCGTATTCCAGGTGTTGGCGATGCCGATGAGGGGCTTGCCCTCCCTCAGCTCGCTGTCGGTGTAGCCCATGGACTTGAACAGAGAGCGGGCAAAGGCGCTGTCCTCCTCGCCCAGGATCGTTTTGCTGCGGAATTCCATGTTTTTTGCCTCCTTGTCGGTTAAATATGTTGGATAACGGGTACGCCTCATTCGTTCTATAATATAGAGCTGCGTTCTAAAATTATTATATAGAGTGGCGATTTATTTGTCAATATCGAATGATTCGGCGATAATGTAGAAGATAAAACCTTTTTTTTGGGCGTATTGACAGATTTCGTTCTATAATCTATAATTAAAAATAAATATTATTCTGTATTACAGAATAGAAATGGAGCAAAGGATATATGTCGACCACAAAGAGCATTCAGTCCGTGGAGCGGGCGTTCTCCATTCTGGAGCTGTTCCAGCAGACGGGCTGCGCCGAGCACAGCCTCAAGGAGATCGCCCAGGCGCTGGAGCTGAACAAGAGCACGGCCTTTGGCCTGGTGAACACGCTGACGGAGCTGGGCTACCTCCAGCAGAACCGGGAGAACCAGAAGTACGCCCTGGGCCTGCGGCTGCTGAGCTTTTCCAACACGGTGAAGGTGCAGAACATCATCATCCGCACCGTCCACCCCTATCTGGAGCAGATCAACCGCAAGTACGGGGAGACGGTCCACTGCGCCGTGCGCCAGGGGGACGGCGTGATCTACATTGACAAGGTGGAGGCCACCGGTTCCATCCATATCAGCACCCAGATCGGCACCCTCAACGACCTCCACTGCACCGGTGTGGGCAAGTGCATCCTGGCCTACATGCCGCCGGAGGATCAGGAGCGGGTGCTGAACGGCCCGCTGAAGACCATGACCATCCACACCGTCACCAACGCCGAACAGCTCCGCCGGGAGATCGAGACGGTCCGTCGGCAGGGCTACGCCACGGACAGCGAGGAGATCGCTATCGGCCTTTCCTGCCTGGCGGTGCCGGTGTTCTCCGGGCCGGACACGGTGGCCTGCGCCATCAGCGTTTCCGGCATGACGGTGCGGATCCAGAACGCGCGGGATAACGGGCTGCTGGAGGACCTGCAGCGCCTGGCAAGGGAGATCTCGCGCCAGATATTCGGCTCCTGACATGGTGCGGGGATCCGCGCCTTGCAGGGGCGTTGAGGCCACGCAGGGACAGAACTGTGAGCGTGCTGCAGCATGCAGCATGCTCTTTTTTTGTCAATAGCAGGTGACGCCGCCGTCGATGGGCAGGCTGACGCCGTTGAGAAAGGCGGCCTCGTCGCTGGCCAGATACAGCACGGCATTGGCCACGTCGTCCACACTGGCCAGACGGCCCAGTGGCACCTCATCGTAACGCTCGGCACGCCGCGCCGGGTCCTGCAGCATCCTGGCCACCAGAGCCGTCTCCACGGTGCTGGGATGGATGGAGTTGCAGCGGATGCCGTCCTTGCCATAGCGGGAGGCCACCGCCTTTGTGAAGGTGGTGATGGCGCCCTTGGTGGCGGTGTATGCCTCCGGCGTGTACTTGTGGCCGATGAGGCCGCAGACGGAGGACGTGTTGATGATGGCGCCGCCGCCCTGGGTGCGCATGATGGGCAGGGCATATTTAGTCCCCAGGAAGACGCTGCCGGTGTTGACCTCCATCATTTTCATCCACTCGTCCTTGACCATCTCGTCAATGGGCTTGCGGATGTTGATGCCCGCGTTGTTGACCAGCACGTCCAGACGGCCGCAGGCGTCCACGATCTGCCCCAGGACGGACTGCCAGCCCTCCGGGCTGGTGACGTCCAGATACAGGCCATGGGCCTTTCCGCCGCTGCGGCACAGCTCCTGCGCCAGCTGCTCGACGCCGGCGCCGTCCAGGTCCAGCAGCCACACCTCCGCCCCGTTGGCGGCCAGGGTCCGGGCCATGCCCGCGCCCAGCCCGCCGGCAGCGCCGGTGATGGCGACGATCTTGTTCTTTACGTTCATGACAGCTCCCTTCTGCGAGGCGTCAGCCCCGCGTCTCCTTATCCTCCCAGGCACGGGCAGGATTCTGTACGCCCATTTTGCCGCCGCTGATCTCCAGCGAGGCGCCGGTGATGTAGCGGGCGTAATCCGAGGCCAGGAAGGCCAGGCCCCAGGCCACGTCCAGAGGTTCGCCGAAGGTCTGCAGGGCGATGGGGGTCTTCAGAGAGTCGCCGTCCCGCAGGATGCGTTCGTGATTGATGTCGGTGTCGATGACGCCGGGGATATAACCGTTGACACGGATGCCGTAGGGAGCCAGCTCGGCGGCCAGGGTCCTGATCATGGAGGCCACGGCGGACTTGCTGGCTGCATAGGCGCCGCCGCCTACGGAGGGGAACAGGGCCGCAAAGGAGGAGGCGATCAGCATGACGCCGCCCCGGTCCTTCATGGCGCTGAAGGCGATGCGCGCCCCCGAATAGACGGATCGGACGTTGGTGGCCATGGTCTTGTCCCACAGGGCCTCGTCGGTGTCGATGATGGCGTACTGGGGATAGATGGCGGCGTTGCTGACCCAGATATCAATGGGCCCCAGAGCCGCTTCGGCACACCGGGCGAAGGACGCCAGGGATGCGGAGTCGGCCACATCGCAGGTCTGGCTGAACACAGTGATGCCCTTGTCACGCAGGGCGGCGGCAGCACGCGCCAGCTTATCCGCTTTGGTGCCGCATATGGCGACCCTGGCGCCCAGGGAGCCGAACAGCTCCGCGGTGGCCAGACCGATGCCGGCGCTGCCGCCGGTGATGAGAACGACCTTATTGTCGAATCGGATATTCATATCCATGCCCTTTCTCCTTTCACGGATAATTGCAAGCCGGGGACGCACGGGCAGACGACGCGTCTCCCATAGAGCGTTCCCCAATAGCCTTGCAGAGTTTCGCCGCCGCAGCGGCGAAAGAAATGGAATCATTTTACACCGCGGCGTGTACGTGGTGAAAAATACCTCTCAGCCTGCAAGTGTGCGAGCGTCTCCCGCAAGCGAGTGCGCGCAGCAGACTGCAAGCCTTTTTCAAAAAACGGCATTGCCGCTTTTTGAAAGTAAAACCGGGGACGCTCCGGCGAACGGAGCGTCCCCGGAAAAGGGAGTGCCGATTGATACGATCAGCCCAGCAGGCCGATGGCGTTGACGATAGCGATGGCGATGATAGCGATCACGGAAGCCACGGCGCAGGGCAGTGTCACGTACTTCAGGGACTGCTTGCTGTTCAGATGGAAGAACTGACCCATGACCCAGAAGCCGGAGTTGTTGTAGTGGTTGCCCATCAGGGTGCCGGCGCCGATGGCCATGACAGCGGCCAGGGGAGACAGGCCCAGAGCGGGCATCATGGGCAGCACGATAGCGGCGGCAGTCATGCCGGCGGTGGTCATGGAGCCCACGGCGGTCATCATGATGGCGGCCACAGCCCAGGGCACCAGGATGCCGGGGATGGGGCTGTTGCCGATGGCCTCGGACAGAGGAGTCAGAGCGGGAGCGCTGCTGAGGATCTTGCCGAAGGCGCCGCCCATGGCGGTGATCAGCAGGGGAGCCAGGCAGACGATCAGGGCGCGGCCGACCCACTTGTTGAGGATGATGTCCTTCAGCTTGGAGTTCTTCTCCTCAGGGAAGTTGACCTCATAGGTGCGCAGAACGGCCTTGCGCTGCTTGTAGCCCAGCCAGATGGAGTACAGCACGCCGATGAACAGGGCGATGACCTTGTGGCCGATGGTGCCGAAGATCACGCGGATGGTGCTGCCCTCAGGCGCGTACATGTTGGCAAAGGAGGCCAGGGAGATCAGCAGCACGGGCAGCAGCAGGGGCAGGAAGGACAGGAAGGTGTTGGGCAGGTTGGGATCCTTGATGAGGATGTCGTCGATGCTGTCGCCGTTGGTCTCAGCCAGACCCTTGACCATCTCGGGATTGGGCTCGATCCACTCCTTCTCAGTCCACTTGCGCAGGATGAGCCAGGTGGCGAAGAAGGCGATCAGGGAGAACACGATGCCCCAAACGATGGTCAGGCCCAGGTCGGCGCTGAACATGAGGGCGATGGCCAGGATGCCGGGGGTGGGGGGAACCAGACCGTGGGTCAGGAACAGGCCCAGACCGGTGAAGGAGGCCATGGTGGACATGGAGATGTGCTTACGCTTGGACAGCATGGAGGCGATGGGGGCGGTCAGCACCATGGTGATGTCGCCGAACACGGGGATGGACATGATGAAGGCCGTCAGGGAGGGGGCCAGCTCCATGTTCTTGCCGCGGAACAGCCTGATGAAGAAGTTGGCGATGGACTTGGCAGCGCCGGTATCCTCAATGGCCATGGAAATGATGGCGCCCAGAATGATGGTGATGCCGACGCCGGTCATGGTGCTGCCGAAACCCTGGCTGATGGTTTCAGCCGTTCCGGTGACGCCGTAGCCCAGGACGATGCCGGTCAGCAGTGCGGTGGTAAACAGTGCCATGACAGGGTGCACGTTCAGCTTGATGATCAAGAGGATCAGCAGAACGATGGCCGCTGCCAGGACGAGAACGAATACGCCAGCAGACATTTTGATTCTCTCCTTTTCTCAAATCACAGTTTTTCACATCTTGACGCGGGGCAGAATGTTGTGTTGCTCACCACTCCCTTTGTTCTTTTCTGTAGACCTGCGTTCTACACTGTAGGATAGGTGGATTTTACCATAGTTGGACACAATTTGTCAATATTTTCGGAAAAATTCGTGTAATCTGTTGGGTTTAGCGGCTATTATTTGTCTATATTATCTAAAACTGAAAAAGATCACTGTCGCAATCAACAAAATTTGATACCCTTGTTTGTTCAAAATGTTATAAACATTCTATTATATAGAATAACCAAGAAAGAAATGGAAATGGGACAGGCTCTCCGCGCGGCCGCTTCCCGGCCTTCCTTCGGCCCGTGTAATAAAAAAGCGCGCGGCGCGGCAGAAGCCCCTTTACGGCGGGTGCGGCGTCTGGTATAATCGATCCACAGACGATATTCTGTAACAAATATACAAGGGGGCTTTTGCAATGGAGATGAAGTTCTATATCTGCGAGCGCTGCGGCAATATGGTGGCCGTGGTGAAGAACAGCGGCGTTCCCATCATGTGCTGCGGCCAGAAGATGACGGAGATCGTCCCCGGCACCACCGATGCTGCCGTGGAGAAGCACGTCCCCGTCTGGGAGGTGCGTGACAACAAGGTGTACGTTACCGTGGGCGCTGTGGAGCACCCCATGCTGCCCCAGCACTACATCGAGTGGATCGCCATTCAGACCAAATACGGCAATCAGCGCAAGGCCCTGCACCCCGACGAGGCGCCCAAGGCCTGCTTCGCCCTGTGCGAGGGCGACGAGGTGGAGGCGGTGTACGCCTACTGCAACCTCCACAGCCTGTGGAAAGCATAAGAGCTGCTGAATAAAACAAAACCTCCGGTCCGGCCGGAGGTTTTGTTTTATTCTTCCGTGTTTTCCACGTCTGACGGCGGCTCCTTTGCAGCCTCGTGCCGGCGGCATATGGCCCGGTAGATCAGCAAACCGACGCCGGAGACCGCCAGCGTCACGGCGAAGACGATGATGGCAAACTGATAGTTCTGCACGCCCATGGCGTCGCCGCCTACGGTGGAGGTGAGGATGGAAGGGATGCGGCCCACGGTGGCCAGCAGCAGCCATTTGCCCCAGCTGAGGTCGGTGAGGCCGGCAAAGTAGCACAGCAGATCCTTGGGCGTGCCCGGCACGGTGAAGATCAGCCAGAACAGGGCGTCACGTCTGGGGGAGCTGCGCAGAAAGCGGAGGGACTCCAGCTTTTCCCTGGAGAAGAAGACCTCCACCAGCGGCTGGCCCAGCTTGCGCACCAGGGCGAACACCGCCACACTGCCCAGCACGGCGCCCAAAAGGCACAGCACCGTGCCCCAGAGCGCGCCGAAGGCGTAGCCGCCGCACAGCTCCAGCGGCTCGCCGGGGATAATGGCCACCAGCACCTGGAGGAATACCATGCCCACATAGGCGGCCTTGCCCCAGACGCCCCGTTCATCCACCCACTGGCGGAACAGCTCCGGCTGCCTGGCAAACCGGATCATGGGACGGCCCACGAACCAGAAGAGGAAGAGGGACAGGAGGATAAAGATCACCACGCCGGCGGCTGCCAGACGTTTTTTCTGCTTTTCGCTGAGAGGGGACTTGTCCATGGGAAAACCTTACAGCTTTTCGGCGTACTGCTGCCAGCGCCAGGAGTCCCGGCACATGTCCTCCACGGTCTTCTCCGCGTGCCAGCCCAGAAGGCGCTTGGCCTTATCCACGTTGGCATAGCAGAAGGCCAGGTCGCCGCTGCGGCGGGGGGCGATGCGGTAGGGCACGTCCACGCCGTTGACGGAGGAGAAGGCGTGGACCAGCTCCAGCACGCTGGTGCCCTTGCCG
>DGHJ01000094.1:0-5705 GCA_002392625.1 Oscillospiraceae bacterium UBA3851
CCCGACGAGCTGCCAACTGCTCTACTCCGCGATATTTGGCTGTCCGGTTTGGTGCCGGTGACCGGACTCGAACCGGTACGGTATTGCTACCGGGAGATTTTAAGTCTCCTGTGTCTACCATTCCACCACACCGGCGGATATTGGCAAGGGTTAGAATATCACACTGGATCAAGATTGTCAACCTTTTTTCTTCAGAAATGCCCCCTCTGCTCTCAAAAAGTGTTTTCACCCTTTCCGGGCAGCGTGCGCCTCTCTCCTCCCCTTGCGCCGCTGACGGAATTATGATATGATGATAACAAGAAAAATATGCAAGGAGGATGGCGCATGAAACTCGCTGAAGCATTGCAGGAGCGGGCGGACCTGAACCGCCGGATCGCAGAGCTGCGCAGCCGTCTGGCGGCCAACGCCACGGTGCAGGAGGGCGAAAAGCCTGCCGAGGAACCCGCCGAGCTGCTGGCCGAGCTGGACCGCTGCGTGGCAGCGCTGGAGGAGCGCATCGCCCAGATCAACCTGGTGAACTGCCGCACCGCCGTGGAGGGCAGGACGCTGACGGAGCTGCTGGCCCGGCGGGACTGCCTGACCGTGCAGATCGGCGCATACCGGCAGCTGCTGGACAGCGCCAGCCAGACCGCCTACCGGGCGCGGGGCACCGAGATCAAGGTGCTGAGCACCGTGGACGTGGCCGCTTTGCAGAAGAAGGTGGACGCCATGTCCCACCAGCTGCGGCTGCTGGACAACACCATCCAGCAGACCAACTGGACCACAGACCTGTAAAAAGCGGAAAGTCGGTAGTCCCGCGGAGCGAATGCGATCTCTGTGGCTGAGAATGAGTCCACATGCTATGGTGTGCCGCCGGGCCGGCACGGGGTTCGACTCCCCGTTGTATCGTTACGCCCTGACCGCGTATACCTGCACCGATACCGTTTACACCGTATCACCCAGCATTGGCCGCCGGACGAGGGTGGGACAGGGGCCTTTCCGCACTTGACGGACAAACGGGGCTGCTGCAAAACACAAACCAGCCTGTCATTCCGAACAAAATGCAGACTGTAGACAAAGGTTCTTTGCGAAGAGGTTTCGACATGCATGGGGGATTGTGAAGGGGAAATCAGCGAAGCGCCGCCGGTGGCGGATGAAGCGAGCTGATTTCGAGGAAGTGTCCCGGCGGCCGGGCACGTAAGTGCTCGGGCACCGGCTGACACAACGGTGGGCCAATGGGGGTCCCCCTTCACGTGAAATCCATGCAAATTCAGGAATATTTTGAATGTTTCTGAATTTGCCCCTCAAGCTGGCGGCACTTTGTCGACAGCTTAAATGCCGTCCAGTACAGTACTGGACGGCATTTTCTGTGGAAATCCGTACCCTCAGATGGAAGCTTTAGTCCTCGATCATGATGGTCTTGCGCTCCGGCAGGCGCTTGTCGTCCTCCTTGGGGAAGCGCAGCGTCAGCACGCCGTTCTCGAACTTGGCCTTGACGTCCTCCTCCCGGAGATTGGTGCCCACGTAGTAGCTCCTGCTCATGGAGCCGGAGTAGCGCTCCTGGTGGACGATGCGACCCTTCTTGTCCTTCTCGTCCTCCTCCAGGCCCTTGGCGGCGCTGATGGTCAGGTAGCCGTCGTGAAGCTGCAGCTGCAGCTCGTCCTTCTTGAAGCCGGGCAGGTCGATGGCCAGTTCGTAGCCGTCGTCGTGCTCCTTCAGGTCGGTCTTCATCACATGGGCCGCATGCTTGCCGTACAGCCTATGCTCTACGTCGTCTGTAAAGCCACGGAAGGGGAAGCCCATCCAGTCATCAAAGAAAGTATCACCAAAAATACTCGGCAACATACGTCATTCCTCCTTTTAGATATGTACACATTCACATGTCGCCTGAGCAAGGGGTCCAGGTCGCTTCCGCGCTCCCTGTTCCTCTGTTCAATTGTGATTATAGCACCATTTTTAGCACTGTCAAGCAGAGAGTGCTAATTATATTGTAAACAATTTATGACCAAATATGCGGCAAAAGATGGAGGAAAATATTTCCAGTTCCAGGGCAAAAAAGCTCCGGGCCGGGGCCCGGAGCTTGGGATCGCCGTTTTCAGTTGTCCGCGCGTCAGCCCATGCGGCGCTCGACCTCGTCCACCACCGCCATCAGGTGGGACTGTTCGTTGGGGCGATGCATCTGATAGGTGGACTGCTCCTTCACCTTGTGGATGGAGAAGGGAATCCGGCCCTCGCGCAGAGACTGCTTGAGGAAAATGGTGACCGCGGTGGTCAGGTCCATGCCGAATTCGGCAAACAGCGCCTGCGCGTCCCTTTTCAGGTCTTCATCAAGACTGATGTTCGTGCTAACCTTTGCCATGACAGGCACCTCCTATAAAATATTTAAAAGACTTTTTTCTTCAGGGCTTCTTGCCCCTTGCTTGCCTTTGTTATAGCACATTATGCGCATGTTGTCAATACGTTATGCGCATAAATTTTGTTTTTTTCATGAAAAAGTCACAAGGGCGGGATCCGTTGGATCCCGCCCCGGCTTTCTTTATGACTGTCCCAGCTTCAGCCGCAGGATCCGCAGCACGCTCTCGTCCAGCCGCGATTCCGAAATTTCCCCGCTCTCCACGGCGGAGAGCAGACTCTCGAAGGCCTCCGCGCAGTTCTCCGGCATCAGCACCACGTCGTTCCCCGCCGCAAAGGCCAGCACGGCGGCGCGACCCGCCGCGTAGTGATCGGCCACGGCGCCCATGGACAGAGAGTCGGTGAGGATCAGACCGCCATAGCCCAGCTCCTGCCGCAGCTTGCCCGAAACCAGCTCCCGCGACAGGGAGGCGGGCAGCCCGTCGCCGGTGACGTTGGGCAGCGTGATGTGGGCCACCATCACCGCGTCCGCCGTGTTCAGATTGCAGACAAACGGGATCAGCTCCGACGTGCGCAGCTCCTCCCAGGTCTTTTGCACCGTCACGGTGCCGTGGTGACTGTCGGCCTCGGTGTCCCCGTGGCCGGGGAAATGCTTGAGCACGCCGGCCACGCCGTGGCTGTGGAGACCATCCAGATAGGCAGCCACCATGGCGGACACCGTGTCCGGCTCACTGCCAAAGGCACGGTCGCCGATGACCACGTTTTTGGGGTTGGTGTTCATGTCGGCCACCGGGGCCAGATCCATGGTAAAGCCGAAGGCGGCCAGATACGCGCCGATCTGGGCGGCGGCCGTCCTCACCCGGTCCGGGTCCCCCGCCGCGGCAAGGGACTCCATGCTGTCCACCCTAGGCACGTCAAAGTTGGGATTCCCGGCAATGCGGGCCACGCGGCCGCCCTCCTCATCCACCGTGATCACGGGAGCCACGGCGCAGGCGCCGCGGAGCCTGTCAGTCATGGCCTTGAGCTGGGCGGGCGTGTCAATGTTCCCGGCAAACAGCACGAAGCCGCCGACCGGATACCGCTCCAGCGTCTGTACCATCTCGTCGGACACCGCCGTCACGCGGGTGATCTTTTTGCCCGCGATGTCTCTGCCGGTCATGTCGGGGATCAGCTGCTCCGGGATGATCCAGATGACCTGTCCCACCTTCTCCCGGAGAGTCATCTGCGCCAGGATGGCCTCCGCCGTATCCGGCTGGTCCGGTTCTTCCGGTTCCTCCGGCTCTTCCGGCTGCTCCGGCTCTTCCGGTTCCTCTGGCTCTTCCGGCTGCTCCGGCTCTTCCGGCTCCTCTGGCTGCTCCGGCTGCTCCGGCTCTTCCGGCTCTTCTGTCTCTTCCGGCTCTTCTGGCTCTTCCGGCTCTTCTGGCTGCTCCGGTTCCTCCGGCTGCTCCGGCTGCCCCGGCTCCACGTCGGCCGGCGGGTCGGGTTGGGAGGGGGCCTCGGTACGGACGACGCAGACCGCCGCCAACAGCCCCGCCAGCAGGATACAGACCACCGCCAGCACGCCTTTCTTCATCGTCCGTCGCCCCTCTCGCAGTTTTTTTACATTATACGACAGACTGCGGCGGTGTGCAAGGGCATTCCCGCCCGGCGGCGTCAAAAGCCGCCTGCGGACATCACCGCAGGCGGCTCGATTGAGGGGGTGTATTTTGATTATACGCCCCTGTTTTTCGCGGCGCAAGGAAAACCTTGCCCCCAGGGAAAACTTTGGATATCTGTCAAAAAATGGAATTCATTTTTTGGAAAAACTGCGAATTGACTCTCCAGCCTGCGGGGGATTAAAATAGGGCTGTATTTTTTGAGGCGAACGGCCCTCCGCCCCAACGGCGAAGGATCTCGCGGACACCGCAGAGCGGGTGGGTTCGTCCCCGGAGGGGGACAGCCGCCCCCTTTGGGGTGTTTTTATTTTGGAAAAAGGAGCTATAAGAGATGAAGTACATTTTCGTGACCGGCGGCGTTGTGTCCGGCTTGGGCAAGGGGATCTGCGCCGCGTCCCTGGGCCGGCTGCTGAAGCAGCGCGGTTTGCGGGTGCGCAACCAGAAGTTCGACCCCTATCTCAACGTGGATCCGGGGACCATGAACCCCCTGCAGCACGGCGAGGTCTTTGTCACCGACGACGGAGCAGAGACGGACCTGGATCTGGGCCACTATGAGCGGTTCGTGGACGAGACGCTGACGGAGAACAGCTCCATCTCCTCCGGCAGGATCTACTGGGCGGTGCTGAACCGGGAGCGGCAGGGCGGCTATCTGGGCGGCACGGTGCAGATCATCCCCCACGTGACCGACGAGATCAAGCGCCGCATCTACGCCACCGGCGAGGACGAGGCCGACGTGGTCATTGCGGAGATCGGCGGCACCGTGGGCGACATCGAGAGCCAGCCCTTCCTGGAGGCCATCCGCCAGGTGGCGGTAGAGCAGGGACGGCAGAACGTCCTCTATATCCACGTGCCCCTGGTGGTGCAGATCCCCGGCAGCGGCGAGCTGAAGAGCAAGCCCACCCAGCACTCCGTCAAGGAGCTTTTGAGCCTTGGCATCCAACCGGATATCCTGGTGTGCCGCACGGACAAGCCGCTGACGGAGGACATCCGCCGGAAGATCGCCCTGTTCTGCAACGTGGAGCCATCCTGCGTCATCCAGAACACCACGGCCCGGTCCCTTTACGAGGTGCCGCTGCTGCTGGAACGGGAGGGGTTGGACGAGGCGGTGTGCCGCAAGCTGGGCCTCAACTGCCCAGCCCCGGACATGGGGGAGTGGCAGGCCATGGTGGACGCCATCCACCGGGAGCGGCTGCACACGCAGATCGCCCTGGTGGGCAAATACACCGCCCTCCACGACGCCTATCTCAGTGTGGTGGAGGCTCTGTTCCACGCCGGCATCGCTAACGGCGCCCAGGTGGACATCCTCTGGGTGGACAGCGAGCAGCTGGACCGGGACAACGCCGAAGCGCTGCTGGGCGGCTGCGGTGGGATCATCGTGCCCGGCGGCTTCGGCGACCGGGGTATCGAGGGAATGATCGCCGCGGCGGAATACGCCCGGACCCGGAACATCCCCTATTTCGGCATCTGTCTGGGGATGCAGATCGCCGTCATCGAGTTTGCCCGAAACGTGCTGGGCTGGACGGACGCCAACTCCACGGAGTTTGACCGGGACACGGCCCACCCTGTCATCGACCTGATGCCGGAGCAGGTGGGCGTCACCGCCAAGGGCGGCACCATGCGCCTGGGCCGCTACCCCTGCCTGCTGGCCGACGGCAGCCGCAGCCGCGCCCTGTACGGCGCGGCAGAGATCGGCGAGCGCCACCGCCACCGCTACGAGTT
>DGHJ01000094.1:5749-5896 GCA_002392625.1 Oscillospiraceae bacterium UBA3851
CACCGCTACGAGTTCAACAACGACTTCCGCGACACCATCTCCGCCGCCGGCCTCACCCCGGCAGGTCTGTCCCCTGACGGAACGCTGGTGGAGATCGTGGAAAACGGCGCCCACCCCTGGTTCGTGGGCGTCCAGTTCCACCCGGAG
>DGHJ01000143.1:0-1755 GCA_002392625.1 Oscillospiraceae bacterium UBA3851
ACCGTCTACCAGCGGGGCGCCTGGCACTACGTGTCCGAGGGCTCCACCATCGAGCTGTTTGACGGCGTGCGGCAGGACTTTGAGCTTTTGAGCCTGGCCTCCTACTTTGCCGAGCTGACCGAGAGCGTCACCGGCGAGGAGCAGGCTGCCCCGGAGGTGCTGGCCCTGCTGCTCAACGCCCTGTACGCGTTGTCCACACTCCACAAGGACCCGGAGCTGGTGAAACCGGTCTTCGAGCTGCGGCTCATGGCGCTGGCCGGCTTCGAGCCGCTCTCCGACGGCTGCGCCGTCTGCGGAAAGCCGGAGCCGGAGCGGCCCATGCTGGACGTGGTGCAGGGCGTGGTCCACTGCGCCGCTTGCAAGCAGCCGGGGGGCCTCTCCCTGCCGCTGACGCGGGGGAGTCTCGCCGCTCTGCGCCACGCGCTGCACGCCGACCCCAAGAAGCTCTACAGCTTCCGGGTGGACGGCACCGCGCTGAAAGAGCTGGACCACGCAGCGGAGGGCTTCGTGGCCGCCCAGCTGGAGCGGTCCTTCCGGACACTGGATTACTACAAGACCATACGAACGAACCGATAGAGGAACTACATACATGAGCGAAATGTTTGAAAAATCCATCCGCACCCTGGAGCTGCCCCAGGTGCTGGAGATGCTGGCCCAGCGAGCCGTCAGCGAGGCGGGCAAGGACCGCTGCCGCCGCATATACCCGGCTGTGGACCGGGACGATGTGCTGCGTCTGCTGGACGAGACCGACGCCGCCAAGGCGCGGCTGGGCCTCCACGGCAGCCCGCCCTTTTCCGGGGTCAAGGACGTGGCCGCCGCCCTCCACCGGGCGGATCAGGGCGGCATGCTGAACACCCGCGAGCTGCTGGACATCGCCGCACTGCTGATGGCCAGCCGCCGTGTGGCGGAGTACGACGAGGAGCGGCAGGGCGAGCCCACGGTCATCGACCACCTGTTCTCCGCCCTCCACTCCAACCGCTATCTGGAGGATAAGATCCGGGGCGCCATTCTGGATGAGGAGACCATCGCCGACACCGCCAGCGCCGAGCTGGCGGACATCCGCCGCAAGATGCGCATTGCCGCCAGCAAGGGCCGCCAGATTTTGCAGAAGATCATCTCGTCGCCCTCCTACGCAAAGGTGCTGCAGGAGGCCCTGATTACCCAGCGGGACGGCCGCTTCGTGGTGCCGGTGAAGGCCGAGCACAAGGGCGCCATGCCGGGTCTGGTCCACGACATCTCCTCCTCCGGCGCCACGCTGTTCATCGAACCCATGGGCGTGGTGCAGGCCAACAACGAGCTCAAGGAGCTGCAGGCGCGGGAGGAGAAGGAGATCGAGCGCATCCTGATGACCCTCAGCGCCGCCTGCGGCGACCAGCGGGAGAATATCCTCTCCGACTATGACTGTCTGGTGCATCTGGACGTGATCTTTGCCCGCGCCCAGTTGAGCTACGCCATGAACGCCTCCCGGCCGGAGGTCCGCCGCAGGGGCGGCATCACCCTGCGCAAGGCCCGCCATCCGCTGCTGGACCCGGCCAAGGCCGTGCCTATCACCGTGGAGCTGGGCGAGACGTTCGACACCCTGGTCATCACCGGCCCCAACACCGGCGGCAAGACGGTGACGCTGAAAACCATCGGCCTGCTGTGCCTCATGGCCCAGTGCGGCCTCCACATCCCCGCCGACGACGGCAGCGCCATCCGGGTCTTTGACCGGGTGCTGGCCGATGTGGGCGATGAGCAGAGCATCGAGCAGAGCCT
>DGHJ01000143.1:1796-10659 GCA_002392625.1 Oscillospiraceae bacterium UBA3851
GCATCGAGCAGAGCCTGTCCACCTTTTCGGCCCACATGTCCAACATCGTGGAGATCCTGGACCAGGCGGACGGCGACAGCCTGCTGCTCTTTGACGAGCTGGGTGCCGGCACCGACCCGGTGGAGGGCGCCGCCCTGGCCATCGCCATCATCCAATACGCCAGAGGCTGCCACGCCCTGACGGCGGCTACCACCCACTACGCCGAGCTGAAGACCTTCGCCATGACCACCGCAGGGGTGGAAAACGCCTCCTGCGAGTTCGACGTGCAGACCCTGCGGCCCACCTACCGGCTGCTCATCGGTATCCCCGGCAAGTCCAACGCCTTTGCCATCTCCCGGCGGCTGGGTCTGCGGGAGGACATCATTGCCGCCGCCATGGAGCAGATGGACAGCGAATCCGTCCGCTTTGAGGACGTGCTGACCCAGCTGGAGGAGAAGCGCCAGCATCTGGAAAAGGCGGAGACCGAGGCCGACCGCCTGTGGCGCCAGCGGGAGGAGGACGCCCGCAAGGCTCGCACCTTCCGGGAGCAGATGGAGAAGGCCAAGGAGAACGCCCGCAGCAAGGGCGAGGCGGAGGCCCGGCGCATCGTGCGCCAGGCCCAGGAGAAGGCTGACGAGGTGTTTGCCCGGCTGGAGGAGCTGCAGCGCCAGCAGCAGCGCCAGGCCAACTACCAGCAGATCAATGACGAGCGCGCCGCCCTGCGCCACCAGCTGAAGGAGGCGGAGGAGCAGCTGCGGGAGAAGGAGGAGACTGCGGAGCCGGACTTCGCCCCCAGCCGTCCCATCGAGGCGGGGGACCTGGTGGAGCTGCCTGGCGTCAAGGCGGCGGCCACGGTGCTGAACGTCAACGGCGACGGCACGCTGCTGCTCCAGGCCGGCAAGATGAAGATGACCACCAAGGCAAGCCAGGTGCGTCTGCTGGAGAACCAGCCAAAAAAGCAGCCCGTCAAGCCCACCGGCAGCGCCACCGTCCGGATGCAGAGTCGGGCCGCCTCGGAGCTGGATATCCGGGGGCTGGAGACGCTGGAGGCCGAGAGTGTGGTGGAGAACTATCTCTCCGCGGCGGTCATGTCCAAGCTGGGGCAGGTGACCATCATCCACGGCAAGGGCACCGGCGCATTGCGCAAGGCCGTCCACGAGATGCTCAAGCGCAACAAGGCCGTCAAGAGCTTCCGCCTGGGCCGCTACGGCGAGGGCGAGGCCGGCGTCACGGTGGTGGAGCTGAAGTGAACAGATGGATTCCCTGCGACTGATCACAAAATTTTGTGAAATGTGCCGAAGCTTAACCGCATTTTGTGGACATTTTGCGAAAATTTTGTGGGAAACCCCATTGCAATGATCCACACAATTCAGTATAATAAAGAACGCGAAAGTGATTTGACCATCCCCGCAAGCAAAAAATAAGGAGAGCTGATCGATGTATACGCAGGAAATCACCGTGAACAATGAGGTCGGCCTGCACGCCAGACCCGCTACGTATTTTATCCAGAAGGCCAACGAGTTCAAGAGCGGCATCTGGGTGGAGAAGGAAGAACGCCGCGTCAACGCCAAGAGCCTGCTGGGCGTTCTGTCCCTGGGCATCGCGCAGGGCACCACCATCACCCTGATTGCCGACGGCAGCGACCAGGAGGAGGCCGTGAAGGCCCTGGCTGAGCTGATCGAGAACAACTTCGGCGAGTAAGATAAGCACACATCAGAGCAGCGGAGGAGCATCGCTCCTCCGCTGGTTTTTTGTTGGGGGAAAAAAGGCGGGCGGGCACGGAGGCCCGCCCCTGCATATCCTCTCGCAACCCCGTGGGGGTGCGCTGCGTGTCGTTCACCATACCGGACCGAAACATGACGGGCCGGCGGGCTTCGCCGATTTCCCCGGAATGACAGAACAGAAGCATTTCAGCCCCCTGTCATTGCGAAGCCAGTTCGTAAACTGACTATGGCAATCCGTACCCCGCCCTTGACTGCCGCGCCGAAATGTGGTACTTTCATCCTGTTAAAGTATGATCGCGCCTTGCGATCCTCTAAAAGGAGGCCCCTGCATGAAACGCGTTATATCGATTTTTCTGGCACTGTTCCTGTGCCTGACCATCGCGCCTGCTCTGCCCACGGCAGAGGCGGCGACGGGCGACGTGACCATCAACGAGACCAACTTCCCGGACGCCAACTTCCGCAGCTATGTGTCCGCCAATTGCGACGCCAACGGCGACGGCGTGCTCAGCTCGTCGGAGATCGCCGAGGTGTCGGGGATCAACGTCGCCAACAAGGACATAGGATCCCTGACGGGTGTGGAGTACTTCACGGCGCTGATCTCCTTGGACTGCACAAACAACCAGCTGACGTCGCTGAACGTCAGCGGCTGTACGGCGCTAATGAGCTTGTCGTGCGACAACAACCGGCTGACGTCGCTGGATCTCAGCAAGAACACGGCGCTGGTCTCTTTTTACTGCTACAACAACCAGCTGACGTCGCTGGACCTCAGCAAAAACATGGCGCTGCAGGGCCTGTCGTGCCGCGACAATCGGTTGACGGCGCTGAACCTCAGCAAGAACACGGCACTGGCCTCTTTGTACTGTGACAACAACCAGCTGACGGTTCTGGATCTCAGCAAAAACACAGAGCTTGGGGTTTTGAGTTGCTACGGCAACAACATCTCCGCCCTGGATATCTCCCCCTGCTCCAAGCTGGTGAACACCTACATCACTGGTACGCAGTATGACTTGGGAACGTATTATCAGTATATTACAAATAGCAGGGCCTTGCGCGTGGACAAGACCACCGAGGTCTTCACCGAGTCCACCGCCCCCACCATCACCACCCAGCCCCACGACATCACCGCCAAGATCGGCGACACGGCCCTCTTCAAGGTGGCGGCCACGGGCAATGACCTGACCTACCAGTGGCAGTATTACACCGGCAGCAAGTGGACCAACTCCGGCCTCACCGGCAACAAGACCGCCTCCCTGAAGGTGCCCGTCACCGCCGCCCGGAACGGCCAGCAGTACCGCTGCGTGGTCAGCAACGGCGCCACCGGCGCCAGCGTCACCAGCGCCGCCGTGAAGCTGTACGCCAAGATCAACATCACCGCCCAGCCCAAGGACGTGGCCGCCAAGGTGGGCGACACCGCCAAGTTCACCGTCACCGCCACCGGCGCGGGCCTGACCTATCAGTGGCAGTACTACACCGGCAGCAAGTGGACCAATTCCGGCATGACCGGCAACAAGACCGCCACGCTGTCCGTGCCTGTCACCGTGGCCCGCAACGGCCAGCAGTACCGCTGCGTCATCACCGACGCCAACGGCAAGACCGCCACCTCCAACGCCGCCACGCTGACGGCCAAGCCCGCCATCACCACCCAGCCCGCCGACAAGTCCGCCAAGGTGGGCGAGACGGTGAAATTCACCGTGGCCGCCGCCGGCGTGAACATCACCTATCGCTGGCAGTACCGCACCAGCAGCACCGGCACGTGGAAGAACTCCACCCTCACAGGCCACGCCACCGCCACGCTGACGGTGGCGGCCACCGCCGCCCGCAACGGCTATCAGTACCGCTGCGTGGTGGAGGACGCCAACGGCAACAAGGCCATCTCCAACGCCGCCACGCTGACCATCAAGCCCGCCATCACCGCCCAGCCCAAGAGCGCCACTGCCGCGGCCGGCGCCAGCGTGAAGTTCACCGTCAAGGCCACCGGCGCGGGGCTGACCTACCGCTGGCAGTACAAGGCCCCGGATGGCACGTGGAAGAACTCCGGCGCAACGGGGTGCAGCACCGCCACGCTGACGGTGAAGCCTACCGCCGGCATGAACGGCTATCAGTACCGCTGCGTCATCGTGGACGCCAACGGCGCCAAGCTGATCTCCACCGCCGCCACACTGACGGTGAAGTAAGAGAATACGGATTCCCATGACCAGTCTGCAGACTGGTCTCGGAATGACAGAATGGTAATGCTTCAGCGCCTGTCATTGCGGGGAAATCAGCGAAGCGCCGCCGGTGGCGGATGAAGCGAGCTGATTTCGAGGAAGTGTCCCGGTTTTCACGACCAACGGGAGCGAAAACCGGCTGACACGACGGTGAGCAAAGAAGGTGGCGCGAAGCGCCGGATGAGGTGCAGGCCGAAGGTCGTGCCGGATGATCGCATTGGACTTTATCCGCTGCGGCGGGGCCACCTCATCACCCGCTTCGCGGGAGCTTCCCCTCAAGGGGAAGCCTTTGGATGCGCCTCCGGGCGGACGACCCAGCTGACGCATAGGTTCGCACAGACAAATCATAGATTTGGGCGCTCACTTAAGCTTCCCCGCAAGGAGAAGCCTTTGGTGGGGCGAACCATCAAACATGAAATATGCAACAAACCGCCCCGCTGGGATCATCCGGCGGGGCGGCGCTGTATCTTTCCGTGCGGGGCAGATCACGATTCCTTGTGAAACCGGTCGTAGACGGCTTGGGCCACGTTTCGGGGCACCGCGGCGGCCAGCTCCTCAACCTCCGCCTGGGACACGGCCCGGACGGTGCCGAAGGCCTTCAGCAGCGCCTTGCGGCGCTTCTCCCCCAGGCCGGGGATGTCGTCCAGCTTGCTGCGGTAGGCGCTCTTGCCGTGCTTCTCCCGGTGGTAGGTGATGGCGAAGCGGTGGACCTCCTCCTGGACCCGACCCACCAGGGCAAAGAGGGGCGGGCTGTGCTGGATGCCCAGCTCCTGACCCGCCACCGTGACCAGGGCGCGGGTGCGGTGGCGGTCGTCCTTCACCATGCCCAGAATGGGGACGTCCAGCCCCAGGGCCGACGTGGCTTCCAGCGCCGAGCGGGCGTGCATCTCGCCGCCGTCGATGAGCAGGAGATCGGGCAGGGGGGCAAACTTGGGGTCGCCGTCCAGATAGTGGCGAAAGCGGCGGGTCAAAACCTCCCGCATGGCGGCGTAATCGTCGGGGGCGCGGAGCGTCTTGATCTGGAAGCGGCGGTAGTCCCGCTTCAGGGGCTTGCCGTCCTGAAAGACCACCATGGAGGCCACCATATCGTCACTGCGGAGGTTGGAGATGTCGTAGGACTCGATACGGCGGGGGGCAGAGGCAAGACCGGCCAGCGCGCCCAGCTGCTCCAGCGTCTTGGAGGTGCGCTCACTGTCGGAGGTGACGCGCTCCACCTCCTCTTTGGCGTTCCGGGCGGCCATCTCCACCAGATCCACCCGCTCGCCCCGCTGGGGCGCGCGCAGCGTCACCCGATGGCCGACCTGGCCGGTGAGCAATGCGGCAAAGGTGTCGGCATCCTCCCACAGCGCCGGGAGCAGGATCTCACGGGGCAGGACGGAGCGGCCCAGATAGTACTGGCTCAGAACGGCGGACAGCACCTCCGACGGGGCTTCGTCCGCTGCGGCGGGGAAGACCTTGACCTCCCGGCCCAGCAGATCGCCGTTTTCAATGTGGAGCACGGCGCAGCCGCACCGCACCTGGCCCACGTAGAGGCCCCACACGTCAGTGTCCGCGCAGACGCCGGCAATGACCTGCTGCTGTTTGGTTAATACGCCGAGGGCCTTGACACGGTCCCGCAGACTGGCCGCCTCCTCAAAGCGGAGGTTCTCGGCGGCGTCGGTCATCCGGGCGGTCAGCTCGTCGGTGAGGGCGCGCAGCTTGCCGCTGAACAGGCGGCAGGCCTGCTCCATCCGCTCCCGGTACACGTCCTCGCCAGGCCCGTCCGGCAGGCAGAAGCCGTCGCACTTGCCAATGTGGTAGTTGAGGCAGGGGCGCTCCTTGCCGATGTCACGGGGGAATTTCCGGCCGCAGGTGGGCAGATTCAAAGCGCTGCACACCGCGTCGATGGCCAGGCGCGTCTCGCTGCGGCCGCCGAAGGGACCGAAATACCGGGCGCCGTCGTCGGCGGGCTTGCTGACCATGGTGAAGCGGGGATAGAGCGTGTCCTTGGGCAGTCGGACGAAGGGATAGCCCTTGTCGTCCTTGAGCAGGATGTTATAGTGGGGCTGGTGGCGCTTGATGAGGGAATTTTCCAAAATCAGCGCCTCGAACTCCGAGCGGACGAAAATGGTGTCAAAGTGGTCTACCTGGGCCACCATGGCCCGCGTCTTTTCGTTGTGGCCGGCGCTGTCCTGGAAATACTGGCTGACCCGGTTTTTCAGCTTCTTCGCCTTGCCTACGTAGATGACCTGGCCCGTCTTGTCCATCATGAGATAGACCCCCGGCGCCAGGGGCAGGTCGTTGGCCTTCTGCCGCAGCTCGTCCTTGGTCATGGGACACCCTCCTCTCCGGTCGATCTCCCGTCCAGTATAGCATGGGACTTTTTCTTTGACAAGGTTGCTTTTTGCGGCGGCGGCATGTATAATATACGGGTGACTTTATGTAAAGAAGGAGGGGGCTCCTTGATCCAGGATATCGGGCCGCACCGCTTTGACCGGACGTTTTCCCGCGCCGCCGCGTCGCCCAATGACTTCGCCCTGTGCTGCGGAGAGGACGACGTGGTGCTGCGGCGCCGCGGAGAGGGGTACGCCCTGCCCCACTTTGCAGAGTTGGGGCTTGCACCTGCCGACGAGCGCCACGTTTTTTCGTTGGATGGCGTCGGCTGCTATCTGGCGGCGATGCCCGCGGACGTGCCGGAGGGCTTCGAGTCTGTGTCCCTGCGTCAGCTGCGGCGGGTGCGGCCTATGGAGACGGCCTTCGCCGCCGCCACCGCCCTCCAGCTGCGGCGCTGGTACCGGGACCGGGCTTTCTGCGGCCGCTGCGGCCACCCCATGGAGCCCAGCACCGCAGAGCGGGCTATGGTCTGCCCCCGCTGCGGCCTGACGGAGTACCCCAAGCTGTGCCCGGCGGTGATCGTGGCGGTGACGGACGGGGATAAGCTGCTGCTGACCCGCTACGCCGGCCGGCCCTACCGGGGCGACGCCCTGATCGCCGGCTTCGTGGAGATCGGCGAGACGGTGGAGGACACCGTGCGCCGGGAGGTCATGGAGGAGGTGGGCCTCCGGGTGAAGAACCTCCGCTACTACAAAAGCCAGCCCTGGGCCTTTACGGATACCCTGCTGATGGGGTATTACTGTGAGCTGGACGGGGACGGCACCATTACACTGGACACAAACGAGCTGCGGGAGGGCTTCTGGCAGCACCGGGCGGACATCACGCCCAGAGATCAGGACGTGAGCCTGACGGCGGAGATGATCGAGCGGTTCCGCCTGGGAAAGGAGAACGACAGATGAAGAAAAAGCTGCGGCTTTTGGCCGCGTTCCTGCTGCTGTTTGCGCTGCTGCTGAGCGCCTGCGGACAGAAGCAAAACGAAACGCCGCCGGATGATCCCGTGGATCCCCCCACGGTGGTGGATCCTTTGGAGCCCACGGACCCGGCGGAGCCGACGGATCCACAGGAGGCGGACGGCCCGGTGGTGATCGACAGCATGACGGTGACCGCCGTCGGGCTTGTCACGGGCGACGGCGTTCGCATCCGCACGCAGGGTGACACGGACAGCGAGATATTGACGGAGCTTGACGAGGGCACGGTGGTGTCCGTCATGGGTCTTGAGCGCGGCTGGTACAAGGTGCGCAGCGGCGACACGGTGGGCTATATGTCCGCCGATTACGTGGAGGCCAGGTCCGAAGCTTCCGGCCTGGAGGCATACGGGCGCGTGATGACCGCCAGCCTGGGCATCTGCGGCACGCCCGACGGAGAGACGGTGAAGACGCTGGAGCGGGACACCTATGTGGATATCACGGGCTTTGAACAGGGCTGCTTCGCCGTGGCGTACAAAGGCGTCAGCGGCTACATGGACGCTGACTCGTTGGCCCCGGAGATGACAAAGCCGGATGAGCCGGACGATCCCGTGGATCCGCCCGCACCGGTTGACCCGCCCACACCGGTGGATCCGCCCACGCCGGTTGACCCGCCCGCGCCGGTTGACCCGCCTGCGCCGGTGGATCCGCCCACGCCGGTGGATCCGCCCACACCGGTGGATCCGCCCAGCGATCCCACGGCGCCCAAACGCACCTGGATCTACAAGTACTATATCAAGGTCAACGTGCAGGCCAACACGGTGACGGTGTACGAGGCGGACGAAAACGACTACTTCACCGTGCCCGTCCGGGCCATGATCTGCTCCACCGGCACGGCCACGCCCACCTCCGGCGTCTTTGGCGCGCCGGGCAGCAAGGGCGTCATTGCCGAGTGGTGGTCACTGTTCGGCGGAGTGTACGGCCACTACGTCACCCATATCACGGGACAGATCCTGTTCCACTCCGTCCCCTATACCAGGAACGGCGACAACGGCTCTTTGGAATACTGGGAGTTCGACAAGCTGGGCACCGCGGCCTCTATGGGCTGCGTGCGGCTGCAGATCGTCGACGCCAAGTGGATCCACGACAACGCCAAGCAGGGCAATATCCAGGCGGTGGAGTTCTATTCCTCCTCCGATCCCGGCCCCCTGGGCAAGCCCACGGCGCCCAAGATCAGCGACAACGAGGCCTGCCGCGGCTGGGATCCTACCGATCCCGACGAGAGGAACCCCTGGAAAAACCAGCCCACTACCGTGAACGTGCGCAGTTACGTGGGCCTGGATGAGTTCGTCGCCAAGGACGGCGCTATTGCCGATGGCCTGATCCCCGGCGAGTTTACCTACGCGGCCAGCGAGTATGCCGAGGCAGGCGTCATCGTCAGCCAGAGCATCGAGCCGGGTACGACGGTGGACGTGGGCACGGTGATCAGCTTCACCGTCAGCAGCGGCATCGTGACCGAGGAAGACGACCCGGCCGGATCGCAGGAGAGCGGTGAGCCGGAGCCCGAACCGGAGCCGACACCGGAGCCGGAGGAAACAGACGAAACGTAAAATGAGATGATGAAAAAGTCCGCCGGGACCTCCCGGCGGACTTTTCAGACTGTCAAAAAAGTCTG
>DGHJ01000143.1:10834-11012 GCA_002392625.1 Oscillospiraceae bacterium UBA3851
AAAGCCGCTTTTTTGACAAGCTGAAAAGTCCGTCGGGATCTCCCGGCAGACTTTTACTGTGTCAATCATCAGTTCAGACCCTCAGCGTGGAGGGCAAACAGCTCCTCGATGCGTTCACGCAGGGGGCGGTGCTCGGTTGCCGACAGGTCCGGGTCGGCGGCCATCAGCGCTTTGGCGG
>DGHJ01000107.1 GCA_002392625.1 Oscillospiraceae bacterium UBA3851
CACTTCCTCGACGGCGCACCGCCTTAATCTGCCGCTGGCAGCGGCGGTACGCCGTCCAGCCCGGAAAAATAGGTAGCGCCAACACGAGGACTGCAGTCGAAAGATTGCAGTCCTTTTGCTATATGTATATATATACCCGACTTTTGCTGTTCGGGATGAACCCCCATCCCGTGACAGGTCAGTTAAGCTCGCTTCTGCCCACGATACTTGGCTGGAGGTCACCGTCGTGTCAGCCGGTTTTCGCTCCCGATGGTCGTGAAAACCGGGACACTTCCTCGACGGCGCACCGCCTTCATCTGCAGCTGGCAGCGGCGGTACGCCGTCCAGCCCGGAAAAAAAGGTAGCGCCAACACAAAGGACTGCAGTCGAAAGATTGCAGTCCTTTTGATTAAATTTCAAATATAATACAAAAGCCCAAAGTCAATCGACTTCGGGCTTTAACAATAGGGTTTATGTTCTTTGAAAACCTTTCTTTCTTTCCTTCACGATTTTCTGCTCCGTATCCCGTCTTACAGCGGCGCGGAGTTCCGTCAAATAAGGGGAGAAGGCCACGTTCTGATCGCCGTAGGTGAGGTTCAGCTCGTACTCCAGCGGCAGCCAGGTGTCCAATGGGGACTCGTTGTGCTGGATCACTGCCTCCAGCTTGTCCAGCGCCTTGTAGAGCTTGGCCTCCTCCGTCTCCTGGGCGTTCATCTCGGCGTAGAGGGCAGTCATGTCCGTGCGGTAAGGCTCCGGCAGAGAGTTGACCCACCCAGCCAGCAGGTCGTCCTCCTTCTCCTCGTCAGATCGGGATTTGAGGAAGGTGGGGATGTCGCCGGTAAAGCACTCGCCCAGATCGTGTATCAGGCACATGCGGATCACCTTGTCCATGTTCAGCGCCGGGAACTCATCCCGGAGAAATAAGGCGAACAGGGCCAGCCGCCAGCTGTGCTCCGCCACGCTCTCGTGACGGCCACCGGAGGTATAGCAATGGCGGGTGGCGTCCTTGAGGCGCTCTGCTACATGAAGAACGGACAGCAGGGAATCGACTTCCATGGGATCACCTCCTTTTGTGGGGGAATACGGATTGCCACGGCTCCGTTGGGGCCTCGCAATGACAAAGGGGAAAAGGAAGTACGGATTGCCACGCCAGTGATGTCGGTCACTGGCGCGCAATGACAGGGTTTAGAGATCGCTTCATCAGATATACTGCTGAGAATTCACGTCGTAGACGCCGCGGGTGGTGATGCGCAGGGTGGGGATCACCGGCAGGGCCATGAAGCTCAGCGTCATGAACGGGTCAACGCCCCGGCTGACACCGGCTGTAAAGGCTTTCTCCTTGGCAGACTCCAGCTTCTCGTTGACCACCGTCAGCGGCTCGTCGGACATGATGCCGGCCACGGCCAGGGGCACCTCGGCGGTGGAGCGGCCGTTCGCGGCTACCACGATGCCGCCGTTCAGTTCCACCACTCGGTTGGCAGCGTAGGCCATGTCGGCCTCGTTGGCGCCCACCACGATGATGTTGTGGGAGTCGTGGCTGATGGAGGTGGCCACGGCTCCGCGCTTCAGACCGTAGCCCTTGATATAGCCCACGCCCACGTGCTTGGTGTTGCGGTGGCGCTCCACCACGGCGATCTTCAGGATGTCCTTCTCCACGTCGATGTGGTCGGAATAGCCTGCGTCGGTGGTGGTGATCTCACCGTCCACCATGCCGATGACGCCGCGGGGGCGGTTGTCTGCAAAGCTCTCGGTTGTCAGGGTGCGTAGATGGAAAGTGTCGTGGCTCTTGCTGACCAGATAGGGGTCGATCTCCGGGGCGGGGAAGTCGGTGAGCACGCCGTGGTCACACATGAGAACGCCCTTTTTATATACCTGCTGGATGGTGAAGGATCGGAAATCGTCGATGATGACGAAGTCCGCCAGATAGCCGGGGGCGATGGCGCCGCGGTTATTCAGCAGGAAGTATCGGGCGGCGTTGTGGCAGGCGGCCTTGATGGCGATAATGGGGTCTACGCCCAGGGAGATGGCCTTTTTGACGATGTAGTCGATATGCCCCTTCTCCAGCAGGTCGTTGGGGTGCTTGTCGTCGGTGCAGAACATGCACCGCTCCACGTACTTGTCGCACAGCAGGGGAGCCAGTGCCTCCAGATTCCGGGCGGCGGTGCCGTCCCGGATCATGATGAACTGGCCTCGCTGCAGCTTGGCAATGGCGTCCTCCAGCCGGTAGCACTCGTGATCGGAGTAGACGCCGGCGGCGATATAGGCATTGAGGTTGTTGCCCTCCAGATCAGGGGCGTGGCCGTCGATCTTCTTGTGGTGGGCCTGGGCGGCCACGATCTTAGCCACTACCTCCGGGAAGGCATGGGTGACGCCGTAGGCGTTCATCATCTCCGCCAGGCCCTGGACGCGGGGGTGCTCATAGAAGGAATCGATGGCCCGGTAGTCCAGGTTGGCGCCGGACTCGTCCAGCGGCGTGGCGGGCACGCAGGAGGGCAGCATGAACCGCACGTCCACCGGCAGCCCCTCCGTGGCCTGGAGCATATAGTCGATGCCGTCGGTGCCCATGACGTTGGTGATCTCGTGAGGATCGGTGATGACGGTGGTGGTGCCGTGGGGCAGCACTGCCTTGGCAAACTCCGTGGGAGAGACCAGGGAGCTCTCCAGATGGATGTGGGCGTCCAGGAAGCCCGGCAGCACGATTTGGCCGGTGACGTCCACCTCGGTGACGCCACTGTAGGTGCCCATGCCCACGATGAGACCCTCGGCCACGGCGATGTCCCCGTGGCACAGCTCATTGGAGAACACATTGACGTAGGTGGCGTTTTTCAGCACCAGATCCGCCTTCTCCCGCCCGGCGGCCACGTCGATGATCCGCAGCTTTTTATTCAGCTTGCGGTTGATTTTGCCTGCATAGCTCTCGATTCCAGACACGGTGATCCCTCCTTGACATTCAAATTTGTTATATCTGATATTAGCACATTAAATGACTGATGTCCATAGTTTTTAAAAAAGAACCGGCATCGTGTGATGCCGGTTCTTATAATCTGATGTTTACTTGACGGTGCCGTCGGCGTTGAAGAGGGGGAGCTTTTCCAGGAATTTGATGTCGGTGCGGTCAGCCGCGTCGCCCTCGGCCAGGACGGCAATGCGCCCGGTGACGGTGCCGCCGGCCAGGTTGACCAGCTCCTCCATGGCCCGCAGGCTGCCGCCGGTGGAGATCACGTCGTCGATAAGCAGGATACGCTTGCCGCGGATCAGGGCGGCGTCGTCACTGCCCAGGAACAGGCGCTGGACGCCGGCGGTGGTGATGGACTGGTCCTCCACGTAAATGGGGTCGGGCATATAGGCCTTGGCTCCCTTGCGGGCGATGAAGTACTTCTTCGCGCCGGACTGGCGGGCCATCTCGTGAATCAGGGGAATGCTCTTGGCCTCGGCGGTGAAGAGGTAGTCGTATTCCTCCTGAGGCACCAACTTGAGAAGCTCACGGGCGCAGGCCACGGTGAGCTCGGCGTCACCGAAGCAGATGAAGGCGCCGATATAGAGGTTGTCGGTGATCTTGCAAAGGGGCAGCTCGCGCTGCAGCCCGGCCACGTTCATGGTATAGGTCATGATCATTTACTCCTTCCGCCGCCTTTCAGGGGACGGCAAACCCAAAATAGATGGTGGAAACAGATGGCAGTCCATCTATTTTTATTATAAGAGGAACGGGAAA
>DGHJ01000077.1:0-13336 GCA_002392625.1 Oscillospiraceae bacterium UBA3851
GTCCTTGAAAAAGCCCTTGATCTGGTAGTCGTACACAAAGGGCGTCCCGTCGTCCAGCCGCGGGAATACGGTCTTGCCCTTTTCCACCACCGCGTCCACGCCCAGGCGCCCGATCTCCTCCTCCATTTTGGCGGCGTCCGGCGCCTTGCTGGCCACGAACTCCGCAGCGATTTCCCTGTTGTTGGGGCACGTGCCCAGAATAGCCTCTGTCAACGTAATTCTGATTTTCATATATTCCTCCTTGTTCGCGGCGGTCAGTGCCGCCGCTTTCCTCTTTTTTCCTCCATGGCGGCGCCGCGCGCCTTGGCCAGTTTTCCGGCCGTCACGGGCCTGGTGGCCTCGCGGAGTATCACGGCCTCCTCCCGCGCCCGCGCCGCGGCCCTCTTCTTTGCCTCGTACTCCGCCCAGCCGTAGGGGCAGCTCTCGCCGTGGCACCCAGCCCTCCTGGCGTCGCAGTCCCGCCGGCACGGCGGCTCAATGCTTTTCACTTGATCTCCGCTTCCTTCCGTTCTTCTCTCCGTTTCTCGCGCCACTTCTGGATCATAGCTGCACGGAAGTCGATCCCCTCTCCCAGCCGCAGGCAATCCCGTCACACGTCCATTCCCACGGTCAGCCTTCCCAGATCCCCGGCATATGAATTACATCTCCCGGCATAGAGCGCTTCCGGATCCTTTTGCCGCATCCGCTTACCGCAGATATCGCAGTGAATGATCTGCATTTGCTTTTCCTCCTTGTTCTCCATGTAAGGGCCGGCGTCCCTGACGGCCCGCCGTTCTCAATCCCGGAAGCTCTCGCAGAACGTCCCGCCGGGCAGGCGGAACTCCACCACATAAAACCGTCCCGCCGGGTGGATCCATACCACCCTGCCCGTCAGCCGCTTCCGCCTGGCCCCCTCGTTCAGGGCGTAGGGGTATTTCTTGACCTCCTGTCCGATCTCCACGCATCACCACTCCTTCACCTGCTCGCCGAAGCTGCCCAGCACGGCGCCCACAGCGGCCTTCAGCTTGTCCGCCTTCCCGGCGTCTCGCTCACGGATCCGCTGCACCAGCGCGCCCATGCGGCCAAAATCCGTCTGCACCGCCGTGAACAGCTCCTTGAACACCGCCGTGTCCGGATCGGCAGCCGCCAGCGAGCGCCGCAGCTCCTCCGCCCTGGCCTCCGCCTCCCTGACCGCCGCGGCAGATTTTTCCGCCGCAGCCTTTTCTGCCGCGGAGCGCAGCTTCTCCAGCTCCTCCGCCGGCACCTCCGCGCCCTTGTCCTTCAGTGCCTTCAGCTCGTCCTTGGCCTTCTTGGCGGCCTCCCTGGCCTTGGCCTCCGCGTCCTGTGCCGCCTTCAGTTTGGCGCGCAGGTCGTCAGCCTGCTTCTGCAGCTCCTGCTTTTCCCGGAAGGCGCTGCCCCGGTCCCCCTCGACCTTTTTCAGCCGCTCCTCCGCGTCCTTCAGCTTGTCCTCCAGCTCCTTGGCCGCCTCGCCGATCAGCTGCGGCACGTCGGCCAGCTTCGCCTTGAGCTCGTCGATCTCCATTGCGGCGTTGCCTCCGCTGATCTCCAGCTCAGCCACGCGCCGCCGCGCCTCGTCCCGCTCCCGGATGGCCTGCTCCAGCTCCCGTGTGCTCATGGCGTCCACGTCGTGTTCCTCCACGAAGGCCTCCCGCTCCCCCTCGTCCTCGATGGCAAGGAGCCGCAAAGCCTTGGTATAGCTCAAATTCGCAAGCGCTTGGGATTTTACTTCCCCCCCGAAAAGTGACGTCTGCTCTGTGGAATATTCCTCGAAGATCCGCATAAAGTTTCCGGCTGTGGACTGGGAGAAGGGCAGCTCGTCCTTCACCCATTGGCCCCACTCGCCGTGCTCCAGCATCTCCTTGGCCTCCTTCAGCCGCCGGCCGATCTCCACGATGTACCGCAGGGCCATCTCCTGCCCCTGCCGGTGCAGCTGGCGGATCTCCACCGTCACCGTCCGGATATCTCTCTGCTCGTGCATCGGCACGTCAATGATCCCGCTCATGCCGTTTTCCTCCTTGTCTTCTCTGTGGATAATTCTCGGATGTGCGCAAGCCACATCTCTTCAAACTGCCGGATCTCCTCTGTCCTCTCACAGTTCCTCTTTCCTCTGTTCTGCACCACCGTCAGCGTCTTTGTGTTAAGCTCCAGCGTGTACCAGGGCGTGTCCGGCGTCTCCGATCGGCGGATGAGGAAGATCGAGCTCTCTCCGCTGGCGTGGTCCTTTGCGTATGTGGCCACGCAGTGGTGCAGAAGCTCCCCCTCTTTGATTAGCTCCGCCTCGTTCTTCACCGGCCTGATCCTGATCCCGTCGCACTCCCATGCCAGGGGTGTCAGCTCGGCCAGTTGCTTTGCAAACCCCGCCTCCAGTGCCTTGCTCACCCGGTGTTTTTTTGCGCTCACTTCGGCGTCATGGGCAGCTTTCAACCTCTGCGGCCAGCGGTTTTTGTCTGTGATCTCTTCGCCTCTCTCGCGTACCAGTCTGCAGTAGTCCCGCAGCGTCATGAAGTCGATGTCCCCCGTGTCATCCGGGTATTTCTCCATCTGCTTTTTCAGATAGCGGTATCCCTTCAGCACCGGGATGTCGTTGTCCAGCGCGATCTTGTACCCACATTTCCATGTGTCGTACCCCGGCACCGTCTTGATAAAGGAGATATCCTCCGGCGTCAGCGGCTGTCCGGCCTCCCTCGTCCCGTGGTACATTTCATATTCGAGCAGCCTCCATTTGTCCTTTACTGCCACCCGAAACTCCTCGGCGTTCATCCCCAGCATTCTGCTGGGTCTGCGTTCCCGCCAGTCTATTCCCGGGATCTCGTCAATCCGGATGTGCTCCTTGCCGTAGTAACCGTCCGCATATCGTGCCTTGCCGATCAGATCGTTCAGGAGTCCTCCCATATCCTGCACCAGTAGATTTTCCACCTGCGGGTGCTTCTGCCATAGGCGCACGTAGCTGACAGGATACTTGTCCCCCGCCGAGCGCATCATCAGATCCAGCCGACAGTTTTCCGCGTCCGTTCCCAGGCATACGTCTCTGATCGGCCCGAAAAAGCGCCTCGCAAGGCCCCATTCGTCGCTGTACTTTTTCCTCTGTTCCCAGTGGTCGAGTATCGCGCAGCTCGTCATGCAGCGTCTGTAAGCGTTCAGCCGCACAGCCTTCCTCCCCTCGAAGACGTATCCCTCCCAAGGGTGGCAGCATTCCCGGATCACGCCGACGCGCTTTTCGTCCTTATAGATGAAGCGTCCCACGTGCCAGCCCACCAGCGCCAGGTGGCCCCGCACCTTGTGTGCCGTCATGACCCAGCTCTCGTCCACGAAGCTCCCGCCTGCAGATATCCTTCCGATGTGTACTGCCTTCCCCTCCGCGCCGCAGTTGGGGCACAGCATGGGCCTTCCGTCTATGATCTCATCGCCGTTGCACGAAAAGCCAAACGGCGCGGAGGCGTATCTCCCGCACGCCGGCCCCGGCACATACGGCTCGTGCCACACATCGCCGCAGCGTGTGCAGCTCACCTTCACCATCTTCACCCGCCGGTCCTCCAGTGGATGGTAGATATACGCCACCCGGTACGGAAATCGAGCCGAGTTTAAATCCTTCCCGAGGATCCACTCCACCATGCCTTCCGGAGGCGTCCACGGCATGTCTGCCGTGTAGTCCCCGCTCATATGTAATCCGCCAGGTCGATGATCTTCCCGGCGCCTCCCCGGCTCTGATCCTCCGCCTCCGCCGGCTCTCCGTCCTCGATCTTCTCCCGGAGGCCGTAGAACTTGCGGAGGATCCCCTCCGCCTCATAGTCCGAGCATCCGCCGCCGTTCCCTTTGGCGTATTCCCGGATCTTCTTCTCGGCGTCAGCGATACCGTGGCCCTTCTTGGTCACATCCTCCAGGATCAGCGCCGCGCTGTCCTCCTCCCGCCGGCAGATCTCCTTCAACTGCTCGCCGCAGTACCATAGCGTGCCCTTGTTCTTGGGCTGCTGCCCTTCAATGGCGGCAATGGCCGCCTTTTGTGTCGTGTTCAAAATCATGCTTGTCCTCCTATTGTTTTTTCTGTGGAAATGCGCTACAATAGGAACACGTGGATGCTGCCTATCGTAGCGCCCCGCCCTGTCACAGGTGCCTCTGTGACAGGGCTTTTTTTCATTGATCCAGCACCGCCAGCGTGGCTGTGGTTTTCCGTACGATGCTGTCCGTCAGCTCCCGGCCCTTCTCACCCATCATCTGCTTCAGGTTGGGCACGGCCAGCTCCATACTGACCGTCAGAAAGACCAGGTCTTCTCCGTGCTCTCCGTACCACTTTTCAATGATCGGAGCCAGGTCAGCTGCGCACGCCGCCAGTGCTTCGTTCACAGCGTCCTTCATGCCGCCCGGTCCTGCTGCAATAATTTTTTCGCAATAGCTCACGCCGTCACCTCCTTCTGCTCCGTCGTCTGCTTGCGGAAGAACTCCGCCTTCCGTTTCCGCATGATGTTCTCCTCGGCCTTCAGCCGGAACTTGCACGCCGGGCAGTACTCCTCCTCGCTCTCAAATACATAGGTCCCGCAGTCCGGGCAGTTGTGCGGAATCAGTTCCCGGATAAACTCCACCGTGCACTCAGCCACGACCTTGTTCCAGGGCACGCCCCAGAATTTGGCTGCCTTCACCGTGGCCTGCTCCTTATCCTCTGCGATCACGGGGATCATGCAGTGGTCCGGATGCCGCACCCTCCAGGACTTGGGCAGCTTTTGCTTTTTCTCAGCCACGCTCAATACCTCCTGTTATGGATTTCTTCCAGTTCCGCGACGGTCTGTTCCTTGACTTCGATCTCTTCGATCTGATCCTGAGCACCGTCGATCAGATGTCTCGCGCCGCCCTCGATGGCCTTGTCCTGCATCTCCCGCCACCTGGCCTTCTCCGCCGCCAGACCCTTCCGGGCCCAGCTCAGCAGCTCCAGATACGTCATTGCTTCTTTTCCTCCTTTTCCCATAGTCTTTCAGCGGTTCCGTCCGGGTGATACCGCACCCGCCGGAGCCGTCCGTCCTCGATGCGGACCTGCACCACGTCCACCGGCTCCCCTGCCTCTGCGGCAGCGGTTTTAGCTGCGTTCACCGCCAGTTCCTCCAGCGGCGTTCCGCCCAGATAGCTCCCATCCTGTCGGTAGCTCTGATATATAATCATCCCGATCTCTCCCCTCTCCTGGGAGGCGCCGGGCGATATGTCAGCCCGTTCTCGTACACCGCGCCGTATCGCCTCCGGCCGCAGTCCACGCAGGTGATCTTCCGATCCACCCCGCCGCTGACCTGCATCAGCCGTTCACCTCGCGCCCTCCGCGCCTCCAGGCACGGCCTGCAAAGATCCAACACCATTTGCTTTTCCTCCTCCTGTCATTGCGAAGCCTCCGCAGGGGCCGCAGCAATCCGCATCTCCCGCCTTGTCATTGCGAGGCGGCTCCGCCGCCGTGGCAATCCGCTTCTCCTGTCTTTGTCATTGCGAGGGCCGCAGCCTCGTGGCAATCCGTTTTCCTCTTCATCGCCTCAGCGAACACCCGCCGGGCCCTGTTGATGTAAGGCGCCGCTCTGGCACACTCTCCGTGGCACACATACTTGTCTGTGCACCACCTGCACGGGTGATACCCCTCCCCATCCCTGTCATTGCGAGGGCCGCAGGCCCGTGGCAATCCGTTCTCACTCATGGGGCTTGTCCAGCTCGCAGATAATCCACATGAGCCCCCAGGCCAGCGTCCACGCCCCCAGGATCTCCATGGCAATTCCAAACCACTCCACTGCTTGTCCCTCCTTATCTTTCGTTTTCTCCGTCATTGCGAGGCGGCTCCGCCGCCGTGGCAATCCGCATCTCCCGTCTTGTCATTGCGAGGCCCCCGCAGGGGCCGCTGCAATCCGTCTCCCCTTATTCCGCCGGCCGGAACACCGCCCGGCCCTGGAAGAGTCCGTTCATCCATTCCGCCTTCAGCACGTCGGCCATCCGCTGCCGCTGCTGCGGCGTCAGATCCTCCGTGTTCACCAGCGTGTCTCCTACGTGGACGTATGAGATCACCTTGATGTCCTCCGGCTTTATTCTCTTTCCCATACGTCTCACCTCCGCGCTACCCTATGCCCTTCCGGGCCCGTCCTATCCCTTGCCATCCTCCCGCCGGTGTGATATGATCCCGTCGAAAGGAGGTATCATTGTGAAACTCAGCTATTTCACCGACGAAGAAGCCCTGATCGCCTATATTGCCGTTCAGGAAAAGATGAAGACTTTCACCTCACACGGCAATCCAAACAAAAAAGCCAGGCAAAACATCAGGCTCTGTCAGTCGGTTCTTCAGAAGCTGGCATCGGAACACCCAGTCGTTTCGCTCGCTCAGCTATCATCCGATCAGCTCTTCTGACGGCCCGCAAAAGATCGTGTGCTTCCTGCGCCCGTTTCACCGCGTCACGGTGCTCTGTTTTCTCGATCTGCCTCTCCAGCACCGCCCCCTGCCGCTCTTGCACTTCCACTGCAAGGGCGGCGATTTCTTTCGGTGATCCCTTGATCGTGATTTCCATTTGCCCTCACCTCCCCGCTCGTCTACCCTTTTGTGGGTAGGCGATTTTTCTATGTTTAGTCTATTAAACACTTGCTGCAAAAAAAAGCTGGTCGACAGACACCCCCAGCGCCTCAGCAATCCTCCGTAACGTCTTCGAGGTAGTGTTACGCTCCTGGTTTTTCTCCAGTGCGCAAATCGTTCCTCTCGATACGCCGCTCTTTGCTGACAGCTCCTCTTGTGTCATGCCGACCTGCTCTCTCACTTCTCTCACGCGGTAGCCCATTTCCTCACCCCCTCGTGTTTAATTTACTACACAGTAGCACATCATCATCTGCCTGTCAAGTAGGTTAAACAATATTTGTTCAAAAAATTTTACATTTTTCTTGACAGCTTTGCAGCCTCTTTGTATAATATGTTAAACAATCCGAGAGGAGGAAGCCATTTTGACCTTATCTGAACTTCTCGTTCAATACCGCCTGTCCCATGATTTGTCCCAGCGTCAGTTCGCGGTTCGCTGTGGTGTTTCTAACGGTTATATTTCCATGCTGGAGCGAAACATCAACCCCAGCACCGGGGATCCCGTTGCCCCCTCTCTTCCCACGCTAAAGAAGATTGCCTCCGGCATGGGAGTGACGCTGGACACCCTGTTTTCGATGGTGGATGACATGCCCGTCTCTCTCGATGACTCTGCGCCTCACCTCACCCCCGCTGAGGAGCGCATGGTGGAGAGCTACCGCCGGGCGCCCCAGGCCGTCCGTGACATCGTGGACGTGGCCCTGGCTCCCTACTCCCCTATCGTATCCAAAGACGAGGCAATGTGATCTACGTGGATTTCAGCAGATAATCTGATTTTCACAAACGGGAGGTATTTCAATGATATATTTCGTAATTGCCGTTTGCGTTGCGATCCTCGTTGTTATCATTGTAAACCGCAAAGATAACCAAAGCAGCGGCGGACGTTTTGCAAAAAATAAAACCTACACAAAGAACGACCCGCTTGTACAGCGCATCAATGCAAATCTGAAGGAGAGGCATGATACAAGTCCGCATTCAGGCGGTAGTCCCCAGAATCACCTTCTTGCAAGAGCATCGGCCGCTGCCGCGTCAGCAAAAGCCGGTGGCAACATCGGTTATATTGCCCAGAACGTCGCCACCATTTATCACTGCATATGCAGATACGCAGACAAGGGGAATAAGTATACCACCGCCCAGCGCATATACGCCGCGCTCCTGATTGATTCCATCGCCTATTTGCAAAACGGTCAGATTTCCTCCTCCGAGCTGCAAACATCCGTTCACGCCGCCGCCGTGCATCAGATTGGTGCCAATCATTTCTATCATCAGGAGGTCTACGGCATAGCGTGTTACCCCGACAACGCCGATCTGATCTGCGCAACAGCAGACCTCGAAGTGCTGATGTTCTGTGCAGATTCAAACCTCGACTATCATTCCGTCATTGATTTCGTTGCCCGCAGTATCGGTGCAATCGAATCTATGGTCCATCGTACTCTGTCACAGGGCGACGCATCACCCCTGTTTGATAACATTCTCCCTACCGTTCTTGCCCTCTTTCATCAGCAAGATTTTTTGTCCGAGCTCGACGTGATAGACTTCTAACCCAAAGCCTTCCCCTTGAGGGGAAGGTGGCCGCGTCAGCGGCCGGATGAGGTGTCATTGCGAGGCGGCTCTGCCGCCGTGGCAATCCGTAACCCCCGCAGAAAGGAGGTTCCCATGCCCGACAAAAACAGCGACGTCCGCGTGGCCGCCGCCTATATCCGCGTCTCCACCGACGATCAGCTGGAGTATTCCCCGGACAGCCAGCTCCAGATCATCCGGGACTACGCCGCCAAAAACGGCTACATCCTCCCGGAGGAGTACATCTTCATGGAGGAGGAGGGCCGCAGCGGCCGCCGGGCGGACCGCCGGGAGAAGTTCCAGCAGGTCATTGCCCTGGCCCGCTCCCCAGAGCACCCCATTGACGCCATCCTTCTGTGGAAGTTTTCCCGCTTCGCCCGCAACCAGGAGGAGGCCATCGTCTACAAGTCCCGCCTGCAGAAGGCCGGCGTCAACGTGATCTCCATCTCCGAGCCTTTGCCGGATGGGCCCTTCGGCTCTCTCATCGAGCGGATCATCGAGTGGGAGGATGAATACTACTCCATCAATCTGGCCCAGGAGGTCCGCCGCGGCATGACGGAAAAAGCCCGCCGCGGCCAGGTGCAGACAACTCCCGCCTACGGCTACCGGATCGAGAACAATACTCTGATTCCCGTCCCGGAGGAGGCCACCCACATCCGGGAGATCTTCCGCCGCTTCGCCGCCGGAGAGGGCCTGTTCCCTATTGCAAAATGGATGAACAGTATCGGAGCTAAGACCCACCGAGGAAACAAATTTGAAAACCGTACCATCGAATACATACTGCGCAACCCCGTGTATATCGGTAAACTACGCTGGACGCCCAGCCGACGCCTCCGCCGGGACTTTGACAGCCCCGACGCCATGATCGTGGACGCCTCCCATGAGCCGCTGATTGACACGGCCACCTGGGACGCCTGTCAAGAGCAGATGCGCCGCGTCAAGGAGCGCTGGAGGTATCACGGCCGCCCAGCTGGTGATCGTAAGCACTGGCTCTCCGGCATTGTCCGCTGTGCCTCCTGTGGCTCCACGCTGATCTTCGCCGCTCCGCATTACTTCAAATGCAACAACTACGTCCGTGGCAGCTGCCGCACCTCCCAGCACGTGGATGCGGAGCTACTGGAGAAAGCCCTCCTGCAAAAGCTCCATTATGATCTGGCCGCCGGCTCTGTTGACTATGAGCTGATCCAGGCCGCCGACGGCACCGCCGATCAGCTCTCTGCCCTCCGCCGGCAGATCACCCAGACGGAAAAGAAAAAGGAACGCCTGCGCGAGGCGTTCCTGTCCGGAGCGGATACGGTAGAAGAGTATAAGGCCATGAAGGACGCGCTGGACGCCCAGCTGGCCGAGCAGCGCCAGCACCTGGCCGAGCTGGAGTCCTCCACCATTCAAAAGACGCCGCAGATCATGGCGGAGCATCTTCACAACGCCCTTCAGACGCTGGACTCTCCCACGGCCACTGTTGCCGAGAAGCACACCGCAGCCGACGCCGTGATCTCCCGCTGCACCTGGGACAAATCCACCGCCACACTATCCATAACCTACCGCATTATCCTTTAATTTTTTCTCTATATCGTAGCCTGTTGCATTACGGGCCGCCGTATTGACTGATAATGACAGCGGCCAGCTTCGGGTTCGGAGTGGCAATATTGACCGGGTACTGCAGCTTCTTTTCATAAATGAACATCAGTCATTGCCTCCTTTTTCCCAGGGCCACGGATCATCCAGCCAGCGGAACCCATCATTGACGCAATCCGTCATTTTCAGTGGGCCGTATGCCTCCACGTATTTCTCCCGGCCCTCCCTGGCCAGCTTAACGTAGGAGCAGAACAGAGCCAGCGCGTCCTCGTCGCTTCTGTGGGTATCCAGATATAAGCCAAGCTCCTTGATGGCAAAATCCAGCGCCATCAGCTCGGACAGGGCGGTATTTGTCGCCGGGAAGCGGGATTCCAGCTCACGATGGAACGGAAGATTCAGGCCGGGAAACAGTGTGCCCTCCCGCAGGGCCTCTTGCTGACCATAGCGCCTGGCATTCTCCGGCTGCATGGCAATAAAGGGAAAAGCCATGGCAGCGCAAGGACCCGGCAGGCAGCCCTTGCCGTTGTCACAGGCGGTCTGTCCGTTGTTACCGTTCATTTCCATCATGGCGTCATTTGCGGTATCATCGGTGATCGGTGCCGCCAACGTGTTGTTTCTCATCATCCGGGTGTTATCCGAGTACAAGATGCGTTCCTCCTTTGAATTGCTCACCGCTTTCGCGGTCGTTTCATTCTATGAAAACGCAGCTTGAACGGACACATGCGGAAAGAACAAAAGAATGGCAGGCCCGGCGGCCTGCCATTCCGAAATCGCGATGCGTTCCTTACTCGTTATCCCAGTTATGCCAGACGTTTTGCACGTCCTCGTTGTCCTCCAGCATGTCCAGCAGTTTTTCCATGTTCTTCACATCATCCGGATCTGTCATGGTCACGTAAGTCTGGGGAACCATCTCGATATCTGCACTGACAAAGGAGTAGCCCTTGGCCTCCAGCGCAGCAACCACATCGTTGAAGCTGTCGGGATCGGTGGTGACCTCGAAGACGGGGCCGTCCGCCTCGAAATCGGCGGCGCCGGCGTCCAGCGCGTCCATCATGACCGTTTCCTCGTCCAACTCCTCGTCCTCGTTGTTGATGACGATGACGCCCTTGCGGTCAAAGGACCAGCTGACGCAGCCCTGAGCGCCCATGCCCTTGCCGAACTTGTCGAAATAATGCCGAACCTCCGGGGCGGTGCGCTGGCGGTTGTCGGTCAGCGCCTCCACGATGACGGCCACGCCGCAGGGGCCATAGCCCTCGTAGGTAACGGACTCGTAGTTATCGGTGTTGCCGGCGCCCAGCGCCTTGTCGATGGTGCGCTTGATATTGTCGTTGGGCATGTTGGCAGCCTTTGCCTTGGCTACGACAGTGGCAAGACGGGAGTTGTTGGCGGGATCGCCGCTGCCGCCCTGCTTGACGGCCACGATGATCTCTTTGGCGATCTTGGTAAAGGTGGCAGAACGCTTAGCGTCAGCCGCACCCTTGGTCTTTTGGATATTGTGCCATTTGGAATGTCCGGACATAGTTTCAGTTCTCCTTCATGCAGTATTGAATGACCTCGCGGCAATGGGAGGTCGTTTTAACAAATTCAACGGTGGGAAATGCGGCGGAAAGACGCCGAATCATCTCCTGACAGATCAAATCCTCTGTGGGAAAATGACCTGCGTCGATGAGATTGATCTCCGTGCTGTCCAAAAAATCGTGGTATTTCAGATCCGCGGTGACAAACGTATCACAGCCCAGCGCAACGGCCTGGTCGATATACCCCGCGCAGGCGCCGCCGCCTACGGCGACACGGTGGACAGGTTTTCCCCGGTCCGTATAGCGCGCTCCGTTGCATCCAAGTGATTGTACCACAGATCTGACAAAATCCACAAGGGGTATTTCACATTTTAATACGCCGTATCGGCCGATTTTTTCCTGGGAAAGAGGCAAAACGACGGAAAGGCCCAATTGATCCGCCAACAAGTCGTTGACGCCGCCCTCTGCCGCGTCCAGATTCGTGTGCATGCAGACGGCCGCGATATTGCCGCGCACCAGAGCGGTGAGGATGCGGCCCTGCCGGTTGTCCGTTCGAAGCGACTGTACCGGATGCCAGGCGCAGTTCATCACCGGATGGTGGGAAACGATCAGCTGCGCACCTAGACGGGCAGCCTCCTCAACCACCGGCTCCGTTATGTCCAGCGACACCAGCACGCGGCTGACTGCGGCGTCGGGATCGCCCACCAGCAGCCCCACGTTGTCGTAGCTCATGGATAATTCCTGCGGCGCCCAGTCAAACAGCGCCTGTTCGATCTCACGTACCCTGGTCATGACACCTCTCCTTTCGCCGGGCAAGAGCGTCATAGAGCGACGAAAGCCGCGTGAGCTCCTCCCCTGCCGATTCATTTCCCGACCGGATCAGCCCGTCGAGCCTGATGCGGATCCTTTTCATCTGCTGCGTCAGATAGGTGCCGTAGAGCGGATCGCCGTCCAGCAGCCGGCCGCCAAAAGCCTCCTCATCCGTCAGCTTTCTTCTCTCGCCACCTGTCACGCAGAAGATCGGATATAGATAATTCTTATCAAAAACGAGATGTTCTCCTGTAAAGGCATATCCCTTGTCTGCCAGCCAGGCGCGGAGAAATTCCGCCTTTGTCATGGGCTGCAGGAGGAGAAGTACGCCGCATTTCGTCCAAGGCGCAGACGCCAGGATGGCGGCGATGGTCTCGCCGCCCATGCCGGCGATCACGATGACGTCCGCCTCACCCGGCGCGTATCCTTCCAGGCCGGCACCCAGCCGGAATTCCATCCGATCCGCGACGCCGCAGTCGGAGGCGGTCTGCCGGGCGTGACGGAGAGGCTTTTCATTGATATCCGACGCGATAGCGCGGGGGATCCTTCCCTGCTGCAGCAGCCAGGCCGGCAGATAGCCGTGATCCGTGCCGACGTCGGCCACCACTGAACCCGGCGGTATCAGGTCCGCCAGCAGCTGAAGCCGCGGCTGCAGCGTCAATTCGCGGTATTCCATAGCCAATTCCTCCCCGATGAGGGCTTAAAGCTGAAGCGCATACGGCAAAAGCCGTATGCGCTCCTTTGCAGTTACTTTGCGGCCTTGTTTGCTTCCTCGTTGACGATCTCCAGCAGCTTCTCGCAATCCACGCCGTGAACGGCGCAGGCCTCCTCCACGGTCTCGCCGCGGGAAGAGGGGCAGCCCAGGCAGTGCATGCCAATAGCCAGGAAGATGGGAGCGGTCTGGGGAGCGACATCCAGAATATCACCGATGATGGTGTCCTTGGTGATCTCGATCATTTGCATAACCTCCGTTTGAAAAGTGCATGTATAGTATAACCCAAGATTCCGCCGCTTTCAACATAAAAGTTGCGGACCGGGCATCCTATCGCAGGACAGATGAAAAGGCGGCGCATCTTTTGAACGCGCCGCCTCATCCATCACATATTCCGTATTGCAGGAGATCAGCCGTTCTCGCGCATCTTGGCGAAGCAGTCGCTGCAGTACACGGGACGGTCGGTCTTGGGCTCGAAGGGAACCTTGGCCTCGCCGCCGCAGTTGGCGCAGACAGCGGTGAAGTACTCACGGGGACCGCGGGCAGCGTTCTTGCGAGCGTCGCGGCAGGCCTTGCAGCGCTGGGGCT
>DGHJ01000077.1:13418-18801 GCA_002392625.1 Oscillospiraceae bacterium UBA3851
TAGAACTCCTGCTCACCGGCGGTAAACACGAACTCCTTGCCGCACTCCTTGCAAACTAAAGTCTTGTCTTCGTACATGATGTTACCCTCTCTTTGAGAAAATATATTGCGTCAGCTACTTGCTGAAATCGCCCAATTGTCGTGCCACCTTGTGGCGAATCCTCTGGATGGCGTTGTCCACCGATTTCGGCGGCCTGTTTACAGTTTCCGAGATCTCACGGCAGGTAAGACCGTCTAAATAATACCCCAAAATCTTAACCTCAAAGTCGGACAACTGCTTTCGGACTTCTTCCAGCATAGAGGCGGCTTTTTCCCGGTCGATCATCATATCCTCCGGGTCGATCTGTGCGAAAGAGGAGCTTGCGTCAAAGAGAGAGGGATTCAAGGGAACTGATTGATTCAAGGGGGAATGCTTTGCGCTGTTGGCAACCTTCAGCACGGAATAGAGCCGGCGGCGGATGCACATTTCTGCAAACGTGTGAAAGGACGTATCTCTGCAGCCGTCATACTCCCGTATGGCTTTGATAAGGCCGAACATGCCCTCCTGCAGCAGGTCCTCGCTGTCGCCCCCCGCCAGAAAGTACGGGCGCGAGCAGGAGCGCACCAGACGGTGATACCGTGCCACAAGGATCTCCTCGGCCTGGCGGGAACCTTCACCGGAAAGCCGGCAAAGCTCCTCATCCGTCATATGCTCAAAATCGGCGCCATTCACCCTATTTGCGTTCAACATTGTTATTATACCTACATAAAAAATATTTTGTCAAGCATTTGTCGAACAAAACATTGCATTTTTCTGGAAATGATTACGGATTGGCAAGCTTTCTGATGAAATCTGCCAGTTCGTTGGCCGTGTCGGAGGCTGTATGCGTGGTTTTAGCCTCCACCATCACGCGAATCAGGGATTCGGTACCGGAGGGGCGGATCAGGATGCGGCCCTGGTCGCCCAGCGCCTCTTCCCTGTTGCGGACCTGCGCCCACATGGCTTCGTCCGCCATAATGCGCTGCTTGGCATCCACCGGGACGGCCACGTTCACCAAAATCTGGGGATACTGGGGGCAGCAGGAGGCCAGCTGGGAGGCGGACAGTCCGGACTTTTTCAGCGCCTGCAGAAACTGCAGTGCGGTCAGCTCGCCGTCGCCGGTGGTGGCGAACTGGCGGAAGATCATGTGACCGGACTGCTCGCCGCCGATGGCGTAGTTGTGTTCCACCATCTCCTCCAGCACGTGGCGATCGCCCACATCGGTGCAGATGAGCACCATGCCGTTCTTCTGGCAGAACTCGTGGAGCCCCAGGTTGGACATGACGGTGCCCACCACGGTGCTGCCGGTGAGCTTGCCGTGGCGGCGCAGCTCCGTGGCGCACACGGCCATGATCTTGTCGCCATCGATGGTTTGGCCCTTTTCATCCACCAGCAAGCACCGGTCGGCGTCTCCGTCGAAGGCGATGCCCAGGTCGTACCCGCCGTGCAAAACGTGCTCGGCCAGGGACTCCAGATGCGTGGAGCCGCAGTTGGTATTTATATTTATGCCGTCCGGCTCGGCGTGGATAAAGTCCGCCTGCAGGGGCAGCATGCCGAAAAGCTGGGGCGCCGTGGCGGAGGCGGCGCCATTGGCGCAGTCCACGATCACGCGAAGGCCGCTGAGGTCGCAGTCCACGGTGGAGTAGAGGTGGTGGATATAGTCCTTCTTCATCTGCCGCATTCCGTGGAAACGGGTGCCGATCTCCCCCCTCGTCTTCACGGGCAGGTTGGCATGGAAGAGGATCAGATCCTCCACGGCCGCCTCCATCTCGTCGGAGAGCTTGTAGCCCTGGCCGTTGAACACCTTGATGCCGTTGTGCTCATAGGGGTTGTGGGAGGCGGAGATGACGATGCCGGCGTCGGCGTGCTCCTGCACGGTGAGAAACGCCACGGCGGGGGTGGGGATGGTGCCCAGGGGCATCACGTCGCCGCCGGCGGAGCAGATGCCGGCGATCAGCGCGGATTCCAGCATATCGGAGGAGATGCGCGTGTCCTTGCCGATGGTGATCACCGGCTTGTGGCCCAATCTGTCCGTTAGTACGGCGGTGACTGCACGGCCCACGTGATAGGCCAGCTCCGCCGTCAGGGTCTCTCCCACAACGCCGCGGATGCCGTCGGTCCCAAATAGTTTGCCCATAATTCCTTCTCCTCTTCCCTCTTACAATTCCAGTTGTTCCTGGCCCAGATAATCCATATGCAGATGCTCGTACGCCTTGCGTGTCACGCAGCGGCCGCGGGGGGTGCGGGTCAGGAAGCCGATCTGCATGAGATACGGCTCGTACACATCCTCCAGCGTCACGGACTCCTCGCCGATGGTGGCGGCCAGCGTATCAAGACCCACAGGGCCGCCGCCATAGTTCTCAATAATGGCACGCAGCATCCGGCGGTCCACCGGATCCAGGCCCAGATAGTCGATCTCCAGAGCCTTCAGCGCGGCGTCTGCCACATCGCGGGTGATGACGCCGTCGGCCCGGACCTGAGCGAAATCACGCACCCGGCGGAGCATCCGGTTGGCGATGCGGGGCGTGCCGCGGGAGCGCTTGGCAATCTCCATGGCGCCGTCGTCCTCGATATCGACGCGGAGGATCCCGGCGCTGCGGCGGACGATCTGAGACAGCTCCTGAGGCGTGTACAGCTCCAGACGCAGCGTGACGCCGAAGCGGTCACGAAGCGGAGCGGACAGAGAGCCGGCCCGTGTGGTGGCGCCGATCAGCGTAAATTTGGGCAGATCCAGCCGAATCGAATTGGCCGACGGGCCCTTGCCAATGATGATGTCGATGGCGTAGTCCTCCATGGCGGGATAGAGGATCTCCTCCACGGCGCGGTTCAGCCGATGGATCTCGTCCACGAACAGGATGTCGTTCTCGTTTAGATTGGTCAGCAGCGCGGCCAGATCGCCGGGCTTCTCGATCGCCGGGCCGGAGGTGATGCGGATGTTGACGCCCATTTCCTGGGCAATAATGCCCGCCAGCGTGGTTTTTCCAAGACCCGGAGGACCGTGGAGCAGCACGTGATCCAGGCTCTCTGTGCGCCTCCTGGCGGCTTCTATGAAGACGGAGAGGTTCTCCTTGGCCTTTTCTTGGCCAATGTACTCCCGCAGCGTGTGGGGCCGCAGAGAGCCCTCGTTGGCGTCCTCCGACAGGAAGGTCTTGGCCACGATCGGCTCCTCGTAAATGTCGTTTCCGAAATCGATGCTCAAGATGCTCCCTCCTTATCGAACCATCTGCTTCAGCGCCTGGCGGATGATCTCCTCCAGGGACAGCTTCTCCATGTCGATGCCCCGCAGGGCGGCGGCGATCTCCTGACCGCCATAGCCCAGCACAGTCAGCGCCGCGGAGGCCTCGGAGGCCTTGCTGTCCTTTCGGATGACGGGAATATCCGCGCCGCCGGCAATATAGCCGCCTGCGGCCTGCTCCTTGGTCAGCTTGTCCTTCAGCTCCAGAATGATGCGCTGGGCGATCTTCTTGCCGATGCCGGGGGCAGCCATCAGCGCCTTCTCGTCCTCCGTGACGATGCTGGCGGCCAGGCCGGACGGTGTGGTGGACGACAGGATGGACAGGGCGGCGCGGGGGCCGACGCCGTTTACGTTGATGAGCATCTTGAAGCTCTTCAGCTCGCTCTGGCTGGCAAAGCCGAACAGCTCCACCACATCGTCCTTGGCGTTGGTATTGATGTTCATGTACGTGTAGAGCTTGGCCAGCTCCCCCTTTTTCAGCTGGGCGAGTGTATAGTTGGTGGTGGCGCAGGCGTAGCCCACGCCGCCACAGTCGATAACGGCCAGGTTGGCCTCGATCTCAGCCACCGTGCCGTTGAGATAGTAAAACATATCAGACGGTCTCCTTTACGTTGGGATCCTGCCGCCGCAGCAGGCTGGTGGCGCTGCGGGCGTGACAGATGGCGATGGCCAGAGCGTCGGCGGCGTCATCGGGCTTAGGGACGGCCTTCAGCTTCAGCAATCGCCGCACCATGTCCTGGATCTGCTTCTTTTCCGCCAGGCCGTACCCCACCACGGCCTGCTTGACCTGCATGGGGGTATATTCATAGATGGGGATCTTCATTTTCTCCGCCGTGTAAAGGATCACGCCGCGCCCATGGGCCACCGCGATGCCGGTGGTAATGTTCTTGCTGAAGAAAAGTTCCTCAATGGCGATCTCATCGGGCACAAACAGCTCGATCAGCTGCTCCAGATCCCGGCCGATCTGCACCAGCCTGGTGGACAGCGGCAGACCCGCCTCCGTGTTGATGGCGCCATACTGAACCATCTGCTGACGGCCGCCGTCCACATCGATCACACCAAAGCCCACGATGGCCACACCGGGGTCGATCCCTAAAATCCGCATGGATGCGCATCCTCCACCTATTAGTCTTTGATATTATACCAAAAATACCTGTGAATAGCAACAGAAAACTGCCGTCTTTGCACCTGTGCTCCTCTCCTTCTCCCCCAAAAATTCATGAATTGACAGAATCGCAAATAAACCGTATAATCTCTGTTGCGAAACACTATTTTATATATCAGGAGGTATTTGCCATGTGGGATCGCAAAGCGTTGAAAGCGCGCGGAAAAGCAGCCTTCAAGGCGAACTATTGGATGGCCGTTCTCATGGCCGTTATACTGATAATCGTTTCCGGCGGCGGAACGGGCGCAGCAGCCGGCTCCGGCGGATTCAACGTCAATTTACACCTTGATGAGAGCGACACGCAAAACGTGGAAGTCTTTCACGTGGGCGACGCCATCTCCGACATCGCGGAGGATCCCTCCGCCGTTATCGGCAGTATCGGTGAAGCCGTGAAGGCCGAGATCGATTCAGGCGCACTGGCCGGGATCGCCGTCGTTTTATTCTTTATCTTCGGCATTGCCGTCGCGGCATCCCTGGTGCTGACGATCCTGCTGTTCAATCCCCTCCAAGTGGGCTGTCAGCTGTTTTTCATACGCAACAGCGACGGTCAGGGGGCCATGGGCAACATCGGCCGCGCCTTCAAGCCCAACTGGCGCGGGAACGTCAAGACTATGTTCCTCCGGGATCTGTTTCAGTTCCTTTGGGGATTGCTGTTCATTGTCCCCGGCATCATCAAGGCGTACTCTTACCGCATGGTGCCCTACATCCTGGCCGATCACCCGGAGATGAGCGGCACGGAGGTTATCACCCTGTCCCGCCAGATGATGGACGGCAACAAGTGGCGCACATTCGTGCTGGATCTTTCCTTCGTCGGATGGCACATCCTGTCCGGCCTGACGCTGGGCATCCTGGGCATCTTCTACGTCAATCCCTATCAGTTCAGCACGAATGCGGAGCTGTACCAGGCGCTGAAAAACCAAATCGAAGAATGAGTCGATGTATAAAACAAGGCCCGTCGGATCCGA
>DGHJ01000009.1 GCA_002392625.1 Oscillospiraceae bacterium UBA3851
GGGAGATGCGGATATCCTCCACCGCCCGGCGCAGCTGCTCCATGGTGCAGATATGCAGGGCGCGCAGCTGCTCCTGGGTACCGGGGGCGAGGGAGTAGAAATAGGTGTAGGCCGCCTCGTCGCCGTTGAGCAGGTCGGTCAGATCATAATAATACATGGGTCATCGCTCCTTTCACCCCATAGTGTGGCGGGAGAGGGAGCGAAATATACAAAAAGAGCGCGTTGCAAAATGCACTGTAACCGTCATTCCGAGCCGGTGACCGAAGTCACAGCTAACGCATAAGTTCACGCAGCCAAATCAAAGATTTGGGCGCTCCCTTATGGCGCGGGAACCCGCCTCATTTTACAGAGATAACGGATTGCGAGGCCCCATTGGGGCCTCGCAATGACAGGAGGGAGCATTTTGCAGCGCGCCCGAAAAAGCTTTACCGCTGATATTCGAATTCCAGATTGTACATGGACACGACGTCACCGTCCTGGATGCCCATCTCCTCCAGCCGGTCGAAGAGGCCGGAAGCGCGAAGCTGCTTGTCGAAATACAGGCGGCTTTCGTAGTCGGAGAAGTTGATGTTGGCCATGAGCCGCTGGAGCCAGGCGCCCTCCACCAGCCAGGTGTTGTCGTCCCGCTCGATGTGCAGCGGCTCGGACATATCCACCTCCGGCGGACGGGGCACGTACTCCGGCTCGTAGACCGTCACCGGCGGCAGCTGGTCAAGACGCTGGCCGATGCGCTGCACCAGCTCGCGGGTGCCCTGATGGGTGGCGGCGGACATGGCGAAGAACTCGTAGCCCAGGGACTCCACGTGCTGCTTGAAGGCCTCCAGTCGGGTCTGGTCGTACAGCAGGTCGGTCTTGTTGGCCACCGCGATCTGGGGCCGGTCGGCCAGGGCCAGGCTGTACTCCTTCAGCTCGGCGTTGATGGCGTCGAAATCGGCGATAGGGTCACGGCCCTCGCTGCCGGACACGTCCACCAGGTGGACCAGCAGGCGGCAGCGGTCGATGTGGCGCAGAAAGTCGTAACCCAGGCCGGCGCCCTCGCTGGCGCCCTCGATGATGCCGGGGATATCCGCCATGACGAAGCTGACGCCCTCGTCCACATACACCACGCCCAAATTGGGGTAGAGGGTGGTGAAGTGATAGTTGGCGATCTTGGGATGGGCCTTGCTGACCACGCTCAAAAGGGTGGATTTGCCCACGTTGGGGAAGCCCACCAGCCCCACGTCGGCCAGCAGCTTCAGCTCCAGCACCACGTCGTGGGCCTCGCCGGGCAGACCCGCCTTGGCGAAGCGGGGCACCTGGCGGGTGGGGGTGGCGAAGTGCTGGTTGCCCCAGCCGCCCCGGCCGCCGCGGCACAGAATGAAGGGCTGGTCATCGGACATGTCCTTGATGATCTCGTTGGTCTCAGCGTCCCGCACCAGCGTGCCGCGGGGGACCCGGATGGTCAGGCTCTCGCCGTCCTTGCCGGACTTGCGGCCACCCTGTCCGTCCACACCGTTGGTGGCCACGTATTTGCGCTTGTAGCGAAAGTCCATCAGGGTGGACATGTTGTCGTCCACCTGCAATATGATGGAGCCGCCGTCGCCGCCGTCGCCGCCGTCGGGGCCGCCTGCCGCCACGTATTTCTCACGGTGAAAGGCCACGGCACCGTTGCCGCCGTTTCCGGCCCGGCAGGTGATGCGCGCCTTATCGATAAATCCAGTTGCCATGTATGTGATCCTCCTTGAGGAAATGGGTATTTTGTGACAGTTTGCCCTATTTTATCGGAAAAAACCGCCTGCGTCAAGGCAAACTACCACTTCCTTGCCGCCTGCATCCGCTCCTTCACGGCCTTGCCCGTGGGTGTTGCGGCCAGACCGCCCAACGCCGTCTCCCGGAACTCCACCGGCATCCGGCGGCCCACCTGGCCCATGGCCTCGATGACCTCGTCCACGTCGATGCGGCTCTGGATGCCCGCCATGGCCATATCCGCCGCACTGACGGCGTTCACCGCGCCGATGACGTTGCGCTTGACGCAGGGAACCTCGACGAGACCTGCCACGGGATCGCAGACCAGTCCCATGAGATTTTTCAGCGCCATGGCCACGGCGTGGCCGATCTGCGCGCCGCTGCCGCCGCGAATGGCCACCAGCGCCCCCGCCGCCATGGCGGAGGCGGTGCCGATCTCCGCCTGGCAGCCGCCCTCGGCCCCGGCAATAGAGGCCTTGGCGGCGATCACCGCGCCGATGCCGCTGGCCGTGTACAGGGCTTCCAGGATCTGACGCTGGTTCAGGTCCAGCGGCAGCAGCACCGCCGGCAGCACGCCGCAGGCGCCCGCCGTGGGCGCCGCCACGATGCGGCACATGCAGGCGTTGGACTCGGCCATGCTCAGCGCCTCGGCGATAACGGTGCTGACGTATTCACCCAGCATGGACTCGCCACGCCGGTTGTACTGGCGCATTTTCATGCCGTCGCCGCCCACCAGGCCGCTGACGCTGCGGCGCTGGCCGTTATAGTTGTCGGCGGCGTCCCGCATGGCCTGCCACATCAGCAGCATCTTGGCCTTGGACTCCTCCGCTCTGACCTGGCGCTCGTCCACGTCGTAGGCCAGCACCACCTCCCAGAAGGGGCAGTGCTGTTCCTCCATCCGGCGGAGGATCTCACGCATCGAATTGAGAGCCATCGTCGCTGTCCTCCTTGTCGTAATAGGTAACGGAGAGGATCCCCTCCAGGTGGCGCAGGAAGTCCACCTGGTGGATCGTCAGATGCTGGTCCGTCTCAATGACCATCAGGGCGTCGCCGCCCCGCTTGCGGCGGTGCAGCGTCATGTTGGCCACGTTCACGCCCAGCTGGTTCAGGAGACCCGTGACCATGGCCACAGCGCCGTTCTCGTCATGGTTGTGGATGACCAGCGTGTTGTAGGCGCCGGTGAAGTTCACCTCGATGCCGTCCAGCTTGTTGACCATGATGCGCCCGCCGCCCAGGGAAGAGGCCTGCATCAGAAGATGGGTGCCACCCTCGCCGTCCACGTCGATGAGGGCGGTGTTGGGGTGGGCGTCGGGCAGGTCGATCTCGTCAATGACATAGTCCAGATCCTGGTTCTTCGCCTCCTCAAAGGCGGATGGGATGCGCAGGTCATCCGGCTTCATGCCCAGCAGGCCACCCACCAGCGCCCGGTCCGTGCCGTGGCCGATGCCGGTCTCGGCAAAGGAGCCGTGAAGATGGATGCGGGCCGACACGGGACGGCTGCCCAGCAGCGTTCGGGCCATGTAGCCGATGCGGGCGGCTCCGGCGGTGTGGGAGCTGGAGGGTCCCACCATCACCGGGCCGAGAATGTCAAAAATATCCACAAGTTTTCCTCCTTGCAGCTCGTTACTGTTTCCGGGCGGTGCGGTACTCGTCGCCGGGGCGCCAGAAGGGGCAGTCCTCGGTCCGGCCGGACAGGAAGCGGGCCATGTCGTCCTCGTCCAGGTCCATGTCGCACACCAGCTCGTCATATTCCTCGTCGTAATCGGCGAACACGCAGCTCTCACATTTGTCTGCCATGGTCCTCACCTCTCCACTATTTTACCCACCTGTCCCCCGCCCGTCAAGAGCGGTTGCATTCTTCGGGATAATTGGGTAAAATAGCAGAAATAAGAGAAATTGACACCGCCCCGGCATAATTGGGCAGGTTGCCCAAAGAACCGGCGGTTTTGTGTGCAAATTGTAACTATTTGTAATAAGGCAGGGGTGAATCATGGAGATCGTCGGTGTAGTATGTGAATATAATCCCCTCCACATGGGGCATGAGCGGATGCTGCGGCAGCTGCGTGAGCAGGGGGCCGGGGCCGTCGTGTGCGCCATGAGCGGAAACTTCGTCCAGCGGGGCGAGGGCGCCGTTGTCGGCAAGCTGGCCCGCGCGGAGATGGCCCTGCGCTGCGGGGCTGACCTGGTGCTGGAGATTCCCACCCCATGGGCGGCCGCCACGGCGGAGGTTTTCGCCAGGGGCGGCGTGGAGGTGCTGCGCCGGACCGGTGTGGTGACCGCGCTGGCCTTCGGCGCCGAGTGCCCCGACGTGGAGTCGCTGGGGCTGGTGGCCGGCGCCCTGGACACGGAGGATTACCGGGCCGCGCTGCACCGCTGCGAGACCGGGAACCGCACCTTTGCCGCCCGGCGGCAGGCCGCGGTGGCGGAGCTGGTGGGGCCGGAGCGGGCCGCGCTGCTGGGGCAGCCCAACAACATCCTGGCGGTGGAGTATCTCCGCTGCCTGCGGGGTACGCCCATCCGGCCCGTGGCCATCCCAAGGACGGGCGCCGGTCACGATGAGACCGAAGAGAAGGACGGCGCCATTTCCGCCTCACGGCTCCGGGAGCTGCTGCGCCGGGGTGAGACGGAGCGCGCTCTTGCCTATATGCCCCCTGCGGCGGCGGACGTGCTGCGGCGGGAGCTGGCGCGGGGCATGGCCCCGGCGTCCATGGACCGCTGTGAGCGCGCCGTGCTGGACCGGCTGCGACGGATGGAGGAAGAGGACTGGAAGCGCTATGACGGCGGCGGCGAGGGCCTGTATCACCGGCTGTATCAATCGTCGCGGGACGCGGCGGACCTGCCGGAGCTGCTGGAACGGGCCAAGACGAAGCGCTATCCCATGGCCCGGCTGCGGCGCATGGTGCTTTCGGCATGGCTGGAGCTGCCGGCGCCGCCGGAGCACGTGCCGTATCTGCGGCTGCTGGGGGCCAACGACACCGGCCGCCGTCTGCTGCGGCGGATGAAGGACGTCACCATACTGACCAAACCGGCGGACGTGGCCCGGCTGGGTGCGGCGGCGGAAGAGCTGTTCCGGCGGGAATGCCGGTGGAGCGACCTGTACGCCCTGACCCGGCCCTGCCTGACGCCCTGCGGAGAGGAATGGCGCATGACCCCCATCCTGTTTTCGGACGAGAAAAGAGGGAACGACCATGAAGAAACTGCGGATATTGCCCGCCCTGCTGGCATTGCTGACGGTGATCGCAGGCTGTAAGGCGCCGGCCGTGACCGTGCCGGAGAGCGCGAACCGCGTGGATATGGCCCGCAAGGGCGACCTGGCCATCAGCGGGACCGTGTCCGGCCGGGAGGGCCGGTGGGCGTATCGCGTCACTACATATACCGTCACGGGCGAGCACTGCGCCCAGGACGATCCGCTCCACGTTATCACCCGCCACAGCTATCAGATGCCGACGATGACGGTGGTGCGCTCAGAGGGGGAGAAGAGGCTGCCCGACGGCGCCGCCCAGGCGGCGGAGCAGTTCAATGCTTATTTTGAGGAGGAGCTGCAGCAGGAGGTGGCCTGGTTTGACGAGATGGCCGCCGCCGCTGACGAGGATTACCGCGTCGTGGGCCACCAGCGCGACAGCGCGTGGCAGGACAGGGAGTTCTGCTTCATAGAACAGGCGACGCTGGACTTCTGGAGCAACGGCAGCCTTTTGTGCGTCACCACCACCCGGTACAGCTTTACCGGCGGGGCCCATCCCAACACTTGGCGCGCCGGCGTTACCTTCGACCTGCGCACCGGGAAAACGGTGACGGTGGCCGATCTGACCGACGACGTTTCCACCCTGGAATCCGCCGTGGAGCAGGAGCTTCTGCGCCAGGCAACGGAGCGGCTGAAAGAGCCGGAGGAGATCCCGGTGGACGAGGCGCCGCCGGTCTACTACGACGACTACGCCGAAACCCTGGGCAACTGGATGGAGCGCACGGTGCTGTTTGGGGAACAGGGGATGACGGTGATCTTCGGCTTCTACGATATCGCGCCCCACTCCGCCGGGGAGCAGTGCTTCCTGATCCCTTACCGGCTGCTGGCGCCGTATCTCAACGACTACGGCGCCGAAGCCCTGGGGCTGGAGCGGTGAACGGAAATTAAATGATCGCGCTCCCTGTGGGGGCGCGGTCATTTTTTGCCGGTTTACGAGAGGCCTGCGGAATGGTATAATACATACTCACAAGACAGAAAACGACCCCATTTGACGGAGAAGAGATATGCCGCAGATTGGAGAAAAACCGAAAATGAAGATCCGCTGGGGCGTTCTGACAGCCGCAGTGCTGCTGCTCCTGGCCGTGCCGGTGGCGGCGGCCGTGTGGAGCCAGCTGGGCAGGCAGCCATCACAGCCCCGGAACACGGTGTCGGTCAACGACGGGGTGCGCACCGTGGAGCTGGTGCCCCAGGACGGCGTGCCGGTGAGCACGCTGGCGGCGGAGGCCTTCTCCGACCGGGACGGAGTGATCTCCTGCAGCGGCGCGCGGCAGGGGATCGACGTGTCCGAGCACCAGGGGGAGATCGACTGGCAGCAGGTGGCCGGCAGCGGCGTGACCTTCGCGTTCGTGCGCCTGGGCTACCGGGGCGCCACCGAGGGGCAGCTTTATATGGATCAGCGGTTTGCGGAAAATCTGTCCGGCGCCCGCGAGGCGGGGCTGGACGTGGGCGTCTACTTCTTCTCCCAGGCGCTGGACGCGCGGGAGGCGGCGGAGGAGGCTGACTTCGCGCTCCACGCCCTGGAGGGCCAGGTGCTGGACCTGCCGGTGATGTTCGACTGGGAGCCGGTGGCAAAGACGGGCAGCCGCACCGAGGGCAGGGAGGCCCAGGGACTTACCGACTGCGCTGAGGCCTTCTGCCTGCGCATGACGGCGGCGGGCTATGACGCAGGCGTCTATTTCAACCGCCAGCAGGGGTATTACAGCTACGAGCTGGCCCGGTTGAAGGATCATGCGTTTTGGGTGTCCGACCCCAATGACCGTCCGGATTTTTACTACGCCTTCCGCTTCTGGCAATACAGCTTTACCGGCACTGTGCCGGGGATCGACACGGTGGTGGACCGGGATCTGGCGTTTGATTAAAGGGGGATGCACGAAATGCTGTTCCCAATGGAATTGTCCGCCCGGATGGTGATCGTGGTGGTCATCGGCGTCTTCCTCGCCTCCCTTGTGGACGGGATCGCCGGCGGCGGCGGGATCATCTCCGTACCTACCTACTTTCTGGCGGGGCTGCCCGCCCACCTTGCACTGGGCACCAACAAGCTATCCTCGTGCATCGGTACCGCCGTGTCCACCGTGCGGTTCGCCCGAAGCGGGTATGTGGACTGGCGGCTGGGGGTGCCCTCTGTGGCACTTGCCCTGGCGGGAGCCCATCTGGGCACCCGGCTGCAGCTGGCGCTGGATGAACGTTACCTCAAGTGGCTGCTGCTGATCGTGCTGCCCATCGTGGCCTTTGTGGTGCTGCGTCAGCGGACCTTCCCGGAGCAACGAGGGAATATGGTGCCGGGGAAACGGACCGCCATCGTGCTGGGGGCATCCCTGGTGGTAGGCGCCTATGACGGGTTTTACGGACCCGGTACGGGCACGTTTCTCCTTCTGATTTTCTGCCATCTGGGCAAGCTGGATCTGCGCACGGCCTCCGGCAACGTGAAGCTGGTGAATCTGGCCAGCAATGTGGGTGCGCTGGCCACCTCACTGATAAACGGCAAAGTATTCGTCGTCCTGGGCCTGATCGGCGCAGTGGCCTCCGTGGCCGGCCACTACATCGGCTCCGGACTTGCCATCAGAGACGGGTCGAAGATCGTCAAGCCGGTGGTGCTGACGGTACTGGCGCTTCTGGCGGCAAAGGTGCTGTGGGAGTTGGTCCGGTAGATCAAGTGAACATAGAAAGGGCCGTCCGGTTGGGACGGCCCTCAGACTGTCAAAAAAGTCCGTAAAGCGTTGGTTCTCGGAAAGGAAGATAGTCTGAAAGAAACCCATCAGGGGTGTCTTTCAGCTATTAAATCACCGTTTTCCGAACTTATTTGAAAGTTCGGAAAACGCCTCAGCTTGTCAAAAAAGCGGCATAGCCGCTTTTTTGACAAGCTGAGGGCCGTCCGGTTGGGACGGCCCTCATGTTGTACTCTGCTTATTCCCAGGTGAAATTGTCCTTTCCTGCGCCCTGCTCGAAGTGGTACTTGACGATACCCAGGTCCAGGCGGGTGTACATGCCCCGCTGGGCCGCGGCGTGTACGGTGTTTTCCCCGGTCAGCTCCAGCAGGAACTTCTGCTGATTCATGGCAGTGGGGGCAAGCATGGCGGCCTCGGCGCCGGCGCGGAACCAGCCGGGCATGGGGGCCGGGCAGCGCACCAGCTGGAGCATGGGCTTACCGGTGTGGGGCGCACCCTGCGTGACGCCGTAGCCCAGGGCGATGACCAGCACCAGCTTCTCCCCTTCGTCCAGGGTGAAGCGGGCCTTCCGCTTGGAGAAGGTCAGGGCCACCCAGCAGGAGTTCAGCCCCAGGGCCTGCGCCAGCAGCACCACTCGCTCCCCGTAATACCCGGCCCGCTCCTGCAGGTCCGGAGTCTTTTTGCCCACGACGGCAATGTAGTTCTGCACGCCGGAGAACTTGCCGTAATGGGCCATGGCGCCGCTGAAGGCGGCCGGCTCGTCGCAGACGAGCTGCAGGTGGAGGTTCCCCTCCCGGTTGCACGCGTCGATCTCCCGCTGCAGCGTCTCCCGCACGGCAGTGGGGATAGGTCGGTCCGCGTACCGGCGGACGCTGTGGCGCCGCTGCATGGCTTCCAGAATGTTCATGGTGCCGCCTCCTTTCTGATGTTGACTGCATTTTATCACATCAGCGCAGGAAAGTGGATGAATAATTTGTAAATTGCGGACCCGTTGCGCGGCGGGGCGGTTTGTGGTATGCTGAGGAAAAAACAGGAGGTGACGGGGCTGTGGCACGGATCTTGCTGGTGGAGGATGATAAGGCCATTGTGACGAGCCTGCGGGAGTATCTGGCGGGCGAGGGCTTCGCCGTGGAAACGGCCGACGGCCAGCGCCGGGCGGAGGCGCTGCTGGCGGAGCAGAGCTTTGAGGTGCTGCTGGTGGATATGTCCCTCCGTGACGGGGACGGCTTCGGCGTCTGCGTCGCCGCCCAAAAGCGGGGCCTGCCGGTGATCTTCCTCACTGCCAACAGTGAGGAGAACAGCGTGGTGACTGGCCTGGACATGGGCGCCGCCGACTATATCATCAAGCCCTTCCGGCCTCGTGAGCTGGTGTCCCGTATCCGGGGCGTTCTGCGCCGCAGCGGCCGGGACACGGTGGTGCGTTTGGGCAGCGTGGCGGTGGACACGGAAAAGGGCGTGGTGACAAAGGATGGCAGGGAGATCCCCTTGTCAGCGCTGGAGTACCGGCTGCTGCAGGTGTTCGTCAACAACCGGGGACGCCTGCTGCGGCGCGACCGGCTGCTGGAGGAGATCTGGGACGCGGCGGGGGACTTCGTCAACGACAACACCTTAACGGTTTACATAAAGCGACTGCGGGAGAAGATCGAGGACGACCCCCAGAACCCCAACCTCATCAAGACGGTGCGGGGCCTGGGCTATCGGGTGGACTGACATGAGAGAGTGGAGAAACCCGGACTATCGCCGGGAGTGGATCATGTACGGCACGGTGACGGCGGCGCTGGCCGCAGCGGGGTGGGTGATCGTCTCGCCCCTGTGCGGCGTGCTGGTGCTGCTGTGCGGTGGTTTGCTGGGCGGCGTCCACGCCGTCTTTACCCGCCGCCGCTACCGGGAGATCGCGGCGCTGAGCCGCCAGGTGGACCACATCCTCCACGGGCAGAACAGTCTGGTCATCGATCAGAACGACGAGGGGGAGCTGTCCATTCTCCGCAGCGAGGTGCAGAAGATGACGCTGCGTCTCAAGGAGAACGCGGACGCGCTGCGATCAGACAAGCAGTATCTGAAGCGCGCCATGGAGGACATCTTCCACCAGCTTCGCACGCCGCTGACGGCCATGAATCTGGAGGTAACCATGCTGGGGTCCGGGGACCTGCCCTACCGGCGACGCGTGGAGCTGACGCGGGAGCTGAAGCGGCAGCTGGGCCACGTGGATTGGCTGGTGGAGACGCTTCTGAAGATGTCCCAGCTGGACGCGGGCACCGTAGCGCTGCGGCATGACCGGATCGGCGTCCGGGAGCTGGTGGAAAGGGCCTCGGCGCCCCTGGCCATCCCTATGGAGCTGCGGGGCCAGGAGCTGCGCGTTGATGTGAAGGATGAATCCTTTACGGGCGATCTCCCGTGGATGGCGGAGGCCCTGGGCAACATCCTGAAGAACTGCATGGAGCACACCCCGGAGGGCGGCGCCGTGACGGTGAAAGCGGAGGAGACGCCCATCTTCACCCAGATCACGGTGCAAGACACCGGGCCCGGCTTCGACCCTGCGGACATTCCCTGTCTCTTTGAGCGGTTCTACCGGGGCGCCACGGCGGGGAACGCCAGCATCGGCATCGGCCTGGCCATGAGCCGCATGGTGATCGCCGCCCAGAACGGAACGATCACGGCGGACAATCCCGCCGATGGCGGCGCAAGATTCACGATCCGGTTTTATAAGAGTGTGGTTTGACAGAAAATGCTGTGGAATGACAGGGGTGTTTGCATTCCACAGCATTTTTTGCTCTTTTTTCAAAACTGTCACCGAGCTGTCACTTTGGGGTGCTATACTGGCAGCAGAACAACCGGAAAGGGGAATGTCCTATGGAAATATTGAAGATCGAGAACCTTACCAAGGTCTACGGCGAGGGGGAAAACCAGGTGCGTGCCCTGGACGGCGTGTCCTTCTCCGTGGAGAAGGGGGAGTTCCTGGCCATCATCGGCCCCTCCGGCTCCGGCAAGTCCACTCTGCTGCACATCCTGGGCGGCGTGGACCGCCCCACCGCCGGCAAGGTATGGATGGACGGGCAGGACGTATACGCCCAGAACGAGGAGCAGCTGGCCATTTTCCGCCGCCGCCAGGTGGGACTCATCTACCAGTTTTACAACCTGATCCCGGTGCTGGACGTGGTGGAGAACATGACGCTGCCGGTGCTGATGGACGGACGGCAGGTGAACGAGGAGCGGCTTCATGAGCTGCTGGAGACCCTGGGCCTCACGGACCGGCAGAAGAACCTGCCCAACCAGCTCTCCGGCGGACAGCAGCAGCGGGTGTCCATCGGCCGGGCGCTGATGAACGCCCCCGCCGTGGTGCTGGCCGACGAGCCTACCGGCAACCTGGACAGCAAGAACAGCCAGGAGATCGTGGAGCTGCTGAAGCAGTCCAACCGCAAGTACGGCCAGACGCTGATCGTCATTACCCACGACGAGGGCATCGCCCTCCAGGCAGACCGGGTCATCGCCATCGAGGACGGCCGCATCGTGCGGGACGAGCGGATCCGGGGGGCGAGGGCATGAACGTATTCCATCGGTTTACCCGTGCCTCCCTGCGGCAAAATCCCAGCCGCACGTTGGTGACGGTCATCGGCATCGTGCTGAGCATGGCCCTGGTCACCGCCGTGATCCAGGGCGCCTACAGCGGCATCCAGTTTTTGATCCGCTCCGAAACGGCCAGGGTGGGCGCGTTTCACGGGTATTACTATGAGCTGACGGCCGACCAGGCCCAACAGGCGCAGCAGGCGGAGAACGTCAAGACCTCCGCCGTCTGGCAGACGGTGGGCTGGGCGGAGATTGGCAGCGAGAGCGAGTATAAGCCGTATCTGCTGATCCGCGCCGTCAGTGATAATTTCACCGAACTGGTGGCGGTGCATCTCACCTCCGGCCGGATGCCGGAGAACGACGCCGAGCTGCTGATCCCGGACCATCTGGCCATCAACGGCGGCGTGACCTATAGGGCCGGCGACACCGTGACGCTGGCGGTAGGCCGCCGTACGTCGGAGGGCTATGAGCTGAACGAGACCAATCCCTATGACCCGGAATCCGGTGAAAAACTGGTTGACATAACGGAGAAAACCTACACCGTGACGGGCACCTACGAGCGGTTCGACAATCTGGTGGAGGACTACGGCTGTCCCGGCTTCACGGCCCTCACCGGCTGGGACGGGCAGGCGGCGGGAGCCCGGTCTGTGTTCTTCACGGTGAAGAACGTGTCCCATTTCTACGAGGATATGGCGAATAACCCTATGTCAGAGAACTGGCGGCCCCACGACGATCTACTGCGATTCAACGGCGCCGTGCGGTCAGAGAGCGTCTCCACCTTCATCTACGGCTTTGCCGGGGTGCTGATCTTCCTCATCGCCTTCGGCTCCATCTCCCTCATCTATAACTCCTTTGCCATCTCTGTCAGCGAGCGGACGAGGCAATTCGGCATCCTGAAGTCCGTGGGCGCCACGAAAAAGCAGATCCGCGACAGCGTGCTCTATGAGGCGCTTCTGCTGGGCGGGCTGGGCATTCTGGGCGGCGCGGCGGTGGGCTGCCTGGGCATCGGCATTACCCTGTGGGCTTTGCGGGATGCCTTCAAGGCATTCTCCATGGACACCGGCGTGCAGATGAAGCTGATAGTGTCGCCCCTGGGCCTGGTGATCGCCGCGGCGGTGTGTCTTGCCACCACGCTGATCTCCGCCTGGATCCCCGCTCAGCGGGCCAACCGGGTCAACGCCATCGACGCCATCCGGCAGACCGGGGATATCAAAGTCAGGGGAAAGGACGTAAAGGTATCCCGCCTGACAAAGAAGCTTTTCGGCTTCGAGGGCATGATGGCCGCCAAGAACTTCAAGCGCAACCGCAAGCGCTACCGGGCCACCATCGTGTCCCTGTTTCTCAGTGTGACCCTGTTTATCGCCGCCTCCAGCTTCTGCGACTATCTTACCCAGGCGGTGGGCACTGCCACGGCCAGTGACAGCCGGGTGGACATCACCTACGCCACAGCGGGGGACGACCGGACCGATCCCGACGGGGTGTTGGCCCTGATGACCGGCGTGGCCGGTGTGGAAAAGGGCTGCTATCTCGAATCGGACTACGCGGACCTGCGGGTAGCCCCGGACGCCGTCACCGACGAGTACGTCAACCGCTACGGCGCGCCGGAAACCACCGACGGTTTGACCGACGCCTCCGCCCACGTCCAACTTGTCTTTGTAAACGACAAAGCCTTCCGCGCCCTGTGCGATGACAACGGCCTGAACGCAGACGATTATTACGACGCGCCCAGAGGACTGCTGTACAACCGCTCCGCCGGCCGAACGACGGACCAGGACGGCAACAGCCACTGGTACGACGTGAAGATGATCGACGAGAACAAGCTGCCGCTGGAGGTCTATTCCTCCGAGGTGCGCCAGTTTGACGAGTATACCCTGGCGGAGGTGGAGGACGGCAAGTACTATTACTATACCGACGAGTATATGCAGGAGATGAACGAGCGCTGGCGAAGTGGCGAGGACGCGGGATTGGATCGCAGCCGCGCCATGGTGCTGACGGCGGAGGAGGCGGAGGAACGCCGCTATCTGACCGTGGCAGCCACGGTGAAGGAGACGCTTTTCGCTCTGCCGGACGGCATGACCGCGCTGATCTACCCCTACGAGATGCGCGAGGCTGTCATGGGTGAGGACGTGGCGGAGGAATTGTTCCAGACTGATTTCGCCCTGATCGCCCCGGACCACGCCCGTGTCTATGAGGCCGTCAAGAAGGAGCTCACCGCCAAGAACATGGACACCGGCCGCCTCTACGACCTGGCCGCTGACAAGGAGTCCATGCGCATGCTGGTGACGGTGGTGCGGGTGTTCTCCTACGGGTTCATCATTCTCATCTCCCTTATCGCCATGGCCAACGTGTTCAACACGGTATCTACCAACGTGATGCTGCGGCGGCGGGAGTTTGCCATGCTGAAATCTATCGGTCTGGGGGAGAAGGGCTTCCGCAAGATGATGAACTATGAGTGCATCATTTACGGCTGCAAGGGCCTCCTGTGGGGCCTGCCTGCAGCGGTGGCGCTGACGTACCTCATCTACCGCATCACCGGCAGCATTGTGGACCGGGGCTTTTATATCCCCTGGTACAGCGTGGCCATCGCGGTGGGCAGCGTGTTTGCCGTGGTGTTCGCCACCATGCTCTACTCCACCGGCGTCATCCGCAGGGACAATCCCATCGACGCCCTGCGCCAGGAAAATCTGTGATGATTTGATAGATCAGTCATTCCGAAGAAAAGCCGCCCGCCCGCCGGGCGGCTTTTTCTGTGGGAATCCGTCTGTCCGGGAAAAATGGATTGCCACGTCGCGTCGCTCCTCGCAATGACAGACGGCGCGGCGTCCTCGATGCCCCGGACCTCTTTTTCCCGGATCTGCCATCGATTCCTTGACGGTCATGGAAAAAGACGGTATAATGATACAATCAAGAATTATAAGCAGCGCCGGACTTCGACACCTTTTGCGCGGAAAAAGGCGTACGCTTGGCGGATGTGGGATGGAGAGTGAACAATGAGCCTGGAGAACTTCTATCAGGGCAACTGGGACAGTGCCTATGAGTATTTCGGCGCACACCGCTGCGGCGAGGGCTGGGTGTTCCGCGTCTGGGCGCCCAACGCCCGGCGGGTCCAGCTGGCGGGCGACTTCACCGGCTGGAATGCCTGGGATATGGAGCGCCGGGACGGGGTGTGGGAGCTGAATGTGGCCCATGCCAACGCCTACGACGCCTACAAGTATATCGTCACCGGAGCGGACGGACAGGTGCGCTGGAAGGCCGATCCCTACGCCTTCCACACCCAGACCCGGCCGGAGAACTCCAGCAAGCTATACGACCTGCCGGACTACCGCTGGCACGACGGGGACTGGCTGCGCCATCGGCAGGAAAAGCCTTTGCGCGACGGCGTGCTGAATATCTACGAGGTGCACCTGGGTTCGTGGCGCCGCCACGAAAACGGGGCATGCTACAGCTACCGCGACAGCGCCGATGCCCTGGCCGAATACGTGAAGGACATGGGCTTCACGGCGGTGGAGCTGCTGCCCGTCACCGAATACCCCCTGGACGACAGCTGGGGCTACCAGTGCACCGGCTATTTCGCGCCCACCAGCCGCTACGGCACGCCGGAGGACTTCATGTATTTGGTGGATCGGCTCCACAGGGCTGGCCTGGCGGTGATCCTGGACTGGGTGCCCGCCCATTTCTGCAAGGACGAGCACGGTTTGGCCCAGTTCGACGGCACCTGCCTCTACGAGTACAGCGATCCCCTGAAGTGGGAGCACGCCGGCTGGGGTACAAGAGTCTTTGACTTCGGCAAGAACGAGGTCCGCAGCTTCCTGCTGTCCTCCGCCGCCTTCTGGCTGCGGCGCTATCACATCGACGGACTGCGGGTGGACGCGGTGGCCTCTATGCTGTATCTCAACTACGACCGCAGTGACGGAAACTGGCGGCCCAACATATACGGCGGCCATGAGAATCTGGAGGCCATCTCCTTCCTGCGCCAGCTCAACGACACGGCCCGCGCCGTGGCCCCCGGCGCCATCACCGTGGCAGAGGAGTCCACCGCCTGGCCCAAGGTGAGCCACCCCACGGCGGACGGCGGCCTGGGCTTCGACCTGAAGTGGAACATGGGCTGGATGAACGACGTGTGCCACTATCTGAAAATGGACCCCATCTTCAGGCAGTACCACCACAAGGACGTCACCTTCTCCATGATGTACGCCTTTTCCGAGCACTTCGTGTTGCCCCTGAGCCACGACGAGGTGGTCCACATGAAGGGTTCGCTCCGGGGCAAGATGCCCGGCGACGAGTGGCGGCAGCTGGCAGGCGTACGGGGCTTCTACACCTACATGCTCTGCCACCCCGGCAAGAAGCTCTCCTTCATGGGCGCGGAGCTTGGCCAGTGGCATGAGTGGGATTTCCGGGGCCAGCTGGACTGGTATCTGCTGGACTATGAGCCCACCGCCCGGACCCACAACTGCATCCGGGCGCTGAACCAATTCTACAAAAAGCACAGACAGCTGTGGGAGAACGACGAGGACTGGAACGGCTTTGAGTGGCTGGTGGCCGACGACAACCGGAACAACGTGCTGGTGTTCGTGCGCCGGGACCGCGCCGGCCGCGAGCTGATCTGCGCGGTGAACTTCTCTCCGGAGGTCCGGGACGGGTATCGATTCGGCGTGCCGCCCAAGGCCCGCTATGAGGAGCTGTTCAACACCGACGACGCCGCCTGGGGCGGCAGCGGCGTGGTGAACGGCGCGCCGATCCCCACGGAGGCCATCCCTTCCCATGGCAAGGAGCAGTCCATCTCGGTTCGCATCCCGCCTCTGGGCGCCGTGATCCTCCGGGGCGAGGGCCATTTCACGGCACCGAAGAAGGAAAAGCAATAAGTTTACATAACTATTCAGCCAAGGAAGAAAGGATGAATGCACCATGAAGAAAGAATGCGTGGCCATGCTGTTGGCCGGCGGACAGGGCAGCCGCCTGTACGTTCTGACCGGTGACATGGCCAAGCCCGCCGTTCCCTTCGGCGGCAAGTTCCGCATTATCGATTTTCCCCTGTCCAACTGTACCAACTCCGGCATCGATACCGTGGGCGTGCTGACCCAGTACCGTCCCCTGGAGCTGAACAGCTATATCGGCAACGGCCAGCCCTGGGAGCTGGACCGGATGGACGGCGGCGTTCACATCCTGCCGCCCTACCAGAGCGCCACCGGCGCCACCTGGTTCAAGGGCACGGCCAACGCCATCTATCAGAACATCGGCTTTGTGGATCTGTACGACCCGGATTACGTGGCGGTGCTGTCCGGCGATCACATCTATAAGATGGACTATTCCGACATGCTCCGCCGCCACAAGGAGGCGGGGGCCGCGTGCACCATCTCCGTCATGGAGGTGCCCTGGTCCGAGGCCAGTCGCTTCGGCATCATGAACGTGGACGGGGAGGACAACATCACCGAGTTTGCCGAGAAGCCCAAAGAGCCCAAGAGCAACCTGGCCTCCATGGGCATCTATATCTTCACCTGGCAGAAGCTGCGCCAGTACCTCATCGAGGACGAGGCCGACCCTGATTCTGCCAATGACTTCGGCAAGAACATCATCCCCAAGATGCTTGACGCCGGGGAGAGGATGGTGGCCTATCGCTTTGAGGGCTACTGGAAGGACGTGGGTACCCTGGACTCCCTGTGGGACGCCAATATGGACATGCTGCTGCCCGGCTCCGGCCTGAACCTGCTGGACAAAAGCTGGCCCATCTACGGCCGCACTCCCGTGTGCCCGCCCACCTTCGTTGGGCCCAAGGCCGACGTGGGCAACAGCGCCGTGGCCAAGGGCTGCACCATCAACGGTGAGGTGAAGAATAGCGTCTTAAGCACCGAGACCTCCGTGGGCAAGGGCGCCGCCGTGACCTATTCCGTGGTGATGCCCGGCGCCGTCATCGAGGACGGGGCCCAGGTTTCCTACGCCATCATCGGCGAGAAGTGCCGCATCGGACGGGGCGCCGTGGTGGGTGGGCCGCCGGAGGCCGCCGCCGACCCGGAGCAGTGGGGCATCACCGTCCTGGGCCCCCATACCGTGGTGAAGCCCGGCGAAAAGGTGGCGCCCAAAACCATGCTGGATAAGCACCACAACGAGGAGGTGGAAGCATGAAAGGCATGCACGGCATCATTTTCTCCTATGAGAAGCCCACGGGACTGCGGGAGCTGACCGATCACCGGGTCCACGGCTCCGTTCCCTTTGCAGGGGACTACCGGGTGGTGGACTTCATGCTCTCCAACATGGTCAACGCCGGCGTCACCGACGTGGGCGTCATCATGCACGGCAAGTGCCAGAGCATGCTGGACCATTTGGGCACCGGCAAGAGCTGGGATCTGAGCCGCAAGAACGGCGGCCTCACGCTGCTGCCCGCCTTCGCCTACGCCGAGCGGCGCCAGAGCGCGGGGCAGTTCCGGGGTAAGATGGAGGCCCTGGGCTGCGTGAAGGAGTATCTGGAGCATATCCGCCAGGACCACGTGGTGCTGGCCGACAGCGACATCGTGATCAACATCCCCCTGCAGGACGTGCTGCGGGACCATCTGGCCTCCGGTGCCGATCTGACGGCGGTTTGCACCGCCCAGCTGGGCGACAGCGCCGACACATATTTCAAGCTGGATGAGACGGGCCGCATCGTGGACACCGTGCGGGATATCCACACGCCGGAGGGCTACCGCTGCCTGAACATCTTCATTCTCACGAAGGAGCTGCTGCTCCGACTGGTGGAGGACTGCATGGCCCACAACCAGTACAGCCTGCGCGGCGGCGTGCTGCAGCGGCTGGGGGATCAGCTCCACATCCACGCCTGGATCTGGAATGGCTACGCCGCCCGCATCGACACCATCCAGGCCTACTACGAGCGCAGCATGGAGCTGCTGAACCCGGAGATCCGCGGCGAGCTGTTTTGCCCGGAGCGGCCCATCTTCGGCAAGGAAAACGACGCACCCTCCAGCTACGTGGACCCCTCCGGCGAGTGTGTCAACACCCTTATGGCAGACGGCTGCGACATCCAGGGCGCGGTGAAGAACAGCATTCTGTTCCGGGGCGTGCAGGTGGAGCCGGGCGCCAGCGTGGAGGGCTGCATCCTCTGCAAGGGCACCGTGGTGAAGAAAAACGCCATCGTGCGCAACGTCATCACCGACAAGTACGTGACCATCCGGGAAAACGGCACCCTGATGGGCCATGAGACCTACCCCCTGGTCATTGCCAGAGGGGCGGAGGTGTAGGACATGAATATTCTGTTTGTGACCAGCGAGGCCGCCCCCTTCTGCAAGACCGGCGGTCTGGCCGACGTGGCCGGCAGTCTGCCCCCCGCCCTGGCGGAGGCCGGAACGGACAAGGTGGCAGTGATCCTGCCGCTTTACAGCCAGATCAAGGAGGAATGGCGTCGGAAGATGACCTTCCGCAAGTATATTTACGTGGATCTGGCCTGGCGCCACCAGTACTGCGGCCTCTTTTCCCTGGAGCACCGGGGCGTGACCTGGTACTTCGTAGACAACGAGATGTATTTCTGCCGGTCCCATCTCTACGGCGACTTTGACGATGGCGAGCGCTTCGCCTTCTTCAGCCACGCCGTGGTGGATCTGCTTCCCCATCTGGACGATATGCCCGACGTGGTGCACTGCAACGACTGGCAGAGTGCCGCCGTGCCCGTGTACATTAAGGACTACGCCGTGCGCGAGGAGGCCTACAAGCGCGTGCGCACCGTGTTCACCGTCCACAACATCGAGTACCAGGGCTGGCTGCCCCCCACCGCCGTGGCAGACCTGCTGGGCCTGGACATCGGCTGGTGGGAGAGCGGCGCGCTGCGCATGGGCGACGGCGTAAACCTGATGAAGGCGGCCCTGCTGACCGCCGACGCGGTGACTACCGTCAGCCCCACCTATGCCCGGCAGCTGATGGACAGCTACTATGCCCACGGGCTGGAGGGCATCGTGGCCGCCGTGTCGGACAAGCTCACCGGCGTGCTTAACGGCATCGACGTGGTCAGCTTCGACCCCCGGACGGACAAGGCCATCCCCGCCAACTACAACTCCCGCAATCTGGCGGGCAAGGCTGTTTGCAAGCGGCGCCTGCAGGAGCAGCTGGGCCTCAATCTGGAGGAGCACACCCCCGTGCTGGCCATCGTCAGCCGTCTGGTGAGCCACAAGGGCATGGACCTTATCTGCCAGGTGGCGGACGATATTATGTCAACCGGCGTGCAGCTGGTGGTGCTGGGCATGGGCGACGCCGGGTATGAGAACTTCTTCCGGGAGCTGCAAAACCGCTGCGGCGGCCGGGTGTGCGCCTGCATCACCTATTCCGACGCCCTGGCCCGGCAGATCTACGCCGGGGCGGATCTGTTCCTGATGCCCTCCAAGAGCGAGCCCTGCGGATTGAGCCAGATGATCGCCATGCGCTACGGCACGGTGCCCATCGTCCGCCAGACCGGCGGCCTCAACGACTCCGTCCGCTCCTGCCAGGTGGGGCAGAAGGACGGTACCGGCTTTGTCTTTGCCCGCTACGACGCCGGGGATATGCTCTCGGTGATCCGCCAGGCGGTAAGCCTGTACCACAGCAGCGATTTCGCCGTGGTGCGCAGGCGCGGCATGCTGGAGGATTTCAGCTGGAAGCGCAGCGCCGGAACCTATCGCGGGATCTACGCAAACCTGCTGGGCTGATGAGCCCGGCTTTCAATAGGAGGATTCGATGAATTACAGCAAAGACCAACTGAAAGAACAGATCGTACAGAAGCTGCGCCTGACCTTCGGCTGCACCGAGGAGCAGGCCGCCGACGGCGACATGATGAAGGCCTGCGCCATGGTGCTGCGGGACATTATGGCCCAGCGGGGCGTGGAGACCCGCCAGCGCACCGCCAATACCGGCGGGCGGATGGTGCACTACATGTCCCTGGAGTTCCTGATGGGCCGCAGCCTCATGAAAAACGCCTACAACCTGGGCCTGGTGCAGGAGCTGACGGACGCCATCAACGAGCTGGGCTTTAACGCCTCCCGTATCTTCGATATGGAACCGGACGCTGGCCTGGGCAACGGCGGTCTGGGCCGCCTGGCTGCCTGCTATCTGGACAGCCTGACCACGCTGGAAATCCCTGCCGCCGGCTATTCCATCTGCTATGAGCTGGGCATCTTCCGCCAGAAGATCGTGGAGGGCCGGCAGGTGGAGCTGCCCGACCAGTGGATGGGCCTGGGCGACGCCTGGCTGCTGCCCAAGCCCCAGGACGCGGAGGAGGTCCACTTCGGCGGCCACGTCCGCACCCGCTGGGACAACGGCCACCTGATGGTGGTTCACGAGGATTATACCCGCGTCATGGCCATCCCCTGCGACATGGAGATCGCCGGCTACGAGACCGACCACGTGAACACCCTGCGGCTGTGGGAGGCCCGGTCACCCCGGCCGGTGGACATGGCCCTCTTCAACCGGGGCCAGTATCTCCAGGCCGACGAGGAGCGGGCCATGGCGGACGCCATTTCCAAGGTGCTCTATCCGGAGGATAACCACTACGAGGGCAAGTCCCTGCGGCTCAAGCAGCAGTATTTCTTCGTCAGCGCCACCGTCCAGTCCATCACCCGCAAGCATATCCAGACCTACGGCACGCTGAAGAACTTCCACGAGAAAAACGTTATCCAGATCAACGATACCCACCCGGCACTGGTGATCCCGGAGCTGATGCGCATTTTGATCGACGACGCCGGCATGAGCTGGGATGAGGCGTGGAACATCACCACCCACTCCGTGGCCTATACCAACCACACCGTGCTGGCCGAGGCGCTGGAGGTCTGGCCCCAGAGCCTGATGGAGACGCTGCTGCCCCGCGTGTGGCAGATCATCCAGGAGATCTCCCGCCGCTATCAGGCGAAGATCGAGGA
>DGHJ01000062.1:0-5791 GCA_002392625.1 Oscillospiraceae bacterium UBA3851
TCACGCCGATGCGGCCGAAGGTGGTAGCAGCCTCGGCGAAGCCGTAGTCGATGTCGGCGCGCAGGGTCTGCAGGGGGATGGTACCCTCGTGATAGTGCTCGGTACCGGCGATCTCGCGGCCGCCCAGACGGCCGTTGCAGTTGCACTTGATGCCCTTGGCGCCGGCGCGCATGGCGCGGCCCATGGCATTCTTCATGGCGCGGCGGTGAGAAATGCGCTTCTCGATCTGAGCGGCGATGTTCTCGGCCACCAGCTGGGCGTCCATGTCGGGGTTGCGGACCTCGACGATGTTCAGCTTCACGGTCTTGCCGATCAGCTTCTCAACGCCCTTGCGGTACTCCTCCACCTGCTCGCCGCCCTTGCCGATGACGACACCGGGACGGGCCACGTGCAGATAGATGGTCACTGCCTCGCTGCTGCGCTCGATCTCCACCTTGGAGACGCCGGCGGCAAACAGGAGCTTCTTCAGGTATTCACGGATCTTGTGGTCCTCGACCAGCAGATCGCCAACCTTCTCATTGCTGGCATACCAACGGGAATCCCAGTCTTTGATGACGCCCACGCGCATGCCGTGGGGATTCACTTTCTGTCCCATAAAACTGTCTCCTCCCTTTAGTCTCTCTCAGCGACGGCCAGCGTCACGTGAGAGGTTCTCTTGTTGATGCGATAGGCGCGGCCCTGAGCGCGGGGCATCATGCGCTTCAGGATGGGGCCGGCGGTGGCGTACACCTGGGTGACCACCAGATTGTCAGCGTCCATGTGGAAGTTGTTCTCCGCATTGGCGCAGGCGCTCTTCAGGAGCTTGATGAGAGGCTCAGAGGCGGCCTTGGGGGTCTGCATCAGGATGGCCATGGCGGTCTTGGTGTCCTTGCCGCGGATCAGATCGCACACGATCTGGACCTTGCGGGGAGAGATGCGGACGTATCTCAGATAAGCTTTAGCTTCCATGTTCGGCATCCTCCTTACTTAGACTTGGCGTGGCCGCGGAAGGTGCGGGTGGGAGCGAACTCACCCAGCTTGTGGCCGACCATATCCTCCTGGATATAGACGGGCACGTGGCGGCGGCCGTCGTGGACTGCGATGGTGTGGCCGACGAAGGCGGGGAAGATGGTGGAGCTGCGGCTCCAGGTCTTCAGCACGTTCTTCTCGCCGGTCTTGTTCATTTCTTCAACCCGCTTCATGAGCTCAGGGGCAACATACGGGCCTTTTTTGATAGATCTGCTCATATTCACTTGCCTCCTTTACTTCACGTTGCGACGCTTGACAATGAACTTGTCGGTGGGATTCTTCTTGCTGCGGGTCTTGTAACCCAGAGCGGGCTTGCCCCAAGGGGTGACGGGGCCGGGACGGCCCACGGGGGACTTGCCCTCACCACCGCCGTGGGGGTGGTCATTGGGGTTCATGACGGAGCCGCGCACGGTGGGACGCCAACCCATGTGGCGCTTGCGGCCGGCCTTGCCGATCTGAACGTTCTCGTGCTCCAGGTTGCCCACCTGGCCGATGCAGGCGGTGCAGTTGGTGCGGATGATGCGGACCTCGCCGGAAGGCATACGGATCTGGGCGTTCTCGCCTTCCTTGGCCATCAGCTGGGCGTAAGCGCCGGCGCTGCGGACCAGCTGGGCGCCCTTGCCGGGGTGCATCTCGATGTTGTGGATCACAGTACCAACGGGGATGTTGGCGATGGGCAGGCAGTTGCCGGGCTTGATATCGGCAGCGGCGGAGGCGATGATCTTGTCGCCGACATTCAGGCCCACAGGGGCGATGATGTAGCGCTTCTCGCCATCCTCATACTGCACCAGCGCGATGTTGGCGCTGCGGTTGGGGTCGTACTCCATGCGGACGACAGTGGCTTCCATATCCATCTTGTCGCGCTTGAAGTCGATGATGCGGTACTTCCGCTTCTCGCCGCCGCCGCGATGGCGGACAGTGATGTGGCCGTAGCTGTTGCGACCAGCGTTCTTCTGCAGGACCTCGGTCAGGCTGGACTCAGGCTTGGCGTGCTTGTCGATGCCGTCGAAGCCGGAGACCGTCATGTGCCGGCGGGAAGGTGTGGTCGGCTTATAGGACTTGATAGACATTTCTTATTTCCTCCCTCTTACACCATACCCTCGAAGAACTCGATGGTCTTGGAATTTTCGGCCAGCTGAACGTAAGCTTTCTTCCAGCTCTTGCGGTTGCCGGGGCGGGCAGCGCCCAGGCGCTTGGCCTTGCCCTTGAAGTTGATGGTGTTGACCTTGGCGACCTTCACACCGAAGATCTCCTCAACAGCCTTCTTGATCTCGACCTTGCCGGCGTCGGGGGCCACTTCGAAGACGTACTTCTTGTCGCCGGTGGCTTCCATGGAACGCTCGGTGATGATGGGCCGGATGATGATGTCGTAAACGTTAGCCATTACGCGAACACCTCCTCGATTACTGCGAGGGCTTCCTTATCCAGCACCAGGTACTTGGCCTTCAGAATGTCGTAGACATTGATGAGGTTGGCCATGGCGACCTGGACGCCGGGGATATTGCGGGCGCTCTTCATGACGATCTCGTCCTTGGCGGGGGTGACCACCATGGACTTGCCGTCGGCCTTGATGGCGCCGAGGAAAGCGCGGAAGTCCTTGGTCTTGATGCTGTCGAGCTTGATGGCGTCGACAACGATGATCTCGTTCGCGGCCGCCTTGGCGGACAGAACGGACTTGAGGGCCAGTCTCTTGACCTTCTTGTTCAGAACGTAAGAGTAGCTGCGGGGCTTGGGGGCGAACACGATGCCGCCGTGGGTCCACTGGGGGGCGCGGGTGCTGCCCTGACGGGCGTGACCGGTGCCCTTCTGGCGCCAGGGCTTCTTGCCGCCGCCGGAGACCTCGCCGCGGGTCAGAGCGCTCTGGGTGCCCTGCCGGCAGTTGGCCAGGTGGTTCTTCACCACGTCATGCACAACGCTCTCGTTCGGCTCGATGCCGAAGATACCGTCGCTCAGTTCCACAGTACCGACGACCTCGCCGGTCATGTTCAACACATTGATGGTAGACATTTCCGTAAGCACTCCTTTCCTTACTTAGTACGGGCGGAAGCCTTCTGGGGATTACGGCCGGAAGCCTTCTGCGGGTTGTTGCTGATGCCGGTGTCGACGTGCTTGACGCGATGGACCTTGACGGTGGTCTTCAGGGTGACCAGGCCGCCCTTGGGGCCGGGGATCGCGCCGCGGACGGCGATCAGGTTCAGCTCAGGGTCGACGCGCACGATGTCCAGGTTCTGGACGGTGACGGTGTCAACACCCATCTGGCCGGCGCCGATCTTGCCCTTGAAGATGCGGGAAGGATCGGTGGTGGAGCCCATGGAACCAGCGTGACGATGGACGGGGCCGCCGCCGTGGCTGGTGGGGGTGCGCTGGGCGCCCCAGCGCTTGATGACGCCCTGGTAGCCGTGGCCCTTGCTGGTGCCGGTCACGTCCACGAAGTCGCCTTCCTTGAAGGTGTCAGCCTTGATGATGTCGCCGACGTTCAGCTCGGCAGCGTTCTCCAGGTTGAACTCGCGCAGGTATTTCTTGGGGGCCACGCCAGCCTTGTTCAGGTGGCCCATTTCGGGCTTGGTCAGCTTCCGCTCAGGAACGTCCTCGAAGCCCAGCTGGACAGCCTCGTAGCCTTCCTTCTCGGAAGTCTTCTTCTGGACGACGACGCAGGGACCCGCCTCGATGACGGTGACGGGGATCACCTTGCCGTTTTCGTCGAAGATCTGAGACATGCCAACTTTCTTGCCGATGATTGCTTTCATGTATGATCCTCCTTAAAGGTTATTGGTCGGCATAGATTCAATCCGCATTGGGGCCGGACCGCTTGCTCTGCCGACGTAACCCGTCCGCCTCACGCAAGTCAGCGGACAATGGGCAGCAAGCAATTTCAAATGTGTGCCGCGTGCGTCAGGCGGCTTGGGACTCGGTTTGAGATGGCTGTATTATAATAAGGTAGGTTACAGCTTGATCTCGATCTCCACACCGGCGGGCAGGTCCAGAGCCATCAGGGCCTCGACGGTCTTGGGAGTGGACTTGGTGATGTCGATCAGGCGCTTGTGGGTGCGGCGCTCGAACTGCTCACGGCTGTCCTTGTACTTGTGAGTCGCACGCAGGATGGTGACGATCTCCTTCTTGGTGGGCAGAGGGATGGGGCCGGACACGGAAGCGCCGGTGCGCTTGGCGGTCTCCACGATCTTCTCTGCGCTCTGGTCGATGACCTGATGGTCATAGGCCTTCAGACGAATGCGAATCATTTCCTTTGCCATTTTGGTTTGCTCCTCCATTGTTTCGTACGGTTTTTTCTCTGACCTACTGCCGTACGGCGAGAGATTTCTTATCCGCCGTTCCGTGCGTATCATTCCGGCTCATAAGAAACACCGGCACAATCCGGCCGGTGTCCTTCTGGCACGGCGATCTACGCCGGCGCACAGAATCCTCTCAGCCGCCCGATTATCGGACATACTCCCCGGAAGTTACCTCCTCTCGGAGCAATCTCCCGGTTCATCGCATTTGTAAACGCCTCCGGGTGTTCTACGCCCCCTTCGCGCGCGTACCTGCATATAATAAAGGAAATTCCCCTTGTTGTCAAGGGGAATTTCTCTTATTTTTCTAAATTTTTTCAGAAAATTTTGTGTGGTTGCACAAATTTGGCCTTGCAACAAAAGCATCGCAGATTTCGCGTCCGCAGACGCGAAGATATCGAATCGAAATTTTCGGCGGCATGTACGTCGGAAATTTCCCCGCTCGGCTCACGCAGTGTGCGAGCGTCTCACGAAAGCGAGTGCGCGGAGTGAGCCGCAAACCTTCTCGCCCAAAATCCTCAGATTTTGGGCGAAACTCTTAGTAAGCTACGCCCCAATATATGTCTGTGGTGCACTCCTTGCCGCACACGGGGCACTTGCCCACGGTGCCGGACTGCTTGAGCGGCATGCAGCGGCTGGACACGCCGGCCTTTTCCTTCATGGCCAGCTCGCACTCCAGAGAGCCGCACCACTTGGTGCGGGCGAAGCCGCCCTTGCCCTCGGCCATGGCCTTGACCTCCTCCCAGGAGGTCATGTCAAAGCAGTTCTCCTCCAGGTTTTTGGCGGCCATGTCGTACAGGTTGTCGTGGATCTTGACCATGAGCTCCGCCACGGCGGTCTCCAACTCGGCCAGGGGGACAAAGGTCTTCTCGCCGGTGTCGCGGCGGGCGACGCAGCACTGCTCCTTCTCCATGTCCTTGGGGCCGATCTCCACCCGCAGAGGCACGCCCTTCATCTCATACTGGGCGAACTTCCAGCCGGCGGACTGATCGCTGTCGTCCATGGTGACCCGCAGGCCGGCGGCGGTGAGACGGTCCTTCAGGGCGGCGGCGGCATCCAGGACGCCGGGCTTGTGCTGGGCAATGGGGATCACCACCACCTGGATGGGGGCCACGGCGGGGGGCAGCACCAGACCGTTGTTGTCGGAGTGGGTCATGATGAGACCGCCGATGAGACGGGTGGAGGCGCCCCAGCTGGTCTGGAACGGATACTGCAGGGTATTGTCCCGGCCGGTGAAGGTGACATCGTAGGCGCGGGAGAACTTGTCGCCGAAGTAGTGGCTGGTGCCGGACTGGAGGGCCTTGTGGTCCTTCATCATGCACTCGATGGTGTAGGTAGCCTCGGCGCCGGCGAACTTCTCCTTGTCGGTCTTGCGGCCCTTCACCACGGGCATGGCCAGCACGTCGCGGCAGAAGTCGGCGTAGGTGTTGAGCTGCTGCTCCGTCTCGGCGATGGCCTCCTCGGCTGTCTCGTGGATGGTGTGACCCTCCTGCCAC
>DGHJ01000062.1:5908-7275 GCA_002392625.1 Oscillospiraceae bacterium UBA3851
ACGGAGCACCACTGGTTATAGAGCAGGGGCAGCTCCCGCCAGGAGTGGAGCGTGTGGGCCCAGTGGTCGCAGAACATGGTCTCGGAGGTGGGCCGGAAGGCCAGACGCTCCTCCAGCTTCTCGCTGCCGCCGTGGGTGACCCAGGCGCACTCCGGGGCGAAGCCCTGCACCAGCTCGCCCTCCTTCTTCAGCAGGCTCTCAGGGATCAGCACAGGCATGGCCACGTTCTGGTGGCCGGTGGCCTTAAACATGCCGTCCATAATGCGCTGGATGTTCTCCCAAATGGCGTAGCCATAGGGGCGCAGGATCATGAAGCCCTTGACGCTGGAATAGTCCACCAGCTCCGCCTTCAGGCAGATATCCGTATACCACTTGGCGAAATCCTCCTCCATGGGAGTGATCGCGTCCACTTTTCTCTGATCTTTGGCCATAACGTTCAACCTCAGTTCTATATATTATATAATGTAGGAAAACACGAAGCTTCTGACAAATGCTTATTGTATCGGCACAGCCACCGATTGTCAACCCCCAACGGGGTAGACGATGTCCCGCGCCACGGGGCGGTAGAACAGCCCCTCGGCCTCGGCAAAGTCCCGCGTCTGGGCCATGAGCCACATCAGCTTGCACACCGCCGCCTCGGTGGTCATGTCGTAGGCCTCCAGCACCCGGAGAGTGCTCTTCAGGTGGCCGCCCACGTGGTAGACCGTCAGGTCGCTGCCCTCGTTGGGCACCTGGGTGGTCATGACGATGAGCTTGCCCCGCTCCACGCCGGCGCGGATCACGTCGTAAAACCCGTCGTATTCCGGCAGGCCGCCTACGCCGAAGCTCTCGATCACAAGGCCGTCGTAACGGTCCACCATGAACTCCAGCAGCTCCCGGCGGGTGCCGGGGATCAGCTTCAAAAGGCCCACGCCGGTATTCAGCTGATCGTAGAAGGTGGGCCCGTCCCCCACCGGGCAGGTCATGTACTGCAAAAGCCGCTCATCCTGGATCAGCGCCAAATCCGGGTGATTGACGCTGGAGAAGGCAGAAAAGCTCTTGGAATAGGTCTTGCGGGCGCGGGTGCCCAGGATCACCTTGCCGTTGAACACGATCTGGACGCCGCCCCCGCCCCGGCAGGCGTACAGAAAGGCGTCGGTGAGGTTTCGCTTGGAGTCGGTGCCGTCAAACCAGATGGGCTTCTGGGCGCCGGTGAGCACAATGGGCTTGGGGCTGTCCTGGATGAGGTAGCTCAGCGCGGCGGCGGTGTAGGCCATGGTATCGGTGCCGTGGCTGATGACGAAGCCGTCGTAGTTGCCGTAGTTCTCCCGGACGGTGCGGGCCATGCCCAGCCAGTGCTCCGGGCGGAGATTGGTGCTGTCCAGGGC
>DGHJ01000099.1 GCA_002392625.1 Oscillospiraceae bacterium UBA3851
TAACATACCGCAGTCCCCCGGCGCAGATGCGCCGGGGGACTGCGGTATGTTATGGGTCCATTTCTCGCCTTACCGGTCGGTGCCGCCGTTCTCCAGGATCCTGTAGATCAGGCCCGTCTCCTCCGCCGTCAGTGCCTGGTTGTCCAGGGCGCCGTAGGTGGGCCAGAAGTTTCCCCTTCCGCTGCCGTCATCGGCCAGCAGATAGGAGCGGTGCCCGTTCACCAGGATCTCCACCTCGATCCGGTCCGCCTCCCGGACCCATTCCGCGTTGTCCCCGTATGGGAAGCCGTACCGGCCCTTTATGATCTTCTCAATGGCCTGGGAGCTCTCCGGGTCGCAGACGGTGATCCGGGTGATCTTCCTGGCCTGGGCCGGGTCGTGGGGGGACATGTCCCGCTGGTACAGGGTCACGGTGCCCTCCACCCAGTTGGTCTCGTTCCAGCTGTTCTGTGCCAGCCAGTCGGAGAGCGTGGCCCGGACCTCCCCCAGCCGGCCCCACATGTCACGCCACTGGTCCTCCGTCTTTTTGGTGTACTGCTGGCCGCCGGCGCCGTTCAGCAGGACGGTGTAATTCTCCGTGGCAGCCAGCACCCGGACGGGCGCCTCCAGCCAGGTGAAATTCTCATAGTCCAGGGGGTAGAAGCCCGGCTCCACGTGGATGCAGCACAGCCAGCCCGCAAAGCCCATGGCGTCGCGGGACGCCTGGGAGTAGATCCGCAGGCGCTTGCCGTCCGTCTCCACGCCGTACCGGTCCGCCCAATCCGCCGGCAGTGTCACCGTCAGGTCCAGACCCGGCGTGGACCCGGCGTCCGCCAGACGAAACGCCCCGCCGCCCAGATCGGTGATCTGCACCGGCAGATCCCGGTCCACCGTGGCCTCCAGCGGCCGGATGGCCGTCTCCTGGGGCGTCTGCTGGGAAATCGCCTGGGGCTCCTCCGGCTCCTTGCTCTCCGTGGGATCGGCGCCGCAGGCGGCCAATACGATCACGCACAGCGCCGCCGCCAGCGCCGTCACCCACACCTTGGGTCTGCGCCAGCGCAGGGCGTTTTTGATGCGGTCTCTGACGCCGCTTTCGCCAAAGCACAGCGGCGTAGCCGTCGGAAACCGCTCCGGCGCGGCAAAGGACAGCAGCGCGGCGCTGTAGTCCCGGTTTTTCCCCTCACGGGTGCTCAATACTTTTTCGTCACAGCTCATTTCCATATCCTTTCCCATCAGTTGAAATGCCAGCCATACCAGCGGATTGAACCAGTGCACCGTCAGCAGGGCAAAGGCAAAGGTCTTGATCACGTGGTCGCCCCGGCGCAGGTGATGCCCCTCGTGGGCCAGCACGCAGTCCAGCCGGTCCCCCCGCAGCCCAGCGGGGATGTAGATCCGGGGCCGCAGCAGACCCAGAATAAACGGGGAGCGCACGCGGTCCGTCTCGTAGACGTTGTCCCGGACGACGACCGCGCCCCACACCAGGCGGCGCATTTTCACATAGCTGAAAGCACAATAGACGATCATCACGATCATCCCCGCCACCCACAGCCACGACGCCGCGGTCAGCAGGTCCGCGGCGCTCGCCGCAGGCGTCGCAGGCGCAGCGGGCGTCACAGGCGCCACCGGCGAGGGCGGCGTCACCGGCACTACGGCCGGCGGTTGGACCGGGGACGGCACGTATGCGGCATGTCCCGTCTGCGTCACCGCCCGCAGCGGCGTCAGGCGGAACACGCTGAAGGCCGCCGGGACAGACATGGGGCAGCACAGGCGGAAGGCCGCCACGCTCCACAGGAGATAGGACCACTTCTTGGGTGCGGGGCGCAGCAGCAGCCGGGCCGCCAGCACTACGGCGATGACCACACACCCCGCCGCGCTCATGTGCAGGATCCGGCGAAACAGCTCCGTCATGTCTCCCCCCTCCTCACACGCTGTGCTCGTCGATCATCTTCTTCAGCTCCTCCGCCTCTTCCCGTGAGATGGTCTTCCCGCCCAGGAAAGCCACCAGGAAGCCGGGCAGAGAGCCGGCAAAGGTCTGCTCCACCACGAAGCTGCTCTCCGCCGCCCGGACCTCCTCCCGGCTCACCAGCGCCGTCACCGTGGAGCTCTCGTTTTTCACCAGCCCCTTTTCGCCCAGCCGCTTGAGCATGGTGTAGGTGGTGGATTTCTTCCAGCCCAGCTTCTCGCCGCACAGCTCCACCAGCTTGCCCGACGGCACCGGCTCGCTGTCCCAGATGATGTCCATGAACCGGGCCTCGCCCTCAAACAGTCTCTTGCTTTCCATCCAACTCCTCCTTTGGTCTACTGCGTTAGACTTCTTGAGAGTAGTCTACACCATTAGACCAAATATGTCAAGCACTTTTTGTTGCGGGTCTTATCGATTGATCCATCCCCGTCTCCTTCATTTTGTCATTGCGAGGGCCGCGCAGCGGCCCGTGGCAATCCGTAATTCCCGCGAAAAAAGAACGAATTTCCATAGCAAAACGCCGCCCGGCCGGGCGGCGTTTCGTTGGAGTTATTTACTTCCCCATGATGCTGCGCAGAGGCACGCGCTCCTCCGGGGTCAGGCCCAGGTCCGCCAGCAGGCGGCGGCCCCGGTCCTCCAGCGACCTCCAGCCAAAGGAGGCGGCGGTGTGGGCGTCCCAGCCCAGGACAGTACGGTTGCCCTCCTCCGCCGCCAGCTCCCAGAACCGGCGGGCGGGATAGTGGCGATTGTCGTGGAAGCCCAGCAGGTTCAGCTCCAGGGGTACATCCAGCTCCCTGGCCGCCCGGCACAGGCGGCGCATATGGAGGCGGTAGGCGGCCTCGTCGCCGGTGAAATGGATGAGGTCCGGGTGGGCCAGATAGGTGAAAAGGCCCGTGGCCATGCCCTCGATGGTCTGGTCTACGTACTGCCGCAGCCGGGCGGGATCGTCGGTGGCGGCAGCGGAGCCGTATTCGGGCTTCTCCTCGTTGAAGAGGAAATGCTGGCCCAGCAGCATATACTCGCAGCCGTTTTGGCGCAGCAGCTCCACCATGGCGGGGAAATAAGCGGGGTAATACTCCGCCTCCACCCCCACGTGGATCTCAATGCGATCGGCATACTCATCCCGCAGGCGGCGGATCAGGCGGAAATAGCGGGGCGCCTCCTCCACGGACATGCGGAACCAGGAATGCTGCTCCGGCGGAAAGGGATAGGGCGTGTGATCGGAAAAGCCCAGCACCTTGACGCCGGCTGCGATGGCCGCTTCGATATAAGCCCGCTCGTCCGGCTCGGCGTGGTTGCAGCGCCAGGTGTGGGTGTGATAGTTGACCAGCATGTAATGACTTCTTTCTCTATGACATCTTTTTTATAACTTTACAACTTTACCACCATGGGAATAACCATGGGGCTGCGCTTGGTGCTCTTATAGAGGTAGCTGCTGACGGCGGAGCGGACGGTCTTGCTGACGTCGCCCTCGTCCCGGCGGCGCTTGGCGGACATGTGGTCCACCGCGTCCATGGCCACCCGGCGCAGCTCCTGAAGCATGTTCTCCGACTCCTTCACGTACACGAAGCCGCGGGTGACGATCTCCGGCGGGCACAATAGCTGGTGGTCGTGGCTGGACATGGTCAGCACCACCACGACCATGCCCTCGTCGGCCAGCAGGCGGCGGTCGTTGAGCACCACGGCGCCCACGTCGCCCACGCCGCTGCCGTCCACGAACACCTCGCCGGCGGGCACGCTGGTCTCGCACTTCATGTGCTTGGTGGTCAGCTCGATGACGGAGCCGTTCTCCGCCACGCAGATGTTGTTGGGGTCCATGCCCATGGACTGGGCCAGCTTCTTGTGGAGCTGCAGCATCCGCTGCTCGCCGTGGACGGGGATGAAGAACCGGGGCCGGGTCAGGGCGTGGATGATCTTCAGCTC
>DGHJ01000150.1:0-13919 GCA_002392625.1 Oscillospiraceae bacterium UBA3851
ATCGTGCCCATCTACATACGGCGGGGGAAACATTTCTATAACCGCCTGCGCATCGCCGTGGGCGAGAGCGTGGACGTGGCGGCCCAGTACGGCCCCCGCCCCTCCATGGCCCAGATCGAGGAGGCGGCCGCTCAGCTGCAGCGCAAGGAAGAGGAACTGAAAAAACTGGTGGAAGACGCCAGATAAGCAAGGAGATAAACATGGTTACTGAGACGAGAGAGTTGTTCGCAAAATACACCGATCCGGCGCAGTTCGCGCGGATCATCGAGATGGAGACCGTCACCGAGATGTGGCAGCGCTGCCTGGCGGAATACCCGGAGGCCACGGCCATCATCGACGGCGGCGAGAGCTACACCTTCGCCCGGCTGGAAAACGACGCCGCGCTCTTCCGCACGGTGCTCTCCGACACCGCACCCGGCTCCCGCGTGGCCCTGTTCGCGGCCAACTCCTACGATTTCGTCAAGGCCTATCTTGCCGCGGTGACCTCCGGGCGCACGGCGGTGATCTTCCCCGCCCAGCTGGACGCGGCCTCCGTTTTCGGCTGCTGCATGATGTTCGGCGTATCCGCCCTGGTGTATCAGCCGGATTTCGCCGACCGGATCAGTCTGGTGCGGGAGAGGCTGCCGGGCGTGCAGCTCATCCCGGCGGACGCCCTGGGTGAGGAGAAGACCCCTATGACCAACTGCACCGGCGACGACGCCTGCTGCATCGTCTTCACAGGCGGCACCACCGGGCGGAGCAAGGGCGCGCTGCTGTCCCACCGGGCGGTGATGCAGGGCACGGTCAACGGCTGCTACGGCTATCAGGACGTGTTCGGTCAGCGGTACCTGCTGATTCTGCCCCTGTCCCACGTATTCGGCCTGATCCGCAACCTGATGACCTCCCTGTATACCGGCAGCACCCTGTTCATCTGCCGCAACAACAAGGATATGTTCCGGGACATCGCCGTGTTCCGGCCCACCATCCTGGTCATGGTGCCGGCCCTGGCGGAGATGGCGCTGACCCTGTCCAAAAAGTTCGGTCGCAATATGCTGGGGCCGGACCTCAAATATATCATCTGCGGCGCCGCCGCTGTGTCCCCCTATCTGGTGGACGAATATGACAAGCTGGGCATCGTTCTCTGCCCCGGCTACGGTCTGACGGAGTCGGCCAATCTGGTATCCGGCAACCCGGAGAGCTTAAAGAAGCCCACCTCCGTGGGCATCCCCTACCCCAACCAGGAGCTGCGGGTGGAGAACGGAGAGCTGTGGCTCAAGGGCAAGAACATGATGACCGGCTACGTGGGCGGCGACGGCGACCAGGCCTATGAGGACGGCTGGTTCAAGACCGGCGACCTGGTGCGCTTCGACGAGGACGGCTACCTGTACATCACCGGGCGGATCAAGGAGATCATCGTGCTGCCCAACGGCGAGAATGTGTCCCCCGCCGAGGTGGAGGCCCGGTTCAACGAGCTGGACTGCGTGCAGGACTCCCAGGTGTTTGAGGACGTGAACGATTTCGGCGCCCACATCCTGGCGCTGGAGGTGGTGCCCCGCGCCACCCAGCTCACCGACGTCAGCCCGGAGGAGCGCAAGGCCTATATCACCGCCCAGCTGGAGAAGGTCAACGCGGCCCTGCCCACTTATCAGCAGGTCAGCAAAATCACCGTCAGGGATTCGGACTTTGCCCGCACCCCTGCCATGAAGATTGTGAGATATAAGAAATGTCAATGACAAGAAGTGAGATTATTGAGGGCCTGCGGGATATCCTGCTGGCCGCCGACGACCGGAACGTGGAGGCCCTGGCCCGCTGCACCGAGCAGTCACGCCTGATGGCCGACCTGGGCTTTTCCTCGGTGAGCATGCTCTACATGGTCATCGCCATTGAGGAGCGGTTCCACATTCGCTTTGACGACAACGTGGGCGCCGCCGACTTTGCCACCCTGGGCGACGTGGTGGACTATATCGAGAAAAAGCTCCCATGAAATGGCGCAGCGGTGAGTGCCGGAGCGGCGATATGATCCGGGTCCGGCTGGGCTCGGTGTACCACTACGGCATCTTCGTCTCGGAGGACGAGGTGATCGCCTTCGGCCTGCCGCCGGTGCCGGAATATCAGGACCGCCCTGACCGCTTCACGGTGTGCGCCGTGGATATCGACGTCTTCTCCTGCGGGCGGATCCCGGAGGCGGCGGTGTTCGACCTGGGGGAGCGCCGGAAAAAATTCAGCGCCCGCCGGATCGTGGCCAATGCCCGCGCCCGGCTGGGCGAGGGCGGGTATAACCTGCTCCACAACAACTGTGAGCATTTTGCCAACGAGTGCGTGTTCGGGGAAAAGCGCAGTGCGCAGACGGACGACGTCCGCCGGCGGTGGCTGGCCCGGCCCATCTGCCATATCTACCTGATGGAGATCCCCCGCCCCTGCCCCGACACGGCGGTCTATCCGCCCCGGCGGGACGCGGAGATCCGCAATTGCGGCCACGACGGCCTCCGGGCGGCCAAGCACGCCGCCTGGCAGCTGCTGGCCTTTGCCGGGCGGAAGAGCCTGGGGCTGGACACGGACCGCTTGACCTTCCGCAAGACCCGCTCCGGCCGGTGGACGTGCGATGAGATGTTCTTCTCCCTGTCTCACACGGACAGCGTGGCCGCCGTGGCCGTCTCCAACGCGCCGGTGGGCGTGGATCTGGAGGAGACGGACAGGCTGAGCCGCCGCTTTACCGGCGACAGCGTGCAGGAGCTGTACGACCGCTTTTTGACGGACGGGGAAAAGCAGCTCTATCAGCCCACCGACGAGGGCTTTCTCACGTGCTGGACGCGAAAAGAGGCCCTCTACAAGCGCACCGGAAAGGGCGCGTTCCACCCCCAGCGGGTGGACACGGCCGGGGCGGAGGCGCGGACGTTCCGGATCAAGGGCGACCGGGCGCTGATCCTGTCGGTCAGCGGTGAGCACGCCGGCTCCGCCCACGTGTTCGCCACGGACCGGGAGCGGACGACGCTTCTGGCGCCGGAGGAAATCAAGCTGTTGGGTGGTGACGTATGCTTGCATTAAAGATCCTTTTGGCTGCCGCGGCCCTGTACGCGTTCTTTTTCGCCGCCCCCGCCGCCGTGGCGTACCACCATATCTTCGCCCGGAAGCCGGACCGGGCCTTTGACGGATCTGAAACCTCATTCACGCCGTATCTGGACCAAATCACCGCATGCCGGGACCGATTGTTGGCGGAGGGGCGAAGCGTCTGGATCGTCTCACGGGACGGCCTTCGCCTGAGCGGGATCTACGTGGACGACGGCTCGGACAAAACTGCCATTTTTCTCCACGGTTACCGGGCCGATTATCTGGCCTGCTGCGCTGTGCAGGCGGCGGCCTTCCGCCGGGAGGGCTACAACATACTGCTGATCCGGCAGCGTGCCCACGGGGACAGCGAGGGGACGAAGACCACCCTGGGCCTGGTGGAGCAGTACGATTTGCTGGACTGGGTGGACTGGGTCCGCAGGGAAACAGGCACGGAGCGGATCGTCGTCTACGGCGTCTCCATGGGCGGCGCCACGGCCGCCTACGCCTCGGACAAACTGGACCCGGCGGCGGTAAAGGCCATCGTGGACGACTGCGGCTTTACTTCCCCCTACGACCAGATCGCCTGGGACGGGAAGAAGCGCGGCATCCCCGCCTGGGGCGTCATGCCGGTGATCCGGCTGCTGGCCAAATGGCATCTGCAGGTGGACATCAGGACGCCGGCGGCGGACTCTTTGGCCCGGACGGCCATCCCCTGCTTCTTCCTGCACGGCACGGCGGATCTCACCGTGCCCTACAGCCAGGGCGTGACCAACTGGGAGGCCTGCGCCTCGGATAAGGAGCTGTACACCGTGGAGGGCGGCGGGCACACCGTCTCCTTTATGGCGGGGGGCGAGCCCTGTCAGAGGGCGCTGTTCACATTTCTGCGTAAGCACGTCGGCTGACCCGACTTTTCAAATTACTAAGATGAAAACGGAGGAAAACACTATGAAACAATTCGTGATCCTTGCGGACGCCACCTGTGATCTGGGCGAGGACTTCCAGGAGAAGTACGATATCCGGGTCATCCCCGGCCACATCACCCTGCCGGACAAGACGGAGGTCCCCTCCATCCTGAAGTGGGAAAAATACTCGCGGGAGCAGTTTTACGCCGAGCTGAAGAAGAACCCCACCGCCTACTCCACTGCCCCGGCCAACGTGCAGGAATTTGTCAACGCCTTTGAGCAGATCGTCGCCGATGGCACGGAGCTGCTGGTGATGACCATTTCCAGCGGCATCAGCGGCACCTACAACTTCGCCTGCCAGGCGAAAAAGCTGGTGCTGGAGAAGTATCCCGACGCCAAGATCACCTGCATCGACTCCCTTCGGTTCGGCCCCGGCTTCGGTCTGATGGCGGTATACGCCTCCCTGCTGCGCCATGAGGGAAAGAGCATGGACGAGGTGGCCGCCTACCTGGAGGCCAACAAGAACCGCTTCCACCAGGCCGGCTGGCTGGACGACCTGTCCTTCGTGGCCAAGCAGGGCCGCCTGACCCACGCCAAGGCCTTCCTGGGCACGCTGGCCGGCGTCAAGCCCATCGGCGAGTTCGACTACAACGGCATGACCACCGTCATCGGCAAGGCCAAGGGCGCCAAGGCCGCCTACGCCGCCCTGCTGGAGTATATCGACAAGACCATTGAGGACCCTGCCCAGCAGATCATCTTCGTGGCCCACACCAGCCGCTATCCCCAGGCGGTGGAGTTCCAGCGGATGATCCAGGAGCGGTTCCACCCCAGGGAGATCTACATCAAGGACGTGTTCCCCTCCTGCGGCATCAATATCGGCCCCGGCCTGATGGCTGCTTACTACGTGGGCAAGCCCATCTCCCAGGACCTGAAGGAAGAGCGTACGATCCTGGACAAGGCCCTGAACGCCAACGGGTGAAGCGGATAAGGAGAGAAGCCATGAAGAAGATCACAGGTACGGGGAAAATCATTCTCTACGCCGCGTCGGGCATGGGCATCAACATGCTCAACCTGATGATGGGCTCCTATCTCTGCAGCGCGCTGTTGGTGGGCGGCTTTGCCGCCAAGGACGTGCCGTTCCAGACCTTCGCCCAGCGCGACCTGGTCATCGCCGGGGTGTGGGCCGTGTTCGCCCTGATCGCCAAGATCGTCGACGGCGTCATCGACATTCCCATGGCCGCCTTTACCGACGGCCTGCGCACCCGGTTCGGCCGCCGGCGGCCTGCTCTGCTCATCGGCCTCATTCCCCTGGTGCTGGCTTACGCCGCCTTCCTCATCATCCCCGATCCCTCCGGCGCCACGCTGGTCAACACCGTCTATTACGGCGTGATCCTCTGCGTGTTTTACAGCTTCTACACCCTGACCATGGTGAACTACTACGCCACCTTCACCGAGATCGTGGAGACGGAGCACGAGCGCAACCTGCTCTCCAACGCCAAGTCGGTGTTCGACATCGTCTACTTCATCCTGGGCTACGTGGTGGTGCGCATGCTGCTCAACGGCCTGAATATCACCAAGGTGGCGCTGATCGTACTGCCCCTGGCCATGACCATGCTGATCCCCCTGTTCATGATCCAGGAGCCGGACATGCGGGGCGAGACGGCGGAAAAGCTGCCCCGGCTGAGCCTGACCAAATCTCTGGCCTATACGTTCAAGGATAAGCCCTTCATTCTGTGGATGTGCGTGTACGCCTTCATGACCCTGGGCGTACAGCTGTTCCTGGGCGGCATCAACGAGTATTTCTCCCACGTGGGCATGAGCATGATCTTCGTCATGGTGGCCGCCTTCGCACCGGTGCCCCTGACGCTGCTGCTGTACGATAAGATCCTGCGCAAGCGGGGCTTCGGCTTTGCCTACCGCTATATCCTCGTCGCCTACATCGTGGGCATGATGTCCATGTTCGCCGTGTCCTATCTGCCCCAGGGCATGATGAAGACCGTGCTGTCCATCGTGGCGGGCCTGGTCAGCTCCTTCGCCATCGGCGCCATGTTCGCCGTGGCCTATTCCCTGCCGTCCCAGTTCGCCGCTGAGGAGGAGAAGAAGAACGGCGTGTCCCACGCGGCCATGTACTTCGCCGTGCAGGGCCTGTTCGCCGGCGTTGCCACCGGCATCGGCGCCGGCGTGGTGCTCACCGCCCTGAAGGGCACCGAGGGCCAGAACTCCGACGCCATCCGCTATCTGACCCCCATCTGCGCCGCCGCCATCCTGGTGTCCTTCCTCCTGTCCTGGCTGCTGCCCAGGAAGGTGCTGGACATGGGCAGAGAGGAAAACAAATAATTACCCGGAAAGTGATCGAAAACATATGGCAATCAGAAGAATCAACGGCATCCATCTCGAACAGATGCTGCGCAACGGCCTGGCCAACCTGCAGCGCAACGAGGAGGAGATCAACCGCCTGAACGTGTTTCCCGTGGCCGACGGCGACACCGGCACCAATATGCGCATGACGCTGCAGTACGGCCTGCAGTGCGCCCGTCCCTCCGCAGAGGCGGGGCAGTTTCTCAGGTCCCTCAGCGACGGGATGCTCCTGGGCGCTAGGGGCAACTCCGGCGTGATCCTCTCCCAGTTTTTCAAGGGCTTTTATACGGAGCTGTCACGCTGCAGCCTGATCGGGCCGGGCGAGCTGCGCAACGGCCTCATCCGGGGCTACCGCACGGCCTACCAGGCCGTGATCCAGCCGGTGGAGGGCACCATTCTCTCCGTGGCGCGGGAGGGCATCGAGCACATCCGCACCCAGATCGGACGCTCCACCGGCATCGACACGCTGCTGTCCATGTACGTGGCGGAGATGCGCAAGACCCTGGCCCTGACGCCGGAGATGCTCTACGTGCTGAAGGAGGCCGGAGTGGTGGACAGCGGCGCCGCCGGCTTCATCCTGATCTTTGACGGCATGCTCCGCTATCTCCACGGGGAGACCATCGACCCCGGCGCAGACGCCGCGGCTGCGGCAGACGCGGGCCAGCCCACGCTGAACCTGGATCTGTTCGACGAGAACAGCCGGTTCATCGACGGCTACTGCATGGAGTTCATCCTCCAGCTGATGCTGGATCCCGCCTACGACCAGAGCTTCCGGCTGACCCCCTTTATCGAAACGCTGAAGCATCTGGGCGAGTCCATCGTCTGCGTGCAGGACGGCAAGCGGGTGAAGGTGCACATCCACACCAAGACCCCGGCCCGGATCATCACCCTGGCCCAGAAATACGGCGAGTTCCTCACCTTCAAGCTGGACAACATGCAGGTCCAGCACAACGAGCACGACCGTCTGACCCAGCCCAAGCCCCACAAGGCCCTTTCCGTGGTGGCGGTGGTCAACGGCGAGGAGATGCGCCAGCTCTTTACGGAGCTGGGCTGTGACGTGGTCATCGACGGCGGCGCCACCATGAACACCTCCTCCCAGGAGTTCGTGTCCGCCTTTGAGCAGATCGACGCCGACGCCATCGTGGTGCTGCCCAACAACAAGAACGTGATCCTGGCAGCGGAGCAGGCGGCCGGCCTTGTCACCGGGAAAAACGTCACCGTGCTCCCCTCGGCCAGCTATGCCGACGGCTACTTTGCCATCGCCATGGACATGCGGGACAGCGAGGACACCGCCCTGCGCATCGCCCAGATGCGCCGGGGCATCGACGGGGTGGTCACCCTCTGCCAGACCACGGCGTCCCGGAATTTCGCCTATCACGAGATCAGCTGCAAAAAGGGCGAGGAGATCGCGCTGAACAACGGCCAGCTGGTGTGCGTCTCCGACGATTGGAAAAACGCCATTCTGGAGGCTTTGGGTCTGGTGGAGGACATAGCGGACCGGGAGACCTGCGTCATCTTCCGCGGCAAGGGGATCCCCGAATCGGCGGAGGATGAGCTGGCCGAGGCCATCTCGGCAGCCTTCCCGCTGCTGGAGGTCCAGTTCGTGGGCGGCGGCCAGGAGATCTATCACTGGGTCCTGGGTGTGATGTGAGGTCGTTATGGATTGGTGGATCTATGTTTTGCTGGCAGTGGCGGTGCTGTTCGTGCTGCCTGCACTGGTGGTGTCAGTCGGTATCTACATCATCCTGCTGGTGCGCACCAAGCCGGATAAGTTCGGCAGGAAGTGCAGCTTCCCAGACGACGAGGAGTACGTCCGCATGTTCGACATCGGCCTGGCATGGGGCGAGACATGGAAGGACCGCAAGAGGGACGTGAGCATCGTCAGCGACGGGCTGCGCCTGGTGGGCGAGTACTATGACTTTGGCGGGAAAACCGCCGTCATCATCATCGCCGGGCGCACGGAGTGTCTGCTCTATTCCTACTACTTCGCCGAGCCCTTCCGCCGGGCGGGCTGCAACGTGCTGGTCATCGACAACCGGGCGCACGGCCTGTCGGAGGGCCGGGTCACCAGCCTGGGCTACCGGGAGTACCGGGACATCCTGGGCTGGTGCGCCCTGCTCCATGATGGGCTGGGCAACGACCGGGTGATCCTCCACGGCATCTGCATCGGCGCGTCTGCGGCGCTGTTCGCCGCCACGGACGAGGGCTGCCCCGACTACGTGGCGGGCATGAGCGCCGAGGGCATGTACGTCAACTTCTACGAGTCCTTCCTCAACCACATCAAGCTGGATCGGCCGAAGGCGCCCCGGTTCCCCGTGATCCCGCTGACCATGCTGATGATCCGGCTCTTCTCCGGCGCCGACGTGGTCAACGACGGGCCTATCAAGCGGATCGGAAAGCTGACGAAGCCCATTTTGTTCCTCCACAGCCGGGAGGACCAGTTCTCCACGCCGGAGAAGGCGGAGGAGCTGTACGATGCGTGTAAGGCGCCCAAGGAGCTGGTATGGTTCGACCGGGGCGCCCACTCCCGCATCCGCATCAACAACACGGAAAAATATGACGATACGATCCTCCGGTTCGTGCGTCAGCTGGATGACGCGACGGTTTTTTGCGATTGACACTTGCAATATGTGGATTTCGTTGCTATAATGGAGCCAGAAGCGTGGAGAGGCGGTTCGTTTTGCCGCCTCTTTGCGGAAAGTTTTTAGGGAGGGAATATCATGGAACAGAACAATCAGCCCAATCTGTTGGTGTACGGCATCCTGAGCATCGTGTTCAGCTCTATCGTCGGCATCATTCTCGGCGCTATCGGCAGAAGCAAGGGCAAGAAGTACGTCGCCGCCGGCGGCACCCTGACCGGCGCATCCAAGGTCGGCTACATCCTCAGCCTGGTCGGCATCATCCTGGGCATCATCGTCACTGTCTACGTCGTCATCCTGGTCGTAGGCGCTATTGCCAGCGGCGCTGCCAACTACAGCAGCTTCTAAGCTCTCCCACACACAAGCGCGTGACGCCGCTTCGGCGTCACGCGCTTCCTTTTAGCGGTATATTTTGGCGCACGGACGGGGATACTTGTGGTGCGCCGGAGAGGACGTGAGGCGGATGCCCATTCTTCGTCAAAAGAGCACTGACACCCGGCGCGGATTATCGCTCCGGAAAGGACTGAAGATCCTCTTGGTCGTCGTGCTGGTATATACGCTGAGCTCCATGCTGCTCTCCGCCGTGATGTTCCGGGTCCTGTTCCCCCGCACCGATGGGCTGAGTCCCATCCGCTATACCTACAGTGAGGTGGATCAGGAGACGTACCCACGGCAAGCCTTCTCCTTCCCCTCCGGGGACCACACCCTCAGCGCCTGCCGCTATCCGGCGGCGGATGAGCGGGGGGAGATCGTGGTGATCAACGGCATCAGCGCCGGGATCGACTCCCACCTGTCCGAGATCATGTACTTCGTGGACCACGGCTGGTCCGTGGTGACGTGGGACGCCACCGGCGTGGGCAACAGCGGCGGCAGGGGGATCATGGGCCTGCAGCAGGTCCGCCTGGATCTGATGGCTTATCTGGACTACCGCCGGGCACAGGGGGAGACGCTGCCCCTGGTGCTGTACGGCCACAGCGCCGGGGCCTACGCCGCCGCCTCCGTGCTGGAAGGGGACGGCTATGGCGTTTGCGGCGCCGTATGCATGTGCGGCTTCGACTCGCCCATGTCCGTCATGCTCTACCACGCGCGGCAGTACGCCGGCGTGCTGGCGGACGCCCAGTACCCCTTTCTGCTGCTGGAGAACCGCTTTCTCTTCGGAAAGGACGCAGACGTCTCCGCCATCGCGGCCATCAACCGCAGCCGGGCCCCCGTGCTGCTGGTGGAGAGCAGCTCTGACGATCTGGTTCCCCACGAGCTGGGGCTGCTGCGAAACGGCACTGACTTTGCCAACCCCCACGTCAGCGCCGTGACGGTGGACTCCAACTGGCGAAACGAGCACAACACCCCCTGGCTCTCGTCGGCGGCGGCGGAATACGTGGGGTCCCTGGAACCGGGCGAGACCGTGGACAAGGAGCGCGCCTGCCAGCTGGACGACGCGTTCATGGCGCAGGTCCTGGCGTTTTTCACCGAGGCGGTGGCGCAGGCGGGCTGATTCTCTACTGCATGATAAAGGAGCCGAAGGCAGTTAAGCCTTCGGCTCCTCAGATTGTAGACAAAGGTGTTTTGCGAAGAGGTTCCGACACGCATGGGGGATTGTGAAGGGGGATGGGAGTCCCCCTTCACATGAAATCCATGCAAATTCAGGAGCATTTTTGAATATTTCTGAATTTGCCTCTCAATCTGTCGACACTTTGTCGACAGATTGAGGAGCCGAAGGCAGTTAAGCCTTCGGCTCCTCTTTGTACAGATACCTTTATTCGCCTTCGTTTCTCTCCCCGGCGCTCTCGCTCCACACCTTGGAGATGGCGGAGTCCTCATACTGGCGCATCCACAGGTCGTAGTAGTGGCCGTGGGCAGCCAGAAGCTCGTCGTGGCGGCCCTGCTCCACGATGCGGCCCGCCTGCACCACCAGAATAATGTCGGCGTCCTTCACGGTGGAGAGCCGGTGGGCGATGACCACGGAGGTGCGGCCACGGATCACCTGGTCGATGGCGGATTGGATCCGCTGCTCCGTCAGGGTATCCACGGAGGCGGTGGCCTCATCCAGCACCACGATCTTTGGGTCGGCCAGAATGGCACGGGCAAAGGAGATGAGCTGCTTTTCGCCGGTGGACAGCAGGTCGCCGCCCTCGCCCACGTCGGTGTCCAGCCCCTTCTCCAGCTTGCCCAGCACGCCCTCCAGGGACACCAGGTGGATGGCCCGCTGGATCTCCTCCTCGGTGGCGTCGGGCCGGCCGTACACCAGGTTCTCCCGGATGGTGCCGGAGAACAGGTGGGGCGCCTGGAGCACATAGCCCAAGGCGGAGTGGAGCCACAGCTGGGACCGCTCTCTGGCGTCCCGCCCGTCGATGAGCAATCGGCCGCGGGTGGGTTCATAGAACCGGCAGATAAGGCTGGCCAGGGTGGATTTGCCCGCGCCGGTCTCGCCCACGATGGCCACGTTGGTGCCGAAGGGGATGCTCAGGTTGAAGTCCTCCAGGACGTATTCGTCGCCGTCGGGGTACTTGAAGTCCACGTGGTCAAACTGGATGTCGCCCCGGATGGGCTCCCAGTTCTCCTTTTTGGGCTGGAAGCAGTCGCCGTACTTTTCCATGACCTCGGCCGTATCCGTCACGGTGGGCTTTTTGTTCAGCAGGTCGGTGAAGCGGCCGATATTGACCTGGGCCTGCACCAGCAGGCTCAGCGTCTCCACCAGCCAGCGCACCGGCTCCATCAGATCCTGAGCGTAGCTCATGAACAGGGAGAAGGTGCCCACCTGGTCGGCGGCCAGGATGCCGCCCTTCCACAGCACCAGAGACAGCGCGCAGGAGGAGGCCATGTTGGTGATCATGGAGAAGGCGCCATAGGTCCGGGCGGAGCGGAGCACCGTGCGCTTCATGTGGGTGGTCTCGGTGCGGAACTCCCCGTCGATCTTCTCCTCTACCGCCAGGGACTTGATGGTCTTGGCGCCGGTGATGCCCTCGTTGAAGTTGCCGGTGATCCTGGAGTTGATCTCCCGGATCTGGTGGTGCAGGTCGAAAAGCCGCTTCTGGAAGAAGGCGAACAGCACCGCGATAACGGGGACCACCAGGAACACCAGGCCCGTCAGCTTCACGTTGATGCCCAGCATGACCACGGCGGCACCTACCACGAACAGGGCGAAATACGTGCCGTCAAACAGCTGCCAGGTAAACAGCTCGCCGATGCGGCTGGTATCGCTCATGACGCGGGCGTGGATATAACCCACGCTGTTCTGGTTGTAGTAGTCGAAGGACAGCTCCTGCAGGTGGGCAAACGCCTTGTTGCGCATATCCCGGTTCATGCGCACCTCGGTGCCGAGGCAGCCCCGGACGCCGAAATAGCTCACCACCGCCGTCAGCACAATAAGCGCCGCGTAGGCCAGGGCAAAGGGCACGATGCCGGACAGGGTCTCCTCCCGGACGAAGTGGTCCAGGGCGTACTTCTGCAGCACGGGCCGCGCCACGTCGGAGGCGCTGCACAGCACCTGGGCGATCACCAGGCCCAGCAGCTGCCTGCGGTAGGGCTTGGCAAAGGGCAGCACGCGGGGGATGCCGAACAGGGGCAGAGCCACCTTTTTCTCCTTATTCTCCATGGGCGGCACCTCCCTCCCGGAGACCCAGCTGGATCTCGTAGATCTTCTGATATACGCCGCCGGCCGTCTTCAGCTCCTCCGGGGTGCCCCGCTCGGTGATCCGGCCGTCCTCCAGGACGATGACCTGATCCGCCTTGGAAAGCGTGGTGATCCGGTGGGAGATGATAATGATGGTGGCGGTGCCAAACCGCTCCTCCAAAGAGGCGCGGATCTTGGCGTCGGTCTGGTTATCCACGGCGGAGAGGGAATCGTCCAGCACCATAATGGGCGCGTCCTGGGTCAGGGCGCGGGCGATGGCGGTACGCTGCTTCTGCCCGCCGGAGAGGGTCACGCCCCGCTCGCCCACGAAGGTGTTGAAGCCCTCCCGGAAGCCGTCGATGGCCTCGGTGAGGCAGGCGGCCTGGGCGGCTTTTTCCACCTCCGCCAGGTCCATATGATCGCCGGCCATGGCGATATTGTCCGCAATGGAGCGGCTGAAGAGATACGGCTCCTGCAGCACCATGGCGATGTTCCGCCGCAGATGCTCCGTGCGGATGTCCCGGATGTCCACGCCGCCCACGGTGATGCGGCCCTGCCCCTCCGGCAGCTCGTAGAGCTTATCCAGCAACAGCATCAGCGTGCTCTTGCCGGAGCCCGTGCTGCCCAGGATGCCCAGGGTGGTGCCGTGGGGCACGGTGAAGTCCACGCCCTTGATGATCTCGTGGCCCTCCTCGTAACCGAAGCGGACGTTCTCAAAGCGGATATCGCCGGTCATGTCGGCGTCCACGGCGCCGGGGCGGTCATGCTCCGGCTCACTGTTCATCACGTAGGCCAGGCGGTCCATGGACACGCCGGCCTTGGCCATCTCGGAGAGCATGCGGCCCAGGCGGCGGATGGGGAAGGACAGCATGCCGTTATAGGCCACGAAGGCCACATACTCGCCGGAGGTCATGCGGCCCTGCACGGCAAACACGGCGCCAAACACCGTCACCAGCAGGATCTGCAATCCGCACAGCACGTCCTGCGTGGAGAAGAACTTGCCGATGACGTGGCCCATATGGACCCACATGCCGGTATACTTCTCGTTGAGCTTTTCAAAGCGGTCCCGCTCCCGGCCCTCGTTGGCGAAGGCGCGCACCACGCGCACGCCGGTCAGGTTCTCCTGCACGGCGGAGGACACGCGGCCCTCCTCCTCGTCGCAGCGCCGGAAGCCCTCGTGCATCTCCTTGCGGAAGATGATGGAGTAGGCCAGGATGAACGGGATGGGGGCGGTGGCGATGGCCGTCATGCCCACGTTCATGGAGATCATGAAGTACAGCGACATGGCGATGAGGATCACGATGCGGAACACGGCGGTGAGCTGCTCGGCCACAAAGGTGCGCATGCGGTCCACGTCGGTGGTGCAGCGCTGGATGATGTCGC
>DGHJ01000150.1:13959-15604 GCA_002392625.1 Oscillospiraceae bacterium UBA3851
TGGATGATGTCGCCGGTGCTGTTCTTCATGTGCCAGGCATAGGGCAGATGCTCGATGTGAGAGAACAGGGTATCCCGCATGTTCTTCACCAGGACCTCCGAGCCCCGCGTGTTGAGCATGGTGGTGCCGTACTGGGCCGCCACCCGCACCAGCCCCAATCCGGCGATGGCCAGGGCGGGGATCCACAGGTGCTGCCCGATGTACGAAAAGCCGCCCATCTGCTCCACGATGGCGTTGGCCCAGGCCGGAAAGCCGGAGGGCTTGCCGCCGATGGCATTGTCGATGGTGCCACGGATGATCTGGGGGTTGAGCATATCCACCAGCGTCGTCAGCGCCGAGCAGCAGATGCTCAGCACAAACAGCAGCTTGCTGCCCCGCAGGAAGCGGAACAAGAGCCCGGCGTTGCCCTTCTTTTTGTTTTTTTTCTGTTGGTTTTCCATGGTTTTTCTGCGCTCCAAACTCAAATCGTTCGTAATTTTGGATTATATCATATGTGTATCTCTATTTCCACTGTTATTTGGGAAAGATCGCCGGATTTTTCATCTCCGTCGATTGATCGCTGCGGGGTTGACAGGGCGGCGCTTTTGCTTTATGATAGACAGGAAATGAATCGTATCCGGTAGGTAAGGCTACCGCAGGGATATGGACTGCTGCCGCGAAATGGTGGAGACACCACGAGAGGGTTTGAACAGGCGATATCGAAACCAAGGTATCATCTAACGCAGTTTCACCGCCCGGCGATGCTAAAGCTTGTAACGGTGGGAGGCCCTGGGCCTCATGGGGAGCTATCCACGACGCCGTTGCCGGACGTTGTGGATTTTTGTTTTATCACGGCTGAAAGGAGGAGCGTGGAGATGTTCGATTACGAGGAATATGTGGAAAAAGTGGAGGAACTGCTGCGAAGTAAGCAGTACGCCGCCCTGCGGGATCTTCTGCTCCCCATGGAGCCGGCGGACATCGCCGCCTTGCTGGAGGAGGCCGGCGAGGAGGCCATGCCCCTGCTGTACCGCCTGCTGCCCAAGGAGCTGGCCGCGGAGGTGTTCGTGGAGCTGGAGGCCGACAGCCAGGAGATGCTGATCAACGGCTTCTCCAACAACGAGCTGAAGGAAGTGCTGGACGAGCTGTATCTGGACGATGTGGCGGACATCGTGGAGGAGATGCCGGCCACGGTGGTCATCCGCATTCTGGACAAGGCCACGCCGGAGATGCGCAAGTCCATCAATGAGCTGCTGAAATACCCGGAGGACTCCGCCGGCTCCATCATGAACATGGAGTTCCTGTCCCTGAAAAAGGACATGACGGTGGAGGACGCCTTCAAGCGCATCCGCCGCATCGGCGGTGAGATGGAGACCATCAACACCCTGTACGTCACCGACACCACCCGCCGTCTGGAGGGCGTGCTGTCCGTCCGGGATCTGCTGCTGGCGGAGAGCGACGATCTCATTGAGGACATCATGGATGACAACGTGGTGTCCGTCAATACGCTGGACGATAAGGAAGACGTGGCCCAGGCCATGAGCAAATACGACTTCCTGTCCATGCCCGTGGTGGATCAGGAGGGCCGTCTGGTGGGTATCGTCACCGTTGACGACGCCATGGACGTTATGGAAGAGGAGGCCACCGAGGATATCGAGAAGATGGCGGC
>DGHJ01000150.1:15713-26753 GCA_002392625.1 Oscillospiraceae bacterium UBA3851
ACCTTCAAGGCCCGCATCCCGTGGCTCCTGCTGCTGATGGTGTCGGCCACCTTCACCGGCCTCATCATCACCAGCTTTGAGACGTCCTTGGCCGTGCTGCCGGTGCTGACGGCCTATATCCCCATGCTGATGGACACCGGCGGCAACTGCGGCTCCCAGGCCAGCGTCACCGTGATCCGCGCGTTGAGCTTGGACGAGGTGGAGTTCTCCGACATCTTCCTGGTGATCTGGAAGGAGATCCGGGTGGCGCTGCTGTGCGGCGTGGTGCTGGCCATTGCCAACTTCGCCAAAATGATGCTGGTGGACCGGATGCTGCTGGGCAACATGTCTCTGACGCCGCTGACCGCCGGTGTGGTGTGCATGACGTTGGTCTGCGCCGTGGCCGTGGCCAAGTTCGTGGGCTGCACGCTGCCGCTGCTGGCCAAAAAGGTGGGTCTCGACCCGGCGGTCATGGCCTCGCCCTTCATCACCACCATCGTGGACGCGCTGTCTCTGCTGATTTATTTCCAGTTTGCCAAAAATATGCTGGGACTGTAACTGCCGCTTATATTTCCCCTTTCATCGGGCAAAAATAAAGTCAGACCGCTCGGTCTGACTTTATTTTTTCAGGAGGAACACGCCATGAACGATCGCACCTACGAGGGCCAGCCCTGCACCCCCAACAGCGCCATCAACTGCACCGTAACCAGCTGCGCCTACCACTGCCAGGACGCCGCCCGCTGCGGTCTGAACAGCATCCAGGTGGGCACCCACGAGGCCAATCCCACCCAGGACCAGTGCACCGACTGTCAGAGCTTCAAAAAGCGCTGGTAAATGCGTTTTCCGGGGCAGCGCCGCTGCCCCCATACATTTTACGGGAGGCGGACCATGGACGAGAAATGGAAGCGCCGGCTGACGGGCCTGGCCGGCGGGGCGGTGAACGGCTGCTTCGGCGGGGGCGGCGGCATGGTGCTGATCCCCCTGCTGACCGGGTGGTGCGGCGTGGAGGAGCGGCGCGCCTTTGCCAACTGCGTGGCCATCGTGCTGCCGCTGTGCGCGCTGTCCGCCGCCGTATACGCCTTCCGCGGCGCGCTGGACCTGTCCGTGGCGTGGCCGTACCTGCTGGGCGGGCTGGTCGGCGGTCTCATGGGCGGCAAGCTGTTCGGAAAGGTCAGCGTCCCCTGGCTGCGGCGGATCTTCGCGGCGTTCCTCCTCTACGGCGGCGTGCGGTATCTGCTGTGAAGGCCTTTCTGATCCCCCTGCTGGCGGGGTGCCTCACCGGCATCCTGTCGGCCTGGGGCGTGGGCGGCGGCACGCTGCTGCTGCTCATTATGACTCTGGTGCTGGGGGTGGACCAGACCACCGCCCAGGGCATAAACCTGCTCTATTTCCTGCCCACCGCCGCGGCGGGACTGATCTGCCACGGGAAAAACGGTCTCCTGGACCGGGAGCTGGTGCGCCAGACCGCACCCTGGGGGCTGCTGTCCGCCGCCGCCGGCGCGTGGCTGACCACCGCCGTAAGCCCCGACCTCCTCCGCCGCCCCTTCGGCGTCTTTCTGCTGGTCACCGGCGTCATGACGCTGCTGAAAAAGGAAAAGAGATAGCGAAACACCGCCGGGTTGCTGCCCGGCGGTGTTTGATCGTTCGTTTCCTCTTATTTCCCCTTGTTGGAGTACAGCACCACGTCCAGTTCCAGGGTCTGGCCGTCCCGCAGGATCGTCAGGGTGACGGTGTCGCCGATCTTGTGGCTGCGGCGCACCGCCAGCAGGTCGGCGGTCTGGGCGATGGGCTGGCCGTCGGCGGCCACGATGACGTCGCCCTCCTTGACGCCGGCCTCCGCCGCGCCGAGGTTCTCGTCCACGGAGTGGACCTCCACCTGCGTCTCGCCGCTGCTGCTGCGGTTGGTGATTACGGTGATGCCAAAGGTAGGCACGCCCCGGAACGAGCCGGTGGCGATGATGTCGTTGACCACGAAGCTCACGGAGCTGATGGGCAGGGCAAAGCCCAGACCCTCCACCGTGGCCTCGCCGCTCCAGCCGCCGCCGCTCATCTTCATGGTGTTGATGCCGATGATCTGGCCGCTGCTGTTGATAAGGGGGCCGCCGGAGTTGCCGTTATTCAATGCGGCGGTGGTCTGGATCATGGTCATGCTGCCGCCCTCCACCTCGATCTGGCGGTTGACGGCGGAGATGATGCCGTCGGTCATGGTGCCCCGCAGCTCCACGCCCAGAGGATTGCCGATGGCATAGGCCGGCTCGCCCACCTGCAGACTTTCCGAGTCACCGAACTCGGCGGCGGGCAGGTTTTTAGCATTCACCGCCTTGAGAACAGCCAGGTCCTCGTCCTCATCGTAGCCCACCAGCTGCACGTCGTAGGTAGTGCCGGTATCCAGGACCACCCAGCAGGACTGTCCGCCGGAGATCACGTGGGCGTTGGTAATGATATAGCCGTCGGCGGTCATGATGACGCCGGTGCCGATGGAGGTGCTGGCGCTGCTCTCGGCCACCACCGTTACCACGGAGGGATTCACCCTGGCGTAGATCTCCATAGGGCTCAGCTCCCGGCCCCGCTGGGTCTGGACCGTCAGGCGCACGGAGGGGTCGCCCTTGACGCGGGGGATCGTAGTCTCCCGGTGGCCGAAGATGTCCACGATGCTGCTGGCGCTGTCGCCGTCCTCCGGCTGCTGGCCGCTGTTTTTCCCGCGGGGGAACAGCGTGGGCCACAGCGCGGCCATCACCGAGCCCACCACCGCCAGCAGGCAGAGCACGATGATCCACCGGGTGGTCCGGCGGTGTTTTTTCTCCCGTACCGCCGCTTTTTGCCACGTGTCCACGGTCTGCCGCGGCACGGTGACGTACAGCTCGTCAAACTTGCTGAGCGCCGGTTCCTCCTCCGGCTCGTCGGGCTCGTCCTCTTCCCCGTCCTCCGGCAGCACGTAGCAGATCTCGGCCTCCTCCGGCTCCTCAACGGGAGCGGCCTCCTCCGGCAGCTCCGCCGTCTCCGGTACGTCGGGGATCTTCTTCTCCGGGGGAACGATCTCGCCGTTCCACAGCTCCCGCTTGTTCTCATCCATCATAACAAACAATTCCTCTCCATGGCTTTTGTACAGGCGCATCAGCCCACCCGGTTGGTGCGGGCCATCTGCATGGTAAAGCTGAAGGTGGTGACGCCGCCCTCGCTGGTAACGGCGATCTTCTCCTTGTGCAGCTCCAAAATGGTCTTGACAATATAGAGGCCCAGGCCGTAGCCGTCCTTATCCTCGCTGCGGGACTTGTCCGATTTGTGGAACCGCTCGAACAGCAGGGGGATCTCCTCAGCGGGGATGGTGTGGCCCGTGTTGCGCACGGACACCACGGCCTTCTCCCCCACGGTGTGGAGGCCCAGATACAGCTTGGAGGCCGGGGCGGCGAATTTGGCGGCGTTCTCCAGCAGGTTGTAGATGACCTGGGTAACAAGGTCGTTGTCCCCCAGCACCATCACCGAGTCCTCCGGGATGTCGGCCTCCACGTCCAGGCCCCGGTCGGTGATCTTCCGCTCCATGCTCAAAAGGGCCAGGCGCATGCTCTCGCACAGGTCGAACTCCTCTTTCTTCAGCTCCAGGGACTGGATCTGAGACACGTCCAGCATCCTGCGCACCAGGCGGCTCAGGCGGCGGCTCTCGTCGGAGATGATCTGGAGATAGTGCTTCTCCTTCTCCGGCGGGATGGTGCCGTCCAGGATGCCGTCGGTATAGCCGGCGATGGTGGTCATGGGCGTTTTCAGCTCGTGGGAGATGTTGGCGATAAAGTCCCGGCGCTGGCGCTCCGTCTCCGCCATGGAGTCGGCCATCAGGTTGAAGGACGCCGCCAGCTCGCCGATCTCATCATCCCGCCCGTCCTCGTGGAGGCGGACGTCCAGATTCCCGGCGGCGTAGGCCCGCGTGGCCTGGACCATCTCGGAGATGGGCTGGATCTGCCGCATGGACATGAGGGAGCTGGCCACGAAGGCCACCAGCAGCACGATGGCGGCGGTCATAAAGAAGATGGCGATGAACGAGCGCCAGATCTCCATGAGCTCGCTGGTGTCCATCACCGCCAGCACCACGCCCAGCTGTTTTTCTTCGGACACGATGGGCACGCCGGTGACGAACTGCTTTGATTCATAGGTGTCGCCTACGGTGCTGCGGCCCTCGTAGGAGCCGCGGCCATGGAGGATCTCCTCCATGATGTTCTCCGGCACGGTGATGACGCGGCCGGCCAGGCACTCATCGGAGGTCAGCCGCACCCGCCCGTCGTCACTGCAGATGAGGAAATCCACGTTGGACATCTGGGACGCCACTCCCGTCAGATTCCGCAGGGTGCCCTCCCGGTCAATATCCTCCTCGCCCTCCTGGGCGAAAAACGGCGCCGACATCCGGGCGATGAGCTGCGCCCGGTCCTCCATCTCGCCCCGTTTTTCCTTCAGGGCATAGTTGTAGCTCAGGGCATAGAAGGACGCCCCCAGCAGCACCAGCGTCAGCAGCACCATGCCGGCGGTCAGCATGAACTGCTGCCAGTACAGGCTGCGGAAGCGCCGACCAAACTGTTTCAGCCGCGCCATATCACTTCACTTCGAACTTGTAGCCCACGCCCCAGACGGTTTTCAGGCTCCACTGATCGGACACGTTCTCCACCTTCTCCCGCAGGCGCTTGATGTGCACGTCCACGGTGCGGCTGTCGCCGAAATAGTCGAAGCCCCACACCTCGTCCAGCAGCTGGTTGCGGGTATAGACCCGGTTGGGGGTGGCGGCCAGGTGATAAAGCAGCTCCAGCTCCTTGGGGGGCGTGTCCACGCTCTTGCCGTCCACGATCAGCTCGTAGCTGTCCAGGTCGATGATGAGCTTGTCGAAGGTCAGGCGCTTGCGGGTGTCGTCGGGGATCTCGCTGCGGCGCAGCACGGCGTTAATGCGGGCCATCAGCTCCTTCATCTCAAAGGGCTTGACCAGGTAGTCGTCGGCGCCCATCTCCAGTCCGGTGATGCGGTCGTTGACCTCGCTCTTGGCGGTCAGCATGATGATGGGCGTCCGGCCCTTCTCCCGGATGTGGGCGCACACGGCCCAGCCGTCCATCACAGGCAGCATGATGTCCAGCAGCACCATATCCGGCGCCTTAGCGTCGTACTCCTCCACAGCCTTGCCGCCGTCGTAGGCGATGCGGACCTCGAACCCCTCCTTCTCCAGATACATGCGGATCAGATCGGAGATATTGCGGTCGTCCTCCACCACCAGGATATTTCGTGCCATACGCTCTGCCTCCCTCAACGGTTTCGTTTTATCTGCTATTATAGCCTCGAAAGGTCGGTTTTCCTGAACTTTCTGTAAATTTACCCGGAAAACCACAGAATAGTATAGCACGTTTTTTTGCAATTGTATAGGCTTTCTTTTTACGCCGCCGGGCCGACGGTGACGCCGGTGTAATACCACTGCAGGATCTCCTGCCACGATTTGCCCTGCCGGGCCAGCTCGTTGGCCCCGTACTGGCTCATGCCCACGCCGTGGCCGTAGCCGGTGACGCGGAAGGTAACGCTCTCCCCCTCCGCCGTGACGGTGAAGCAGGCCGAGCGCAGGGAGAACAGGGCGCGCATCTCCACGCCGGACAGCGTGACGCCGCCTACCGTCAGGCGCTCCACCCGCCCCGTTTCGTCGTACGCCACGCCGCCGATCCACTCCGCCGTTTCGCCGGAGAGGTCCGCCTGGGGATACCGGGCCAGGAAAATGGCCCGGAAATCCGCCGGGGCAAGGGTGGTAACGCTGTAATAGTTGGGCACGGTGTCCCCCGTCTCCGGGCTCGATACGCTGCGCAGATACGGCAGGTCCGCCGCCCACACCTGTCCGCTGGCAGCGGTGGCCCCGGCGGAGGAGGAGTGGAACACCGCCAGAATGGGCGCGCCGTCATACAGGATGATCTGCCCGTCGGTGTCGGCCACGGCCCGGCTGATGCGATCGCTGTACGCCTCGTAATGATCCCCCCACCGCTGCCGCGCCTCCTCCGGTGAGAGCCAGGCGCTGCAGCAGCCGGGGTCGGTGCACACGTCGGCGTCCGGGTGGGCGGCCTTGGGGCCGCTGCGCAAATAATAATAGATATACGTCCGCTCTGCCACCGCCTGGGCGGAGAGGGCGGCCGGTTCAAAGGCGGCGGGCATCTCGCCCCCTACCACGCCGGGCAGATAGTCCGCCAGCGTGGTCACCACCACCTGCTCCCCGTCCCGGACGCGCACGGTCACCTCGGCGTCGGCGCGGGTCGCCGCCGTCTCCTGGGGGGCGGGCGGCTCGTCCGTTTTGCCGGGGTAGACGGCGGCGGTAGCCGGGGCCAACAGCAGCGCCGGAAGAAACAGAAAAACGGTCATCATCAGACCGGCCAGGATCGGACTTTTCACACGGCCACATCCTCTCATCACATGCTTCGGGGCGCGTCCGCCCCCCTCCCACTGTATGCCCGGCCCGTCCGGCTCATGTCCCCATACAAACCATAAAGCGGAAACCGGAGGTCCGGTTCCCGCTTTATATGGTAGGAAGATTGATGAAAAAGATGCGTTTCTTGCAATGGTAGGATAGCAAGAGGTTGTTACAGAATTTCGCAAGAAACTATTACAAAAGTATTAAATCCTGTTTTCAGCCCCGCAACGTGCGGAAGAAGTCGGACAGCACCGCCCGGCACTCCTCCGCCAGCACGCCGCCCACCAGGGCGGGGCGGTGGGGGAAGTCCTCCATGAACAGGTTCAGCACACCGCCGCAGGCCCCCATGGCCTCGTCCCGCGCGCCGTACCAGACCCGGTCGATGCGGGCGTTGAGAATGGCCCCGGCGCACATGGGGCACGGCTCCAGCGTCACGTACAGCTCGCAGCCGTCCAGCCGCCAGGTGCCCAGGGTCTCGTTGGCCTGGGCCATGGCCTCCATCTCCGCGTGGGAGGCAACACTCTGCTTCTCCTCCCGGCGATTGCGGCCCCGGCCCACCACGGCGCCGTCCTTGACGATGACGCAGCCCACGGGCACCTCCCCCGCAGCCGCGGCCTCTCTGGCCAGGTCCAGCGCCTGGCGCATAAATTCCTCGCGCATAACAAGTTCCTTCCTTAAAAACCGGTTTAATCGGCGGCATATTTGTCCACAATAGCAAGTACAATGGAAGCAGCCCTAAAACAGGAGGGATCCCCATGAAAAGACGAACCGAACCCGCCGCGCAGCTCCAGCGGGAGCTGTGGGACACGGCCCAGGCCCTGCGCCGGGCCTACGAGCGCTTCAACTACGTGTACGAGCCGGAGCTGGTGGACGCCTGCGTGTACGAGATCAACTCTCTGCAGGCCAAGTACAACTACCTGCTGCGCGTGGCCAAGGGGCCAAAGGACGCCTGCGCGGCGCTGGCCGCCAAGGGGGACGGGACATGTCTCTCATAGAAAAGCTGGCCCTGGGCCTCACGGTCCTCTTCCTGCTGGTGGCGGCGGTGCGGCTCTTCTCCGCCCCGCTGAAGCTGGCGGTGCGGGTGCTGCTCAACGCCGCCCTGGGCTTCGGGGCCATGTGGCTTTTGAACCTCACCACGGCCTACACCGGCCTCTCCCTGGGCCTCAACCTGTTCAACGGTCTGGTGGTGGGCATCCTGGGCGTGCCCGGCTTCGTGCTGCTGGTGCTGGTGCGCTGGGTGCTTACTTAGAAAACCTTAACGCATCGTTGATCGCGGCCATCCGGGCCGGGTCCAGCTTCGTCACCCGGCGGTCAAAGGTCATGAGGCCGTTGACCTCCTCCTCCACGTCGCTGACCTGGGTATAGACGGCGGCGCTGAGGCCCTCTTTTTCCACGTGGGGGATCACCTGCTCCCGGTAGAGCTTCTCCACGGCGTCCATCCACTCCTCCGCGCTTTGATAAGCTCGGTAGCCGAACGACTTCTCCTCGGCGCAGTGGCCGGGAACGGGCAGGCTGTACCCGCCAAACTCCGTCAGGGCCAGGACGCGGCGTCCGTCGTTTTTCAGACGGACGGGCTTGTAGTACACGTGGCGGCTCTGCACGTCGCCGCCGCCCTGGTCGTGCCAGCCGCTGGCGTGGTCCACCGGGCGGGTGGGATCCAGGGCCTTCACCTTTTCGGCGATGCGATTGGCGTCAAACTGGCCCCAGCCCTCGTTAAAGGGCACCCACAGGCAGAGAGACACGCAGTTATAGAGATGATCGATCATCTCCTCCAGGTCGCGCTCGAACCGGGCGCGGCCTTTTTCGTCAGCCCGGCCAAGCTTCCGGGAGGGCGCGTCCTTCACTCTGACGCCGATAAAGGGCAAATACTGGGTGTAGAGCGGCAGAAAGGGATCGCCGCCGCTGGGAGCGTCCTGCCACACCAGGATGCCCAACCGGTCGCAGTGCCAGTACCACCGCTCCGGCTCGATCTTGATGTGCTTGCGCAGCATGTTGAAGCCCATGGCCTTCGCGGTGCGCAGGTCGTGGAGCATGGCCTCGTCAGAGGGCGGGGTGTAGAGTCCGTCGGACCAGTAGCCCTGGTCCAGGAGGCCGGACTGGAAGTACGGCTCGTTGTTGAGGGCGAAGACCCGGTGGCCCTTATAGTCCACGGTGGAGAACTTCCGCATGCCGAAATAGCTCTCCACCCGGTCCTCCCCCAGCGTGATTTCCAGCGTGTAGAGGAAGGGGTCCTCCGGTGTCCAGGGGCGGAAACAGTCCGCCGGGATGGGGCAGCAGCCCGATTCGTCCTCGGCAATGACCCGGCCGTCCATATACACGGTGATATGTGCGCCGGAGGCATCGCCGGCTTCGATCTTCCAGCGCAGGCAGCGGTTGTCAAAATCCGGCGTCAGACGCATTTTTTTGATATAATTGGCCGGGACGCTCTCCAGCCATACCGTCTGCCAGATGCCGCTGGTGGCGGTGTACCAGATGCCGCCCCGGTCGTATTTCTGCTTCCCGTAGGCATGCTCGCCGCCGTTGGTTACGTCCCGCACCGCCACGGTGAGGCGGTTCTCCCCGTCCCGGAGGGCGTCGGTGATATCCAGCGTGAAGGGCAGATAGCCTCCCTCGTGGCCGCCCACGGGCACGTCGTTGACCCGGACGGTGCAGCTCTGGTCCACGGCGCCGAAGTGGAGCAGCACCCGATCACGCCGGAACCCCGACCGCAGGGTGAATGAGCGCTCATACCACAGCGTCTCCCCGCTCCGGAGCTGAAAATCGCAGCCGGACAGCAGGCACTCCGGGGAAAAGGGCACGGTGATGGCGCCGGTGCGGCGGCGGGAGTATTCGTCCCCGTCCTCCACGGTGTAGGTCCAGGTTCCGTTCAGATTCAGATAGCTGCGACGCACCATCTGGGGGCGGGGGTATTCCGGCAGGGGGTGCTCCCGGTCCAGCGTCTCGCCCCAGGGTGTCAGCAGGCGGTTCATCACTCCGCCTCCTTCCGCTGCCGCCGCCCCAGCAGGGCGATGACGGCAAAGAGCAGCAGCAATATCGCCGCCGCCATCAGGAAGATGCCGGGGGTGGGCACCTCCTTCACGGTGCCCAGGTCCTCGTAGGTCATGCCGGTGGAGCGGATGGCCAGCACGCCCAGATACGGACCGGTGACCATGGGGATCAGCACCTGGAATATGATGCGAATGCCCTGGAACCGCCCGGCCATGTTCTCCGGCGTATAGTCGCGGATGAGGCCGTTGCAGCAGGCGGAGATCACCATGCCGCCGCCCAGCATCACGATGCCGGCGCCCAGCACGGCCCACTGGCTGCGGGCAAAATACATCAGCACCAGGCCCGCCACGCCCACCGGCGCGGCCACCCACAGGCTGGGCAGCTTCCCGGCCCGGTCCACCGTCCGGCCCACGGCCACGGAGACGACGGAGCTGACGATCAGCACGCCGGCCAGCAGAAAGGTATAGTCGGTGATGCCCAGGAACCGCTGGATATAGATAATAAGGTAAGGCATATAGACCTGCTGGCTGATGCAGTACACCCCCAGAGCGCACAGGGACAGGTACAGCAGGGGATTGGCCCGCACCACCGCCGGGCGCAGGCCGTAGAGGATGTCGGCGAAATAGCTGCCCTCCGAGCGGCGCAGCGTCTCCGGCTCCTTCAGGAAAAACAGGCCCAGAATGCCGCCCAGGGCCGTCAAGCCGCCCACGATGCGGAAGAACAGAGGCCAGTTGCCGCTCTGGGTCAGACCGTCCAGCGCGCCGAACACCACCAGCATGGCGATCAGCGGCATGATGGCCAGCACCGTCTCCGTGCGGCCCCGGTTGTCGGCGGTGGTCACGTCGGTGACCCAGGCGTTGAAGGCGGCGTCGTTGGCGGTGGAGCCGAAGAAGGTCATGACGCAGTCCAGCACCACCACCAGCACGGCGGTGCCGTGGGCGGCGGCCGCCGCAGGCGTGCGAACCACGGAAAACACGGCGATGCTGACGCCCCACAGCAGGTAGCCCACCACAATGAAGGCCTTTCGCTTGCCCAGCTTGTCGCTGAGGGCGCCCATGACCAGAGTGGTCACCGTGGCGGTGACGGCGCTCCAGCCCACCATGGCGGCGATCATGGCCGTGTCGCCGGAGACGGTGTTGTACAGGAACACGTTGAAATACATGTTCTCGATGACCCAGGCGATCTGGCCGAACAGGCCGAAGATCAGCAGGGCCGCCCAGGTGCGTCCGCCCAGGGGGGTGGTTTTCTTTTTCATCGTTCCTCCGCCTCCAGATTCCAGCCGTACAGGGGATACCGCTGCACGGCGCCGAACAGCTTCTGCTTCAGGTTGGGGTATTTCTTCTCCAGCTCGGCGATCAGCTCCTTGACCTCCTGGCGGCGGCTGGCGCCGTCGGCGGGGCAGGGGTTCTCCACCACCGGCAGGGCCAGCTTTGCCACCGTGCGGCGGATCTCGTCCTCATGGCAGTAGAGCAGGGGCCGGATCTGGGTGACGCCGGTGCGGTCCAGATACGTCACCGGCTGGAAGCAGCCGATGCGGCCCTCGAAGAGCAGATTCATCACCAGCGTCTCCACGGCGTCGTCGTAGTGGTGACCCAGGGCGATCTTGTGGATGCCCCGCTCCACCAGGGCGGTGTTCAGGCTGCCCCGGCGCAGCTTGGCGC
>DGHJ01000103.1 GCA_002392625.1 Oscillospiraceae bacterium UBA3851
CCGGTGGTGACGATGACCTGCTCCTTCATAGGCAGGCTCTTGACCCGGTTCAGGTCCATCAGGGTGTTCTTGGGCAGCTTGATATAGCCCAGATCCGTGGCCACCTTCATGATGTTCTCCATGGACCGGCCGGTGACGGCCACCTTCCGAGCGCAGGCGGCGGCGGCGTCCAGCACCTGCTGGATGCGGTGGACGTTGCTGGCAAAGGTGGTGACGATGATGCGCCTGTCGCAGCCGGTGAACTGGCGCTTGAAGGTGTTGCCCACCACGCTCTCGCTCATGGTGTAGCCCGGCTTTTCCACGTTGGTGGAGTCGGCCAGCAGAGCCAGCACGCCCTCCTTGCCCAGCTCGCCGAAGCGAGCCAGGTCGATGACCTCCCCGTCGATGGGGGTGGAGTCGATCTTGAAGTCGCCGGTGTGGACCACGGTGCCCATCCGGGTGTGGATGGCGAAGGCCACCGAGTCGGGGATGGAGTGGTTCACGTGGAGGAACTCCACCTGGAACTTGCCGGCCCGGATGGTCATGCCGGACTCCACGGTGATCAGCTTGGTGGAGCTCACCAGACCGTGCTCCTGCAGCTTGCCCTTGATGAGTCCGGCGGTGAGCCGGGTGCAATAGATGGGCATATTGACCTGCTGCAGCACATAGGGGATGCCGCCGATATGGTCCTCGTGGCCGTGGGTGACGAACAGGCCGCGGATGCGGGCCTTGTTCTTCACCAGATACGTCACGTCGGGGATCACGCAGTCGATGCCGTACATGTCGTCGCCGGGGAAGGCCATGCCGCAGTCCACCACGATGATCTCGCCGCCGTACTCATAGGCGGTCATGTTCTTGCCGATCTCGTTGAGACCGCCAAGGGGGATGATTTTCAGTTTTTCTGCCATAGTTTCTCCTTTAATATGCTCAGGGTTTTCACCCGGCGGACGCCGCCGCGCCGGAAATAGGCGCAGCAAAAGAAAGGGCGCATCTGCAGCCGCGCGGCCCTGCTTCGCCGCCGTCTGCCAGACTCTCGCCCGACCGCCGTGTGATCGGGAGGCGTGCCTCCCTCTATCGGATCGCAGCCCCCGCAAGGCCACGAAACACACAAAAAATCGTGCTATAATTCTGCACTTTGCACAAAGTATACCACACTTTCCCCCATTTGTACACCCCCAACTTTGCGACGGCTTCCGACCCGGTCCGCAGCCAAAAAAAGTTGTCCCACAGGGCAAAATAATTCTTGACAAGGCGAGCGGGCCTGTGTTATATTAACTCTTGCCCTATCGTGGCATGGCGGCATAGCTCAGTTGGCTAGAGCATGCGGTTCATACCCGCAGTGTCCCCGGTTCAAATCCAGGTGCCGCTACCACAAACCGGTGAGACGCCCGCCGTCTCACCGGTACCCCGATAGGGTCCGTCTCCCCCGTCCTGGCTCGGCGGGCAAAACAGCGAAGCGTTTGCACGCCGAAAAGGAGATGCAGCGGAGCGAGCGAGCCGTGCCGCATGCGGCGCGGCAAGGGATGCGCAGCTTGCATCGACGTCGGCCCGTTGGTCAAGTGGTTAAGACACGGCCCTTTCACGGCTGTAACATGGGTTCGAGTCCCGTACGGGTCACCATTGATTGGCAAGCCCGCCAGGGCTTGCCAAATAAGGAGGCTTAGCTCAGCTGGTTAGAGCGCCTGCTTCACACGCAGGAGGTCACTGGTTCGAGTCCAGCAGTCTCCACCAACAAAAAAGCGCCTTTTGTCGACAGATAAAAGGCGCTTTTTTGAACGATGTGTTCCGCTGCGCGGAATACATCACATCACTTTGCGGCTTGCCGCAAAACATCACTGCGGCGTAAGCCGTAACTTCACTTGCGCCACCGGCGCAAACATCACAGGCCTCTTTTATCTACTTGGGCAAAAGAGGGTTCTTTGTATACGCTTGACTTGGTAATGCCTGTTCACTATAATATGCGGCGGCTTTTGAAGGAGGGATCGGCATGGAAGGTGATTGGAGGCTCCGCGGGCAAGAAAATTATCTGATGGGAAAAAAACTGTATTTTATCAGATTTCAGAAGCATTCGGAAGAATGGAATCATGAACATTGTGATTTCTGTTGGGCAAAGTTTTCTGACTTTGAAGGGGACCTGCACGAAGGTTATTGCACCGGTCCGGACAACAAGGGAAGCGAGTACTGGATCTGCCCAGAGTGCTATAACGATTTTAAGGATAGATTTGGGTGGAAGCTGAGTAAATGAGATTTTGGGAATGTCTTTTGCGCGTTCTTTCATACATAAAAACACCGTCCGAGAGGACGGTGTTTTTATGTGGTGCTGGGGGTCCATAAGCTCGGCTTATAACCATCCGCCCGCCATAAAATTTCAAAAATGTGCCGAAATTGGGCCGAAAGCCCACACATTTTGGGTTTTTATTTGATAGAATCGTTACATACATCGGTTGCTGACCGCGAACAGCCTATCCGGGCTTGCGGGCAGAAACCGGATAAATCAAGAAAGAGAGGACAGTAAGCATGGGCAAAAAGGTTTTTTCATGGATCGGAATGATTTGTGGGGTTGCCGTCATTATACTGGGGATCCTCGTAATGAGCGGATCGTTCGGTGGAAACGCCTCCTCATACACTCCCTGGAGCAGCTCGGTTTATCCCCAGGGATTTGCTTCCTTCGGCGCGGATTTCTATTCCTACGTCTCCAACAATGCGGCCGATGCGGCTTCCGCCGCCCGCACCACGGCAAACAATCTTGACAAAATCGCTGATTTGATCAAAAGCGCCTCCGGCGTGTTCCTGATGGCGTTCGGCGCCTTTATGTTCTGCCTGTTCGGCACGAAGCTCACGGACACGCCCCGCGTGACGGTGGCGCCGGCGGCGCCTGCACCGGAAGTGGAGCCCGTACAGCAGGGCGAGCTGTATCCGGTGGGCGAGGGGATCCGGGAGACCTGCCAGAGCGTCTGCGACGCGGACGCCGCTGACGCCCCGGAGGACACGGCTTCTGACAGCGTGCCGGAAAAGGAGGCATCGGACTGTGTTTGATAAAACAGGGGCAAAACTGCGGGGCGTTGCCGTGATCTTTTTTGTGCTGGGGTGTATCGGCGTCTTCGTCCTGGCCATCGTTCTGTCAAAAGACGGCTATCATGATTATGACGGATATCATGACACCTTTAACGTTTTGAAGTTCCTCGGCATCTGGCTGGGCGGAACCGTCCTGGTCTATATCGACTCGCTGTTTCTCCACGGCTTCGGCGTGCTGGTGGATTCCTCAGAGAAGAACGCGGCCAGCTCCGAGCGCATGGCGCAGCTGCTTTCCGGCTTGAAAGAGGGCGAGCCTAAGCCAAAAAGCACGGCAGCCAAAAGCCCGGAGCCGCGCGTCCCGTCCGTCCAGGCAAACCGGACCCAGACAGGCGCAAGCGACGAGGAGACATTCCGCTGCCCGGAATGCGGGGAGATCCAGCGCAAAGGCAGAAAGAGATGCTGGCGCTGCGGCGTCACGTTTGCCGAAACGGACGGCGAGTAATTCCTCTCAAAATTCACCCGGCCTGCTCCCCCATGTGCAGAGGGGGAGCGGGCCGGTTTTTCTTTCTCTCAGGGGCCGATGACCGGCATTTTCGGCAGCCGTCTGCGTATATTTTTCCTGTTGTATTTAATAAAGGGTTATGATAAAATATTTGTCGAATTGTATACGGTGAGTGTATTATGCGCGTCAGGAAAAACACAGGCGCAGCAGGCGCTTTTGGAGTAGATTATGGCAGATTACGGCATCGGAAACGCGAGATCCATCAACAAATTCGTAAAAGAGAAGCTGGACGCCTTCGGCGCCATGGACCGGGACTTCCGATCCCTGTTCACGCTGATGTTCCGGGAAGAGAACAACGTGATGTACGAGCGCAGCGAGGGCTACCGGATCCGCTCCACTACCTACGGCGAGGCCAGGGCCCACATCCTGGAAAAGGCCGCCGCGCTGCAAACCGTTCTGGGCCGCCTGGAGCCGGACGCCGTGGTGGGCCTCTATATGGAAAACAGCCTGGAGTGGATCGAGACCTTCTGGGCCATTCTGGCCGCCGGCTTCCGCCCGCTGCTGATGAACCTGCGCCTGCCGGACGAGCTGCTGCACGAGGCCATGTCCGATTGCGGCTGCTGGGCCGTGATCTCCGGGACGAAGACGTTCCCGGTCCTGACGGTGACGCCGGCGCAGCTGGAGGGCGGGGAGCGCATCCCCCTGCCGGAGCGCTTCGGCTCGGAGCTGCTGGTGATGTCCTCCGGCACCTCCCGCCACGTGAAGGTGTGCGCCTACACTGGCGAGGAATTCTACTATCAGATCCGGGACAGCTACGACATCATCCGGAAATGCCGGGCCATCAAGCGCCACTGGGGCCACCGGCTCAAGCTGCTGACCTTTCTGCCCTTTTACCACGTGTTCGGCCTGATCGCCGTGTACATCTGGTTTGCCTTTTTCTCCCGCACCTTCGTGCATCTTCAGGATCTGTCGCCTCAGACCATTCTGGGCACCATCCGGCGCCACCACGTGACCCACATCTTCGCCGTGCCCCTGTTCTGGGAGACCGTTCACGCCCAGGCCATGAAGACCATCCGCGGCCGGGGCGAGGCCACCCTGCGCCGGTTTGAGCGCGCCCTGGCCCTGTGGAAGAAGCTGCCCGGCCCGCTGGGCTCCCTGTTCTCCCGCCTGGCCTTCCGTGAGGTGCGGGACAACCTGTTCGGCGAGAGCGTCCGCTTTATGATCACCGGCGGCAGCGCCATCCCCGCTGACACGCTGGCCTTTTTCAACGCCATCGGCTACCGCCTGGCCAACGGCTACGGCATGACGGAGGTGGGCATCACCTCCGTGGAGCTGTCGACCCGAAAGAAATATCTGCTGTCCGGCTATGTGGGCGGCCCCATGAGCAACGCCGAGTACGATATCAACGACGGCGGCGAGCTGCTGGTGCGGGGACACGTGCTGGCCAAGTACGTGATTGCCGGCGGCGTCCGGACGGACCGGGACGGCTGGTTCAACACCCACGACCTGGCCCGCTGCGACGGCGGCCACTACCAGATCCTGGGGCGGCGGGACGACCTGATCGTCTCCCCCAGCGGCGAAAACCTGAACCCCAACCTGCTGGAGCCTATGCTCCGCGCCGACGGGGCGGAGGGCGTTTGCCTCATCGGCGTGAACCAGGGCGGCGAGACCGCCCCCGTGCTGCTGGTGTCGGTACGTCCCTATGCCTCCGCGCAGGCGCTGACGGAGCTGGCGGAGCGGGAAAGGGCGCTGATCGCAGCGGCGGGCCTGTCCGGTGAGATCCGGCAGGTGGTCTTCGTGGCCGGGCCGCTGCTGCAGGGCGATGAATTCAAGCTGAACCGGCTGCGCCTCCAGCGCGACTTTGCGGCGGGCAGACTGCCTGTTCTGGACCCGTCGGAACGGCGGGAGGAGGAGACGGCAGACGAGCTTTTGGCCCAGGTGACGGAATTTTTTGCCGCCGCGCTGGATAAGGACGTCTCCCAGATCGCCGCCGACGCCGACTTCTTCCTGGACGAGGGCGGCACCAGCCTGGACTATTTCGCCATGATCTCCCGGATGCAGGAGGTCCTGGGCATCGACTTCCCCGCAGACGGGGAGACGGCGCTGCACACCGCCCGGCAGTTTGCCGACTACATCAGAAAGGATCTGGCGCGTTGAAAAGCATTGCGACCATCCGCTTCTGGAACGGCTTCGTCAAGATCACGGGCTGGCCCGTCCAGTGGGTCTGCTTCCGCACCCGGATCCATTACGAGGACCGCGCCGTTCAGGGCCGGCGAATCAAGGGACCGGCCATCATCATCTCCAACCACACCTCGGTGTTCGACTACGCCGTGTATCTGTTCGTCTTTTTCTCCCGGATCCTCCGCTTCCAGATGGCGGAGCTGCTGTTCCGCAAGCCGTTTCTGGGCTGGCTGCTGCCCCGGCTGGGCGGCATCTACGTGGACCGGGACGGCTACGACTTCGGCTTCATCGCCCGCTCCCAGGAGATCCTGGACAGGGGCGGCGTGGTGGGCATCTTCCCGGAGAGCCGCCTGCCCAGGCCCGGCGAGGAGCGGCCGCTGCCATTCAAGGTCAGCGCCGCCTATCTGGCTCTCACCGCAGGCGTGCCGGTGATCCCGGTGGTGACCGACGGGTCATACTTCCGGCGCAGGCGGGCAAACGTGCTCATCGGCAAGCCCGTGGACGTCCGGGATTACTCCGACGAGACGCGCCATCAAAAGGACGACCTGCGCATCGTCTCCGAGTGCCTCCGTCAGCATATCATCGAATTGGAGAAGCTGCTCAATGAAAAAAGCAAGTAGACCGCTCTTTTCTTTCCAATATCTGTTCTACGACTTCGTCAAGGTGACCTCCGCCCTGCCGGGCCTGCTGTGGTTCCGGCCCAAGTGGGTGTATGAGTCCCCGGCGGCCCGCCGGCGCATCCGGGGCGGGGCCATTCTGATCGCCAACCACCAGCGTTTTTTCGACCCGATCTACTTGATGATCGCTGTGTGGTACCGCCGACACCGCTTCGTTTGCAGCAAGGAGCTGTACAACAGCGGCGGCGGATGGTTTTTCCGCCATTTCCTGTGCATCCCCGTGGACCGGGAGAATTTTTCCATGAGCACCCTGCGGCAGATCGTAGGGGAGATCAAGGCCGGGTCCCTGGTCTCCATGTTCCCGGAGGGACACATCAGCCTCTCCGGCGGCCAGCTGGACGCCTTCAAGTCCGGCATGGTGCTGATGGCGCTCCAGGGCAACGCCCCTATCGTGCCCATCTACATACGGCGGG